>CASFHZ010000086.1 GCA_949294585.1 uncultured Christensenella sp. | reverse complement strand
GGCTATGTTAAATACACAAAGTAAAATTTAGTTTTATGATAAAAAAACAAATAGTCTAATTTTAGGCTATTTGTTTTTTTGTAAAAAGCACAATTCAAACAGTGAATTGTGCTTTATTTTATTTTTATACAACTAAGTAGAGAATTTTGAATTTTTGTTGCTTCGGTTTGGTCTTTTGCATAAATTGAGAAAATTATATCACCTTTTTTTACTTTATTTCCTATTTTGTGAAATGTTCTTACTCCATATTCATAGTGAATTTCATCGGTATTATTAATTTTAACTGTACCCATTTGTGCAACAATTTGTCCCAACTTTTTTGTATCAAAACCAGTTACTTTGCCACTTATTTTGCTTTTTACATTAAGTGTTGGGGTTGGGTATGACAAATTAAACAAGTCTAAACTTCCACCTTGGCAACTAATCATTGTTTTAAGTTTTGTTAGTGCAGAGTTATTTTTTATTGTTTTTTTAACTTTTAGTTTTGCAAAAAAATATGGTATGTGTTTATCTAACGCAACGCAAATTGAGGCGAGTTTAACACTTGCTTTTTGCAAATTGTTTTTTGCTCCTTTCAAAACCTCAATTGCTTCCATCGCTTCAAGTTGTGGGCCTATGTTATACCCAAGTGGTTGATTCATTTTTCCAAGTACAATTTTAACTTTTTTGCCATCTTTTTTGCCAATTATTTTCATTTTTTTTGCCAGTTGTTTTGCCTTATGTTTATTTGGCATAAATGCGCCATTTCCATATTTTACATCAAGAACAATTATATCTCCACCACTTGCCAATTTTTTGCTCATTATTGATGATGCAATTAGGGGAATGCTGTCAACAAGTCCTGTTTTGTTTCTTAGGGCATATATTTTTTTGTCAGCAGGTGCCAAGTTTTTTGTTGAAGTAATCATACACGCACCATTTTGTTTCACAAGTTCTTTTGCCTTTTCAATTGGTAGTTCTGTTTTGTAGCCTTTAAAACTTTCAAGTTTGTCAGCAGTGCCACCAGTGAAGCCAAGACCTCTTCCGCTTAGTTTAAGCATTTTTGTGCCAAGTGTTGCACAAATTGGTGCAATGATGATTGTTGTTGTGTCGCTTACTCCACCAGTGGAATGTTTATCAACAACTTGTCCAATGTCACTTAAATCAAGAACTTCGCCACTGTTTTTCATAGCAATAGTAAGCCAATACAGTTCTTGGTCGGATAGGTTATTTGTGTATATGGACTGAATAAAATCCGTCATATCTTCATCTGATATATGGTTGTTTGTGTAGTTTTGAACAATAAAATCTATTTCTTGTTTAGTTAGATTTATATGATTATTTATTTTGTATGTTATATCTTTAATATTCATATAGATATATTAAAAAAACATAATTAATATGTCAAATAAAACATTAAAAAACACACTTTAAATTTTGTTTAAAGTGTGCTTTTTTATTATTCAAGTTATGCAGTTTGTGATTGGTTTTCTAACAAAGTTGAGAAATTTATATTTATATTGTTTTGAAAATCAAAAGATTCTGCAAAATTTTGAAGTTGGTATATTATTTTAACATAAACAATTTTGCCATTTTGTGCTGTTATGCTTGGCAATGAAGCAGTGTTTGAAGCATTGGCAGAAAGAACTGTTGGTTGAATTGTGTTTAGTTCATCTTGGTTGGTTGTTGTTATATATGAAGTTACAAATTTTTGGTTTATGTCACAAGCAACATTTGTTATGTCAATTGTTAAATCATTAACTCCATTAAGGTTTTCAAATGTGAATGTTAAAGAAATTAATGTGTTTTTTTCTGTGAAGTTTGTTTTACCAAGCACCCAAGGGGCAATGTTGATTTGTTCGTTTGTGTAGCCTTCTCTGTCGGCACGGTCAAGTTCATAGTAGTATGTTTCTGTTGCACCGTTTGTTACAAGTTCGGGACCTTCATATGCACCTGTTATTCTAACAAATACATTTTCATCTCCACTAACAAAATCGGTTGTGTTGGCAATTCCAGTGTTTGCTCTTATTATTGCAAACACGCCAAAGCCTAGCAGTAAAAATATAATAATTAAAAGTGTTATGGTTATTGTTAACTTAAAT
>CASFHZ010000085.1 GCA_949294585.1 uncultured Christensenella sp. | reverse complement strand
TTACAATTTATTTGATTAAAAAATTAATGATAACTATATTTATTAGTTTAATTTATAAAAAAGGATATTCAACTAATATTGAATATCCTTTTTATTAGCAAAACTACTTACTAACCACGAGAAGCGTTTCTTTTTGATGCTTGTTCTCTATTTGATTTGTTAGAACTTTTTGAACTTTTTTTGTTCATATCAGAACCAGCTTCCATGTTTGAGTTTGTTTTACCTGAACAATCTCTAGTTCTTGATGATTCTTTGCTAGATTTGTTTCTTCCAAACATATAGTTTTACCTCCTTTGCAAAGCTTAATTGCTTTGACAAAAGTATTATGTGAAGAATTTAAAATTTAATACAAAAAAAATGTGATATTTTAAATCATATCACATTTTTTGTTGTGTGAGTATTTAATATCTCACTTAAATTTTAATAAATTGTACAAATTTTATATTATTATTTATCTTGTTTTTCTGCTTTATCTAAAAGTTTATAGTATTCATCAAAAACTCTCATTGCTGTTGGTTCATCTGTTTCAATTTCCAATGTTGCATCGCCTTCTGATTGTTCGTTAACAAAGAAAACAATAGCTTCGTCATCAGCAACACCTTCCATTTCATCAATAGGTTTTAAAATTGCATATAATTTTTCTTCCATTGGTATAATAGCAACTTGGTCAAATCTGACTGCTTTATCATTTTCATCGTATAATGTTATTGGGTCCTCATTATCTTCATCTAAAAGAATATCTAAAATTCCAAGTTCTTCCTTTTTTTCTTCCATTTTTAATCTCCTTTTCTGTTATTAAGGTAGGCCTGCAAAATAATTGCGGCAGATAACATATCCAATTGCTTTTTTCTATCTTTTGGAGCAACTTTCTTTTTTTTCAAAATTTCCTCAGCCTCATATGAAGAAAGTCTTTCATCTTCATACACAACTTTTATTTTTGAAAAATTTTCTAGTTTTGTTCCAAAGTCCTTTGTTATTTCTGTTCGCTGGTTATTTTGTCCATCAAGTGAATAAGGCATTCCGATAACAATAACTCCAACACTGTTTTTATGTGCCAAATCAGACAAATACTGCAAGTCTTTATCCTGACTAACGCAGTGATAAATTTCATAAGGATTTGCTGTTATTTGCAAAAAATCTGTAAAAGCAATTCCTATTCTTGCATCGCCATAATCAAGACACATAATTTTTTGATATTGCATATCCTCTACCCTTATGTAAAGTATAAATATTTTTTGTTATTAAGTCAAATAAATTGTGATATTAAAAAAACAAAACTATATGAAAAAGCAAAAACAGCATAACTTGATGCTGTTTTTGCTCTGCTATACGCATTAGTTCGAT
This sequence comes from uncultured Christensenella sp., assembly GCA_949294585.1. Taxonomy (GTDB): domain Bacteria; phylum Bacillota; class Clostridia; order Christensenellales; family UBA1242; genus UBA5893. The sequence goes on along the minus strand of CASFHZ010000085.1, from coordinate 14,866 downwards.
TTTTTAGGTTCGGATTTTTTCATATTTTTCATTTCACTTTTTATTACTTCTTCGGTTTTGTTTACAATTTCTTTTGCTTGTGGATTATTTTTATATAACAATGCACCAGCAATCATTCCCAAAACCAAGCCACAAATTAATCCATCTTTCATAATAAAAAACCTCCCTGCAAGTATTATTTGCAAAAAGGTTATTTTTATTACAAACTTTATTATTATTATGCATTAAGTAATTTTTTTTGTTCTTTTTCTTTCTTTTTTAAATAATCTTTAACAGCAAGTTTTGCAGTTTCTATTGAATTTTCAACAAAGAACATCTTTTCCATTGGCATATCACCAACAATATCCAAAATGTCTTTGCAAGAAAGATTTAAAACTTCATCAACAGACATTCCGGGCAAAATATCAGTTAAAACAGAACTTGAAACAATTGTTGCAACACAACCCATTGCCTTAAATTTTGCTTCTTCAACAACATCATTTTCATCAATCTTTAAATATATTTTTGTTGTTTCTCCCGTTTTGTCATCAACCAGTTTGCCAACACCATTTGCGCCTTTAAGCCCACCGGCATTACTAGGATTTTTGAATATATCTAACACTTTGCGATTATACATTATTTTGCCCTCCCAGTTTTTGTTATAGGAGAAATTGCCCTTAATTTTGCAATAACTTTAACTAATGTGTCAACAACATAGTCAACATCATCTTTTGATATTGATTTTGCGAATGAAAATCTGATAGCACTGTGTGCCATTTCATCGCTTACTTTAAGAGCTTTAATAACGTGTGAAGCTTCCAAACTTCCACTTGTGCAAGCTGAACCTGTTGAAACAGCAATTCCCTCCATATCAAGAAGCATTAAAACAGATTCACCTTCAACCATTTCAAATGATAGATTAACAATGTTGTTTACTTTTTGGAATGGGTGTCCGTTTAATTTTACATAGTCAATTTTTTCAAAGACATTTTTAACAAAATAATCTCTAATAGACTTTAATTTTTGATTATTTACAAAAATATCTCTAACAGCAATTTCAACAGCTTTACCAAAGCCAACAATTGCAGGAACATTAAGTGTTCCACCGCGTTTTCCTCTTTCTTGACTTCCACCAACAATAAGGTTTTCAATATGCAAGCCATTTCTTACATACAATGCACCAACACCTTTTGGTCCATAAATTTTGTGTGCACTCATTGTTAAGGCATCAATTCCCATATCTTTAACATCAATTTTTATGTGTCCAATTGCTTGAACTGCATCGGTATGGAAAATTGCACCTTTATCGTGAGCAATTGAAGCCAAAGTTTTAATGCTTTGAATTGTGCCTATTTCATTATTAACAGCCATTATTGAAACAAGAATTGTGTCTGTTCTTATGTAGTGCAACAAATCTGTAACACTAACCAAACCTTCGCTATCACAATTCAAATATGTAACTTCAAAACCCTCTTTTTCAAGTTCTTTACAACTTTCAAGAATGGAATCGTGTTCAATTTTTGAAACAATAATGTGTTTACCCTTTGAAGCATTTGCGTGAGCCAAACCTTTAATAGCCCAGTTGTTTGCCTCGGTACCACCAGAAGTGAAATAAATTTCAGTTGTGTTTGCATTGATAGCTTTTGCCACTCTATCCCTTGCACGGTCAACAACAGCTTGTGCATCTCTGCCAAATGAATGTAAACTGTTGGAATTGCCATAGATTGTATTAAAACAAGGCATCATTTCATTTAAAACTTCGCTAGAAACATAAGTTGTTGCCGCATTATCTAAATAAACTTTTCTATCCATTATTTTTTTTCCTTTTACACAAGAAATTATAGCATTAAACTATGTCAAATGCAATACCAAATTAAAAAGAAATGTCCATTTTTTATTTTTTTGGAAATAACCAAATTAAAATTAAACTTCTGTGTATGCGTTTAATTTTGACAAAATAGCATCTTTTTGCATAAAGCCACTAAATCTTTCAACTTCTTTTCCATCAACAAAAACAAGCATTGTTGGAACAACCATAATACCGTATTTTCTTGCAAGATTAGAGCTTTCATCAATGTCAACCTTATAAACATCGGCACTGCTTTCTTCGCTTACTTGTTCCAAAATTGGAGCAAGCATTCTGCAAGGTCCACACCAAGTAGCAAAAAAATCTACTAATTTAACACCCTCTGATTTTTCAACTTTTTCCTCAAAATTTCCTTCGTTTAATATTATCATAATTCCCTCCTATAAAATATACCTTTTCAAATCGTTATTTTTTGCATTCTCGCTAAACACTTTTTTTACATAAGGTCTGTCAATAACAACTTCAGACATAGGATATTCACCACTTGCATTAAAAGAAACATCTTCCAAAAGTTTCTCCATTATTGTATGCAATCTTCTTGCACCTATGTTTTCTTGACTTTCGTTTTGATTTTCTGCAATTGTTGCAATTTCATCAAGTGCATCATCTGTAAACTTTAAGTCAATATTATCAACTTTCAACAAACTTGCATATTGCAAAGTTACAGCATTTTTTGGAGTTGATAAAATTTTTACAAAATCATCTTTTGTTAAATTGTTTAATTCAACTCTAATTGGAAATCTACCTTGCAATTCTGGTATCATATCCTCAATTTTTGAAATGTGAAATGCTCCTGCTGCAATAAACAAAATAAAATCAGTTTTAACAGAACCATATTTTGTATTAACAGTTGTTCCTTCAACAATTGGCAAAATATCCCTTTGAACACCTTCTCTGGAAACATCAGGTCCGTTTTGACTTCCCTTACCAATTATTTTATCCATTTCATCAATAAATATTATTCCCTCTTCTTCGGCTCTTCTTATGGCTTCACTATTCACACTATCATTGTCTATTAATTTATCTGCTTCCTCTTCAATTAAAGCTTCTCTTGCCCTTTTAACAGACATTTTTTTCTTCTTTTTCTTTTGAGGAAAAATATCGCCAAACACAGCATTTATACTTATTTCTCCCATACCAGACATCATATCAAATTGTTTAGGTTTTTCACTAACATCAACTTCAATATTCATATCATCATATTTGTTTTGGTTATAGTTTTCTTCAATTTCGGCAATTGTTGGTTGTTCCAAACTTGAATTTTTTACCAACTCCAAACTAATCAATTTGATTAATTTTTCATCAACAACTTTTTTTGCCTTTTGTTCAACTTCGTGAACTTTCTCATCTTTAACCATTCTAACAGAAACAGAAACAAGGTCTCTAACCATACTTTCAACATCTCTGCCAACATATCCAACTTCTGTGTATTTTGTTGCTTCAATCTTAACAAATGGAGCTTTAACCAATTTTGCCAATCTTCTTGCAATTTCAGTTTTACCAACTCCTGTTGGTCCCTTCATAATGATGTTTTTTGGAGTGATTTCATCTCTTAATTCCTTAGATAGTCTGCTTCTTCTATATCTGTTTCTAAGAGCAATAGCAACTGCTTTTTTTGCCTGATTTTGACCAATAATATACTTGTCAAGTTCACTTACAATCTCTTTTGGTGTTAAACTCATAATTCCTCCTTAAATTTCTTCAACAACTAAATTTGAATTTGTAAATACGCAAATTCCACTTGCAATAGTAAGTGCTTTTGTTGCAATTTCCCTCGCACTTAAATCTGTATTTTGAATTAATGCTTTTGCGGCGGCAAGTGCATAATTTCCACCAGAACCAATTGCACAAACATCATCTTCTGGCTCAATTACATCACCCATACCAGAAATTATTAAAAGTTTATCTTTATCTGCAACAATCATCATTGCTTCAAGTTTTCTAAGAGCTTTATCCATTCTCCAAAGTCCTGCAAGTTCAACTGCACTTTTCATTAAATTACCTGCAAATTTGTTTAACATTTTTTCAAATCTTTCGCTTAAACTAAAAGCATCTGCAACGCTTCCTGCAAAGCCAATAATAACATTGTCATTATAAATTCTTCTAACCTTAACGGCATTGCTTTTAAAAATAACGCTTTGTTGCATTGTCACTTGCCCATCACCACAAATAACAGTTTTACCGTTTCTTTTAACAGCACAAATTGTTGTACCTTTAAACAAACTTTCCATTAAATTCCTCCTTAAACTTATCTATTTCATTCATTGAATTTTCCAAAATATACATCTTTTTTGCTTGCTTGTCGGCAAAAGTTTTTTCACAACTTATAATTCCATAATTTGCATTCATAGGTTGAAAGTTTTTGTCATCAGCAAAAACAATATAATTGATAATAGCACCCAAACAAGTTGAACTTGGCAAAGAAATCATTGATTTTTTATTAATATAAAGCAACATATTAATTGCACAATAAAGCCCACTTGCAATGCTTTCAACATATCCCTCAACACCAGAAATTTGCCCTGCAATAAAAATATTAGGATAATTTTTTAATTGTGAATAAACATTTAAACACTTTGGTGCATTAATATAACTATTTCTATGCATTGTTCCATATCTCAAAAATTTTGCATTTTTTAATGCAGGAATAAGCGAAAATACTCTTTTTTGTTCCTTAAATATCAAATTTGTTTGAAATCCAACCATATTTAAGCAACTTCCGTCGGCATTTTCTTTTCTAAGTTGCACAATAGCATATGGCTTTTCGGTTTCAACCTGTTTGCACAGTCCAACAGGTTTCATTGGTCCATATCTTAGTGATTTATCACCTCTTTTTGCCAAAACTTCAATTGGCATACAACCTTCAAAAACCTTTAATTTTTCAAAATTATGCAATTCAACAGTTTTTGCATTAACTAACTCTTTTACAAAAACTTCATATTCTTCTTTATTAAGCCAACAATTCAAATAGTCTTTTGTTTCGCCTTTTTCATACCTATTGCCCCAAAATGCTCTGCTCATATCCACGCTATCTGTTTCAACAATAGGTGCAATTGCATCATAAAAATAACAGTTGTCATTGCCAATTAATTTTGATAAATTTTTAAACAACTCATCATCACATAATGGCCCTGTTGCAACAATTGTTGGCAAAGATGTGTCTATATCTTTAACAATTTCATTAATAGCATTAATATTTGGATGATTTTTTATCTTTTCTGTTACCATTTGTGAAAATTGTTCTCTGTCAACAGATAACGAATTTCCCGCAGGAACACTTGTTTTGTTTGCACAATCAAGTAAAAAACAACCCAATTTTTGCAATTCTAGTTTCAGCATTCCACTTGCTGAAAGTTTTTCCATACTTTTTAAACTGTTAGAGCAAACAAGTTCGGCAAAATTATCTGATTTTTGTGCAGGTGTTTTTTTTATTTCCTTCATTTCATAAAGGTTTACCATAACACCGTGTTCAGCCAAAAAATATGCTGATTCACACCCAGCAAGCCCTGCACCTATTACATTTACTATTTTATTACTCTTTAACATATTTACAACTCGAATTTGAACATATAACTTTTTTATTTTTTATAACCAAAGGCGAATCACATTTTGGACATTTTTCTCCTGTTGGAATATCCCAACTCATAAAGTTGCAATCTGGATATCCACTGCAAGAATAGAATATTTTGCCTTTTTTGCTCTTTCTTTGCAAAACATCTTTTCCACAAATTGGACAAACACCTTTTGGCTCGTTTTCATCTCTATATGGCATAATGTTTTTGCAAGCAGGAAAATTTGAACAACCCAAAAACTTGCCAAACTTACCCTCTCTTATAACCATAGCACTTCCACACTTATCACAAACAATATCTGTTTTTATTGGCTCAGGTTTTGGAGAAACATATGCTTTGAAATTAGCATTAACCAACAGTTCTTTAAAACTATTCCAAAAATCATCAATAACTTTTTGCCACTGACAATTATTTTCTGCAATTTCATCAAGTTTTGTTTCCATATAGGCAGTAAATTTAACATTAATCATTTTGTTAAAATAGTTCTCTAAAAATCCTGTAACCGATTTACCAAGTTCTGTTGGCACAATATATTTTCCATCTTTTTCTGTGTATTGTCTTGAAGCGATAACAGTGATTGTTGGTGCATAGGTTGCAGGTCTGCCAATGCCCTTTTCTTCCATTGCCTTAACAAGTGTTGCCTCGGTGTATCTTGTTGGAGGTTTTGTGAATTTTTGTTCAGGTTTTAATTGAACCAAATCCAATTCCTCATTTTCTTCCAACTTTGGTATTTTAACATTTTCTTTTTCTTCTTTTTCATCTTTTTGGTCAACTGCTTTATAAGCACTTGTCCAACCTGCAAAATTTAAAGTTTTTCCAACTGATTTAAAAGTGCAGTCATTTGCTTTAATCAAAACTGTAACATTGTCATACTCAGCTTCTGTCATCTGACAAGCAACAAATCTTTCATAAATTAATTTATAAAGTCTATATGCATCGCTTGGAGCAATATCCTTTATGCTCTCTGGTGTTCTGTTTAAAGAAATTGGCCTAATTGCCTCGTGTGCATCTTGTGCGTTTTCTTTAACGTGAAAAATATTTGGTTTTTCAGGAACATACTCACTGCCATACTTTTGTGAAATAAAATCTCTTGCCATTGTAACAGCATCTTCACTAATTCTAACAGAGTCTGTTCTTATATATGTCACAAATGCAATTTTGCCTTCATTTGGAATTTCAATACCTTCATAAAGTTGTTGTGCTGCACTTGTTGTTCTCTTTAACGACATATTCAATTTATTAAGTGCATCTTGTTGCATTGTACTTGTTGTGAATGGTGCAGGTGCTTTAGATTTTGTTCTGCTTCTTTTTATTGATTTAACAGTGTAATTTGCATTTTTTAAATTTTCTAACACTTCATCAACTTCTTCTTTTTTGGAAAGTTTAACTTTTTTATCTTTGTATTCAATTAAAGAAGTTTTAAATGTGGTTGTTTGACTTTTCTTCTTTACATCTGCGTTGACATTCCAATATTCTTCTGGAACAAATGATTGAATTTCTTTTTCACGGTCAACAACAAGTCTAAGAGCAACCGATTGCACTCTTCCTGCACTGAGTTTTGGCTTAATTTTTTTGCATAAAATTGGAGATAGTTTATATCCCATAATTCTATCCAATATTCTTCTTGCTTGTTGAGCATCAACCAAATTCAAGTCAATGGCTCTTGGCTGAGTTAAAGCTTTGTCAACTGCCTTTTTACTAATTTCATTAAAAACAATTCTGCATTTAGAATTTGGGTCAATCCCAAGACAATATGCCAAATGCCAAGCGATTGCCTCACCTTCACGGTCGGGGTCGGTTGCGAGCAAAACTTCACTTGCATTTTTTGCTTTTGCTTTTATGTCCTCAATAACATTCTTTTTGTCTGGCAAAATTTCATACTTTGGTTCATAATTATGATTTAAGTCAACGCCAAAAGATTTAAGTGGCAAATCTCTAACGTGACCTTTTGATGAAACAACCAAATAATCTTTTCCTAAATATTTTTGTAATGTTTCTCTTTTATTTGGAGATTCAATAACAACGAGTTTCATTTATCCTCCTAAATTGAATAATAGTTTCCTAACAATTTTTTTATTATTCCACGAATTTGCATTGTTGTCAAATAACTATTCAAAGTTTGAACAGACATTTTTGTATAATCTTGTATATCATCAAAACTTTTTTCACCTTCAAGAAGACAATTATAAATTTTTTGCTCTTCAAAATTTAGTTGTATTTTTTCTTTCTTTTGATGCGAATTTATTCCATAATGTTGCAAAATATCATCAACACAAGTAACACATTCTGCGTGTCCAAACTTTATTATGTTATTAGAGCCTTCGCTCATTGGACTGTTAATGTTGCCGGGAACACTAAAAACATCAAGCCCAAGTTCCAAAGCAAAATCTTTTGTGTATAACGAACCACTTTTTTTACCTGCCTCAGTTATAAGAACACCTTTGCTTAAACCTGCAATTATTCTATTCCTTGCTGGAAATGAATATACCCTTGCTTGAAAGTTTGGATAATATTCAGTAATAAGCAAACCCCTTTCTGCAATCTCATTTGCCAAATTTATATTAATTGCTGGATAGAGTTTGTTAAATCCATTTCCCAAAACCGCAATTGTTTTGCCATTGTTTTTAAGTGCAGTTTCGTGAGCAATTTTATCAACACCTGTTGAAAGTCCACTTACTATTGTAAAATTTTCTTTACAAAGTGCTTTTGCAAATTTTTCGGTTATGTCCTTTCCATAAAAAGTTGGTTTTCTTGTTCCAACAATAGCAATGCAGTTTGTATTTAAAAGTGATAAATCTCCTTTATAATACAAAATAAATGGTGGTTGGTCAAGTCCCAATAACTGCTGTGGATATTCTTCACTTTCAATTGTAATATATTTAATTTTGTGATTTTCAAAAAACTTTTCCAAAGTTTCAAAGCTAAAAATATCAAGTTTTTCTCTGTATTTTTCATAACTTGTTGAAAATTCTTCTTTCAAAAACTCATCATCGTTCAAAAATGCTTCAAAAAAATCTCTTGGCTTTGAAAAATGAGATATGACATCACTAAATTTTTTATAAGAAAGTTCCAAACAAGATAAAAATATGTATGCTCTATCATCTAAATTAATCATAAGTTTACACCCAATATTTTCTATCTAGTGAACGATATTGTATTGCCTCTGCAATATGCCTTGAAAGTATATTTTCTTCACCTTCAAGGTCTGCAATAGTTCTTGCGACTTTTAGTATTCTATCGTGTGCACGAGCAGACAAATTCAAATTATTAAAAGCCATAGCCAATATGTTTTTACTTTCATCATCAAGTGCACAATATTTTTTTGTTTGAACAACATTCATTTTTGCATTGCAATAAATTTTGCTATTTTTAAAACGCTCTATTTGCAAATTTCTAGCCTTTGTTACCCTTTCCTTTATAACAGCAGAACTTTCACATTCCACAGTGGAATTAAGGTCATCATATGAAACATTGTCAACCTCAATATGCAAATCTATTCTGTCCATAATTGGCCCAGAAAGTTTAGATAAATATTTATGAATTTGTGATGGAGTACATCTGCATTCTTTTGTTTTTGAGCCATAGTTGCCACAAGGACAAGGGTTCATACTTGCAACAAGAACAAACGATGATGGATATGTAACAGTTTGATTTGCCCTTGCAACTGTAATTTGACCATCTTCTAATGGTTGTCTTAATGTTTCAATAAAATGTCTTGAATATTCAGGCATTTCATCTAAAAACAAAACGCCATTATGTGCCAAACTAATTTCACCGGGTTTTGAGTTTGTTCCACCACCAACCAAACTGACAGTTGAAGCAGTGTGATGAGGTGTTCTAAATGGTCTTGTTAAAATAATGCCATCGTTTAAATCAAGTTCACCTGCAACACTGTGAATTTTTGTAACTTCCAAAGCCTCATCAAAAGTCATATCAGGCAAAATTGTTGAAAAACATTTTGCAAGCATAGTTTTACCACTTCCAGGAGGTCCAACCATTAATATGTTGTGTCCGCCAGCAGCAGCAATTTCCAAAGCTCTTTTTGCACTTGCCTGCCCTTTAACATTTTTCATATCCAAATTATTAGAAGATTTATTATTTCTTAAACTTTCATAATTTGATGCAGAAACAACCTTTAAAACAACACCACTATCATCTTTGTATGATTGCGTTAATTGTTCCAAGTTAGACACAGTGTTTACAGTTATTCCAGAAATAAAACTTGCTTCAAAATAGTTGTCATCTGGAATAATAAAGTGTTTGTATCCCATTTCTTTTGCAGAAATAAGAATTGGAAGAACACCGTTCACCTTTTTTATGTCACCATTAAGCGACAATTCACCCAAAAAAATAGTGTCTTTTAACTTTTTATAATCAATTTGCCCTGTTGCACTTAAAATTGCAACTGCAATTCCCAAATCATATGCTGGACCCTCTTTTTTTCTATCTGCAGGAGCAAGATTACAAGTTATATTTGTCATAGGGTATTCAAGACCTGAATTTTTTATTGCCGATTTAACTCTTTCTTTTGATTCCTTAATGGCAGTATCTCCAAGTCCAACAATTTCAAACTTTGGCAAACCTGATGAAATATCAACCTCAATTGTAACACAATATCCATCAATTCCATTTAATCCATAACTTAATACTTTTGATAACATTTACATTCCTTTTTGTGACTAGTATATCATTTTTAGTTTATAAGACAAAATAAAAAAACACGGTTTTATCGTGTTTAGTTATAATTTGATTAATTGTTATCAGCTGATTTAATTTTTGCAGCTTTTCCAGTAAGATTTCTAACATAGTACAATTTTGCACGTCTTGGAGCACCTCTTCTTATAACATCAACGTGGTCAATAAGTGGAGAATGCACTGGGAAAGTTCTTTCAACACCAACACCATAAGATATTCTTCTTACAGTAAATGTTTCACGAACACTACCATTTTTTCTTGCAATAACAACTCCTTCATATGCTTGCAATCTTTCTTTTTCACCTTCTTTAATCTTAACCCATACTTTAACAGTATCACCAACATTAAATTTAGGTGCATCATCTCTCAAATTTTCTTTTTCGATAATGTCTATAATATTCACTGACTTTTCCTCCTATTATATTCCTAAGTGTTCATATCTTAATTTAATAAATTAACCAGCGGAGCACTCGAAGTCTATGTAAGAATACCATATATAAACAAAAATTTCAAGTAAAATTTTCAACTTTTCAAATTTAATTATAAAAATTTTTTACTAACATCTATACTATGCGTAAAACTGGGTGGAAAGCGTTTGCCTGGCAAACAAAAAGCCCTGCTTTTAAAATTTAACTGTGTTAAATTTTGCTTTCCACCCCCCCCCTACACAAACGCATTTTTAATATGTTCAATTTTATCGTCTAAAACTTCAATAACATCAAATCTGCAAACCTTGTCAAACCCTTTTACCTTTTGCAAATAGAATTTTGCCACTTGCTTAATTTTATTTTGTTTATAAGGTGTAACAGCCTCTCTTGGAAGACCAAACTTTTTGGTGGTTCTGCATTTTACTTCAACAAAAACATACATATCATCTTTTTGTGCAATTAAATCTATTTCACCAATACAACAAGAAAAATTCTTTTCCAATATTTTGTATTTATTTTTCACTAAATAGTTAAAAGCCAATGCCTCTCCCATATTGCCAAGTATTTTGTTTTCCATAATCACCTAATTCACAAAATTTTTTATAAAACTGTCTCTATGTATTTCGCATTTACCATATTTTTTTAAATTTTCTATATGTTCTTTTGTTCCATAACCTTTGTGCTTTGCAAAATTATAATTAGGATATTTTTTATCCATATCTTGCATAAGTCTATCTCTGTAAACTTTTGCCAAAATAGATGAAGCACCAATTAAATAACTTTTTGCATCACCTTTAATAATTGGCAAATATTCACAATTAATATTCAAATTATTAACAGCATCAACCAAAACTATATCTGGTTTAATCTCCAAACTTTCAATACACTTTTTCATACCCAATTTTGTTGCATTCAAGATGTTAATTTCATCAATTGTTTTGTTATCTATTTCAACAATTGAATAAGTAATTGCCGTTTGAATAATTTTATCAAACAACATCTCTCTCTTTTTTGCAGATAATTTTTTACTGTCATTAATCCCTTCAATAATTTTATCACTATCAAGTGGCATAACAACACACGCACACACAACAGGTCCAGCAAGTGGACCTCTACCTGCCTCGTCCATTCCTGCAATAAATTTACACCCTTTTTTTAGGTATTCATCTTCGTATTCAAACATATTATTTCTCCAAAGTTATCTTGCCAAGTTTTCCCTTCCTAAAATCATCAATAATACTAAAACAAGTTCTGTCATAATCAACTTCATTGCCCTTTAACAAATAATGCTTTTTTTGTGCAATCAAGTCTAGCATTTCAATTGTAGAAATATTGCTCTCTTTAATATCATATTTGTTAATAAGTGAATCCAAATAGTTTTCTTTTAAAAAGTCAATTAATTTCAAACTCAATTCGTTTATATCAACAATTTCGTTTTTAATGCTTCCAATTAATGCTAAATTTGTTGCAATGTTTTGGTCTGTTAAATTTGGCCACAAAGTTCCTGGTGTATCCAACAATTCAAAACCATTTTTAAGCGACACCCATTGCTTACCTCTTGTAACACCTGCCTTGTCACCTGTTATTGTTTTTTTCATTCCACATAGATTATTAATTAGTGTGCTTTTGCCCGAATTAGGAACACCAACAACCATAGCTCTTAAATTGATTTTTATGCCCTTTTGACTAAACTTTTCAAGTTTTTCTTTGCACAAGTTCTTCATAATAGGCTCAATAACTTTACCAGCACCATTCATTGTGCTATTTAAAACAACACAAGCAGAATTTGGTGTTTCATTTAATTTATTTTTTGCCTCTTTTGTTTTTTCATCATCGGCCAAATCGCATTTGTTGATAACATACAAAACAGGTTTATTAATTGCAAGTGCACTAAATTCAGGATTCAAGCACGAAAATGGTGCTCTTGCATCTAAAACATAAATAAGCATATCAACATTTTTTATTTCACCAGCCATTTGATTAAGTGCTTTTGCCATATGTCCGGGAAACCAATTTATTTTTGCCATTTCATTCTCCTAATAAGTCTGGTCTGCGTTTTTTTGTGATAATTTTTGATTGTTCTTCTCTCCAAATTTGTATGTTTTTGTGATGTCCCGATAACAAAACATCAGGAACTTTCTTGTTTTCAAAAACTTCTGGCCTCGTGTATTGAGGATATTCAAGCATACCATTTGAAAAACTTTCTTCTTGTAAAGAATTTTCGTTTATTACACCTTTTATGTTTCTAACAAGTGAATCAATAATAACCATAGCAGGCAATTCTCCACCCGTTAAAACATAATCTCCAATAGAAATTTCATCTGCGTTTAAAATTTCCAATGCCCTTTCATCAACACCTTCATAATGTCCACAAAGAATAATCAAGTGCTCCTCTTTTGCCAAATCTTTGGACAAACTTTGATTAAATTTTTTTCCTTTTGGACTTGTGTAAATAACCTTTGCGTTTTCTGTGTTAACACTTCTAAAAGCATCAACAATTGGCTGTGCCATCATAACCATTCCTGCACCACCACCATATGGATAGTCATCGCATTTTTTGTGAACATCTTTTGAAAAATCTCTAATATTTATAACATTTATTTCAAACAAATTATTTTCCATTCCTCGCTTTATAATACTGTAATTTAAAGCATCAAACATTTCAGGGAATAATGTTAAAATATCAATTTTCATATTTTAACCTCATTGTATTTAACACTATCGACAACAACACAATCTTTTTTAACAGAAAGCACAATAGATGTTAAAAATGGAATGCTATACTCTCTTTTATCTTCCAATATGGTAATAACATCTGCCGAACCATAACTGTCTATATCAACAATAACTCCAATGTAATTTCCATTTTCATCAACAACATCAAGGTCAATTAAATCATCTGTAAAATATGTTCCTTCGTTTAAAGACAACTGCTCTTCATCAACATACAATTTTTTATTTCTAAACTGCTCTGCCCTATCTCTGTCAACAACCCCTTCAAGTTTTAAATACAAAAAACCTTGTCGTTTTACAAAACTCAAAACTTTTGTTTTAACTTGTTCATTCTCAACAAAAACACTGTCTATGTTCTTATAAATAGACAAATCACTATCTGCTGGATAAACTTTTAATTCACCCTTTATTCCCTGAGGTTTTACAATTTTTCCCAATAATTTTTTCATTTTTACTCCATACAAAAAACAGGCAAAAAATATTGCCTATTATTTGTTTATTTTCACATTATATTTGATTTTTTCTTTAGCAGACACAGACTTAACAATTGCCCTAATGCTTTGAGCAATTCTTCCGTTTTTGCCAATAACTTTGCCAATGTCATCATCGGCAACAGTCACAATGATGTTTATTTCACTGCCTTCTCTTTCAGATGTGATTGCAACGGCGTCCTTGTTGTCCACCAAACATTTTACAATGTATTCAACTAACTCTTCCATAACTCTCCTTTATGCGTGTTATGAAATTATTTTCTTTCAATCACGCCACTTTTTATTAACAATTCTTTAGCAGTCTCAGTTGGTTGTGCACCATTTTTTAACCATTTAGATGCCTTTTCGTTGTTAATTTTTATTTCTGCAGGATCTGTTAAAGGATTATATGTTCCTATAATTTCTACAAATTTTCCATCTCTTGGTGATTTTGAATCTGCAACAACAACTCTGTAAAAAGGTGCTTTTTTATCTCCTAATCTTGTTAATCTAATTTTTAATGCCATTTTTTCTTCTCCTTTAAATTTTTGTATATATATTAATTGAATAATATATCTAAATTAATTAAAAAACCTTCCAAAGCCTTTTTTAGACTTCATTTGTTTCATCATTTCTTTTGATTGTTCAAATTGCTTTAAAAGCATATTAACATCTTGAATTGTGGTTCCACTACCTTGTGCTATTCTCTTTCTTTGACTAGATTTAATTATGTCTGGATTTAACCTTTCTTTTTTAGTCATACTTTGAATAATTGCCTTGTTTTTCTTTAAGGCACTTTCATCAACTTTTGCATTCCCAATTTTTTTGCTAAGTCCAGGTATCATAGAAATTAAATCATTAATATCGCCCATTTTGCTAAGTTTTTCAAGTTGCATCAAATAATCTTCAAAAGTAAATGAATTTTTTCTGAAATTTTCTTCCATTTTTTTCATTTCTTCTTCAGTAACAGCTTCTTGTGCTTTTTCAATTAAACTAAGCACATCGCCCATACCTAAAATCCTTGAAACGATTCTATCAGGATAAAATGGTTCAATATCTCCAATTTTTTCTCCAACACCACAAAATTTAATTGGTTTATTGGTTATTGCCTTAATAGATAAT
>CASFHZ010000084.1 GCA_949294585.1 uncultured Christensenella sp. | reverse complement strand
GTAATAGACAAAAACGGAGATGTTCTTGATACAACAGTTGTTTATCCAACACCACCTCAAAGCAAAACAGAGGAAAGTATTGAAAAATTAAAAAGTTTAATTGAAAAATACAATGTTGATACAATATCAATTGGAAATGGAACTGCAAGCAAAGAAAGTGAAATTTTTGTATGTGAACTTATTAAACATCTAGATAGAAAAGTTAACTACGCAGTTGTAAATGAAGCAGGTGCATCAGTTTATAGTGCATCAAAACTTGGAGCCTCTGAATTTCCAGATTATGATGTAAGTTTAAGAAGTGCTGTGAGCATTGCAAGAAGATTGCAAGACCCACTAGCAGAATTGATTAAAATTGATGTAAAATCTATTGGAGTTGGACAATATCAACACGATATGCCACAAAACAGATTAACAGAGGTTTTAACAGGTGTGGTTGAAGATTGTGTTAATAGTGTTGGAGTTGACCTTAACACAGCTTCACCAAGTTTACTAAGTTATGTTTCTGGTATGAATAGTGGTATTGCAAAAAATGTTTGCGAGTATAGAAAAAAGATAAAACAATTCAGGTCACGCCAAGAGTTGTTACAAGTTCCAAAATTAGGACAAAAAGCATTTGAACAATGTGCAGGTTTTTTGCGAATAATAGACGGCGACAATGTTTTTGACAACACAGCAGTTCACCCTGAAAGTTATGAGGCAGCAAAAAAATTGCTTAAACATTTTGGTTTAACAGAACAAGATGTTAAAGACCAAAAATTAAATAAATTGCCAGAATTAATAAAAAATGAAGGCGAAGAAAATGTTGCAAAAATTTGTGGAATTGGTGTTCCAACACTTTTGGATATGGTTAGTGAATTAATTAAACCGGGCAGAGATATAAGAGATTCTATGCCAGCACCTGTGCTTAGAAGTGATTTGTTATCACTTGAAGATTTAAAAGAGGGAATGATTTTAACAGGAACGGTTAGAAATGTTATAGATTTTGGTGCATTTGTTGACATTGGAGTTCATCAAGATGGATTAGTTCACATCTCACAAATATGTGACAGATATATAAAGCACCCAAGCGAAGAACTAAAAGTTGGTGATATTGTTCAAGTTAAAGTAATTGGAGTTGATGTAATTAAAAAGAGAATTTCACTTTCAATTAAAGACGCAATTGAAAAACAAAATGCTTAATTTATTAAACACTGAGTATGAATATTATATTCACACCCAGTGTGTTTACAATTAAACTAGACTGCCGAATTTAGTATGAACATTTTGTTCATACTTTTTTGTAACCCTTCGACATTAATTGATTTTTATATTAATAAAAAAGTTTGATTTATTAATACTTTTGTGTCATAATATCCTTATGAAAAAAAAATTGAAAAAAAGTTTTTTAGAAAGCGAAAACAAAGTTCATAAATTTGATGCATTTAATGTTATAAATAATATGCTCTTTGTTGGAGTTTTGGTTGGGTTTATTATTTTGCTTGGTTTTGCCATTAAAGATGTTGTTTTGGCAACAAACAAAAATGATTATATTGTGCCTATAATTGAAAGAGTACTTGCTATTATTGTTGTTATTATACCATTGTTTCTTAGAAAGGTATTTAAAATTGCATTCCCAAAAATTATAACAACTTTTTATTATTTATTTTTATTTTTAAGCATTGGACTTGGAACATTTATTGGATTGTTCGACACCACAGAGTACTGGGATATAATTGTGCATTTTTTAAGTGGAGTTTTCTTTGCTTTTGTTGGAATGTTTTTTGTTAAATCAATTAGTGAAAAAAGAACGGAAGATTTAAAATTATATCAAATTTTTATTTTTTTGTTTGTTTTTGCTGTTGCACTTGGTGCCTTATGGGAAATATATGAATTTTGTTGCGACTTAATATTAGACCTAAATATGCAAAAATATGCAGATGAGAGTGGGGTTTTATATGTTGGACAAAAAACACTAGTTGACACAATGTTGGATATCATTTTCAATGCTGTTGGTGCGTTAATATCTTCAATTATTTGTTGCGTGTGTTGTCGTAAAAATAAAGATTTTGTGTCACATTTTAAAGTAATAAGAATAAATAAAGAAGATGACACTCCACAAATTGAGGAGTAATGAGGTTAAAATAATGAAAGTATATAATGTTTTACACAGAAAAAAAGAAGAATTTATACCTATTGATGGTAAAAATATAAAGATGTATGTTTGCGGAATGACCGTTAATGGTGAAGCACATCTTGGACACGCAAGGCAGGTAATAACTTTTGATATGATTGCTCAATATTTGCGATTTAAAGGCTATAATGTTGAATATGCTTCTAATTACACAGACATTGATGATAAAATAATTGCACAATCAAAAGAGATGGGCATTTCACCATTAAACCTTGCTGACCAAAGAATAAAAAGCATTAACGAAACAATGTCACATTTAATAATTAAAGAACCAACATACAGACCACGAGTTACAAAATGTATTGATGACATAATACAATTTGTCAGTGATTTAATAGAAAAAGGTTATGCATATGCAACTAGTGTTGGAGATGTTTACTTTTGCGTAAAGAAATTTCCAGCATACGGGCAACTTTCAAATAGAAAAATTGATGAGCTTATTAATTCAGTTAGAATAGAAACGGCAGAAAGTAAAAACGATGCACTAGACTTTGCTCTTTGGAAAGCAGTTGGCGAAGATGAATTTGGTTGGCAGTCGCCTTGGGGTAAAGGTAGGCCAGGTTGGCATATTGAATGCTCAACGATGATTAAAAAATTTTTAGGAAAAACAATAGATATTCACGGTGGTGGAAAAGACCTAATTTTCCCTCATCACGAAAATGAGATTGCTCAAAGCACTTGTGAAAATGATTGCCAATTGGCTAATTATTGGTTACACAATGGTTTAATTACTGTTGATGGACAAAAAATGAGCAAAAGTTTGGGAAATTTTGTTCTAGTTAAAGATTTGTTAAAAATTTATAATCCAGAAGTTATAAGATATGCAATTTTAGTTAACCACTACACATCAACACTTGATTTGGGTGAAAGTGCTATGCTTTTGGCAGAAAAAAATTTGTATTATTTCTACAATGCTCTTTGCAAAATAGATAGTGCTTTAAAAGACTACGAACAAAAAGATAGTGATGAAATAGTTAAAATTTTTACTGAGTGTATGGACGATGACTTTAATAGTGCAAAATTTATTGCAGAACTATTTACAATTTTCAGTAAGTTGGGGAAATTTGATAATAAAGAATATATGAGTTCAGTTAAGTATGGACTTGATGTAATTAAAGACATTTTGGGTATATTCAGAGAAAATCCATATATCTTTGTTGAATCAGTAAAAAATAAATACTTAAACAAACTTGGAATTAACAAGGAATATATAGAAGAGCAAATTGCAAAAAGAATGTCTGCAAAACAAGAAAAGAACTATGCTCTTGCAGATGAAATTAGAAGCGATTTAGACAAAAAAGGAATAATTTTAAAAGATACCACAGAGGGTACTTTGTGGGATATTAAACAATTATATTAACAAGAGGAAGAAAAGATGAAAATAGGTGTTGTTGGATTGCCAAATGTTGGTAAAAGTACATTATTTAATGCAATTACAGAAGCAGGAGCAGAAAGTGCAAACTATCCATTTTGTACAATAGAACCAAACATTGGTGTTGTTGATGTTAAAGATGAAAGGTTAGAAGTTTTGGGAAAAATGTATAACACAAAAAAAATAACTCCTGCGACAATTGAGTTTGTTGACATTGCAGGGCTTGTTGCTGGTGCAAGCAAAGGTGAAGGTCTTGGTAATAAATTTCTTAGTCATATTAGGGAAGTTGATGCAATTTGCCACGTAGTAAGGTGTTTTGAAGATGAAAATATCATTAATGTAAACACTGGCGTTGACCCATTAAGAGATATTGAAATAATCAATCTTGAACTAATTTTGTCTGACCTTGAAATGGTTACAAAAAGATATGATAAACTTTATAAACTAGCAAGAGTTGGAGAAAAACAATCGGAACAAGAACTTGAAGTTCTTTTGAAATTAAAAACTGCACTTGAAGATGGAAAAAATGCAAGAACAGTTAAATTAAATGAAGAAGAACAAAAAATTGCAAATTCTTTCTTTTTGCTAACAACAAAACCAGTAATTTATTGTGCAAACATATCAGAAAAAGACATAGGAAAAGAAGACAATGAATATGTTAAAAAAGTTCGTGAATTTGCAAAAACCGAACAAGCAGAAACAATTGCTCTTTGTGCAAAAATTGAAGAAGAATTAACAAAGCTTCATAAAGATGAAAGGGAAATGTTTAAGGAAGAATTGGGCATTAAAGAAAGTGGACTAGACAAACTTATAACTGCAAGTTATAGTTTGCTTGGGCTTATGAGTTATTTAACAGCAGGAGAAACAGAAGTTAGGGCATGGACAATTAAAAAGGGTACAAAAGCACCACAAGCAGCAGGAAAAATTCACAGTGATTTTGAAAGAGGATTTATTAAAGCAGAAGTTGTTAAATATGATGATTTAGTTAGTGCTGGTTCATACTTAAATGCCAAAGAAAAAGGCAAGGTGAGAATTGAAGGAAAGGACTATGTTGTTCAAGATGGAGATGTAATGTTATTCCGTTTTAATGTTTAAAACACAAAACAATTCTTTGTTGCATATATTATTGCAGAAAGGAGTTGTTTTTTTATGGAACAAGAAATTTTAGAAGACAATCAAAATCAAGAAGTAACCACACCGCCACTTAGTAGCGACACAACAAATTTTAGAATTGATGAACTAACAAAAGATTTAAGAAGTGCAAGAATTATCTCTCCTGCATATGCAACATATAAGAGCGAATTGGCAGCAATATTACTTTATACATATCAATCGTTTGTTTTTGGATATCAAAATAGGCAAGATATAGCAAAACAACTTGAAGAAATTTCAATTCAAGAAATGCATCACTTTGAACTTTTGGGACAAATGCTTATACGACTTGGAGTTACTCCAATCTATACAGCATATCCACCATTTAGGGATAACTATTTTAACACAAGAAGAATACCTTACACTACAAATCAAATAATGATGATAAAGTGTGATATAGAAGGAGAGAAACAAGCAATTCAAGATTATAAGCAAATGATTAACACCCTCACAAATCCTATTGTTAAAAAAGTAATAGAACACATACTAAGCGAAGAGGAAGAGCACTTAATTATTCTTACAAACATACTTAATGAATTAGAGGGATAATAAAAAACCATAACTTTTAGGGTCAATCTCAAAAAAGTTATGGTTTTTCGTTTTTTTATTTATTATTTTTTTGCTGTTTAGCTAATTTTTTTTGTTCTTTTTGTTTTTTTATTTCAGCCTCTTTTGCTTCTTTTTCTTTTCTAATTTTTTCAAGAGTTATTGTTCTTTGAACTGAAAGCAAATATTCGGGCATATTTAAAGAATCAATTTTTGATTTAATAGCTTCTATTTCATTTTCAAGTTTTGTATGTTGTTTTGCATACGCTTTAAAATCTCTTTCAACAGCTTTTGTTATTTCATTTCCAGATGTTTCTCTTTGTTGTTTCAAGTTATTCTTGTGAATTTCTTCAATGCTAGCAATTTTTTCTTTAATTGTGCTTATTTGTGCTTCAAGTTCTTTTACTTTTTTATCTCTAATTTGTTCTGCTTCTCTTCTTATAACATCTCTGTATAATGTTGAATTTCTATCATATTCACTTGCTTTCTTTCTTTCCCATTTCTTTATTGTAACTTTCTTCATATAGTAAGCAACAAGGGCAATAACTAGTGCAACGAATAGTATTAGGGAAGGGATTAAATATAGTAGTGTTGATGGGTCATTTTCATTTTCTTCTGGTTCTGTTGTGTCTTCTTCTTCGGCTTCAGTATCAGTTTTTAAAACTGCAAGAATCGTTGCATCTTCTTTTGACCTTTCAATTGCTTGATTATATTCTTCCTCTTCAATTGTTTCAAAAACAAAATTATCAAAGAATGCTTGACCTTGAATTTCTTCACTTTCATTCAATATACCAAATCTTAAATTAACTGATGTTTCATTTGAAACTTCAACATACATTGTATAAGTTGTCCACGCATCATTTGATACAATAGGTGAGAATGATTTATCAATTCCATTTAAACTGAATATTGCACCATAATCAAGTTTTTCATCTTCTTCTTTGTCGGTTTGCTCTGTGTCCCCAAAGAATCTAGTGAAAACTTCAAATGAGAACTTGTAATATTTTTCAGTTTCAAGTGTTAATGTTTCTTTTGAAACAAGTGTGTAGGTTGCTTTTGTATCTGCTTTAAATGCTGGCATATACTTTAAGGCTTCAGTATTATTTTCACTGTTTTCAATGCCATAGATGTTATCTCTACCATCAATAATTCCACCATAAGCAATGTCGTTTCCATTTGTTGATTGTTCACCAGCTTCTAATTTTTGTTCATATCTATATGGTGTGTACATACCATATTTTTGTTCAGAAGATATAAAATTGAAATTTGTTATACTAAAATCTAATGTTTTGTGAGATTCAACATAATCTTGATACAAATCATCAGTCATTGTATCATCATTTTCAAATCTTACATTGTCAACATAAAGATATCCAGAAACGGGATTATTTTCACTTCCAAGAGCAATAACAAGTTTTATTGTACTTGAATATGAAGTTGACCTGATAACCAATGAATATTGAGCCCAGTTAGAAGAATATATACCTTCATCAGAGTATAATATATTGCCATCGCTATCTGTTACATAAACATTCATTAATTGATTGTTTAGCGTTTGAATAACTGTTTTATAATCAAAAGTTATTTTTTGATATGTTTCTTTTGTTGTTGTTAACTCAGCACTTGTTACGGATTGATAAGTATTTTCCATATTATAGAGCATAAGCATATTGTTTACATCACTGCTTACATCACCAGCAGAAGAAGATGGATTTTTTGGATTTCTTGCATTTCCAAACAAGTTTTTATTTGCCTCATAAATAGGTGAGTATGTGTTTATAATTCCATACATAGATTTGTTTGTGTTTTCTGCACTGTGTGTCCAATCACTTGGAGTTACAGGGTAGGTGAAATCTTTTTGTAAATCTTCAGCACTGTTAAATGTTCCGTTTGCAACAGATAAATCGCCTGAAAGTGTTGTTGGAGATAATGAAATTGAATTTGAATCTTCTGCATTTTCAAATTGTTCCCAAGATATTTTTTCAAAAGATATATTATCAAAAATAACGCTTCCAGTTGCACCTTCATCTTCAGTTCCTAACCAAAGTTGAATAGTAAAGCTTGTTTCAAACAATTCGTGACCTTTAACATAAATAAAATAAGGTGTGTAGTTGTTTGTTAAACTGTTTGTTGTGTTGCTTGATATGCTTAATGTTTCACTAACTGGAGTGTAGAAATCACTGTATTCTTCGCCATAGAAGTTAGAAACATCATTTCCTTCAGATAGAACAATGCTTGCTTTTCCACTGAAATCAGATGATAGTTTTGCCCAAACTGTTATTTTGTATGTTTCATATGGTTGAACTTTAAAAGAAGAACTTTCATAGCCCAAACTAACTTTATCTTTTCCTGTTGAATACAAAACAAGTGCATAGTTATTTTGTGCACTAAGGTCAGAACCCAAGTATTCAATTCCAAGACTTTCCATACTTGCACGATTGTTTACACTAACAATTTTGGCATCAGAGCCTTTTGTCATATAGTCAACAACTTTCCAACCGTTTAATGTGCTTGTTTCAAAATCTGCATTTTCAATTAAACTTGTTTCATAATCTCTTAAATCAATTATATTTTTTCTAGCCAAGTATATATCTTGGTTTTCTTGTGTCATAGATAAATATTTTTCTGCTTCATCATAGAAGTAGTTTCCAGAAATTTGACTCATTGTTATATGGTCGAAAAATACTGCATTTAAAGAATCTTTTGTTTGAGAACCCAACCATAATTCAATGTTTATTGTTTCTTCATCAATTCCTGTTGCAATATAAAATCTGTACTCTGTCCAAACACCTGTTGTGTATTCTTCAAATGATGTGTTTTGTGTTTCTTGTGACAAACCACTAACATATATAGATGCTTTTGCATTGTTTTGGGTTAATGTCCAAATGCTTAGTTTGTAATATGAATAAGATTCCAAACTTATATCATTTGATTTATAGCCTAGGTGGTTTGGTGATTCTGTTTTGTCTGTTGATTCTTTTGCGTTAATCATAAGAACATAATCATCAAGAGGTACACTTTGAATGGTGTATGGTTTGTTTGGGTTTTGTGTTGAAGTTAGGGCATATGAAGATGCTCTTTTTGAAAATGATTCTTCATCAACGCAAATAACACCAGAAACACCAGAACTTGAACCTGTTTTTGACCAACCATTTGGAGTTGATTGCAAACTTGTGGTTGTTGAATAATCAAAATCACTATTTGTTATTGAAATTTCATTAGATGCCATTTGTTCGGCAACAACTTTACCTTTAAGGTTTGGTATTTGTGCAACAAACATTGTGCATATTGCAACAAATATTAAAAAAATTGATAATTTAATACGATTAGATTTTTGCGTCTTAGTCATTTTTTCACCTTTTAACATATTATTATAACTTTGATATTATAAAGCAAAGTTTACATATTTGCAAATATTTTTTGCTATTTGAGTAACAATATTTTTATGAAGCATACAAAAAATAAGAAAAAACAATTTTTAGCAGTTATTTTTGGTTCCATTATTGGCTTAATTAACGGATTTTTTGGTGGAGGAGGGGGAATGATTTGCGTTCCCTTTTTTGAAAGATTTGCAAATATGCAAACAAAAAATGCTCACGCAACAACTCTTTGTGTTATATTACCTATAAGTGTAGTTAGTTCTATTATCTATATATATAATAATGATTTAAACTTCTTTGACTTATCTATTGTAACGGTGGGCGCAATAGTTGGGGGAATTATTGGTGCATTTGCATTAAAAAAGTTAAATTCAAAAATTATCAGATTTACTTTTGCATTAATTATGTTTATTGCAGGGATTAAAATGGTGATATGATGTGGTATCTGTTTTTAATATTTGGTTTTTTATCTGGTTTAATTGGTGGTATGGGTATGGGAGGAGGCACTTTGCTCATACCATTATTGACCATTTTTATGGGAATTAATCAAATAATTGCACAAGGTTTTAATCTTATAGCATTTTTGCCTATGTCACTTGTTGCAATATATATCCATATAAAAAACGGGTTAATTAAGTCTGATTATCTTATTGCAGTTATTGTATCTGGTATAGTTTTTGCAATTGTTGGAAGTATTTTGGCAAACTTGATATCAAAAGATGTGCTTAGAATTTTGTTTGGAGTTTTCTTAATCGTTCTAAGTTTGTTCCAATTTTTTGAAATGTTTAAAAAATAAAATATAATAGTGGACAAACTTTTGTAATTGTGTTAGAATATGACATCAGAGGAGAGTATATATAGTATGGTTGACCAAAAGAAATGTATAGGATGTGGTACTTGTGTACAGATGTGTCCTGTTGAAGCAATTTCATTTAATGAAGATGGAAAAGCTACGATTGATGAAAATATTTGTATAAAATGTGGCACTTGTGAGGCTGTTTGTCCTGTTAGTGCAATAGAAATTAAAAGATAATAGAGGAAGAAATGGAAAAAGTTGCAATTATTGAAATGAATGAAACCAGTTTAAAATTAGTTGTACTTGATGTGGTTGAAGGTGGTTATTACAATGTTTTTGATAAAATAACGGAAAACATTAAACTTGGCAAATATGTTGCGAGTGATGGAATTATTCCATCAAACAAAGTTAAAGAAACATTAACTGTTTTAAAAATGTTTAGAAATGTTTGCGACATAAACAAAATTGAAAAAATTTATGCTTTTTCAACAAGTTTTATCAAAGATGCAAAAAATCAAAAAAGTTTTTTTGATGAAATTTACAACAATACAACTTTTTTGTTTACCGTATTTTCTGTGGAAGATGAAGTAAAAACAGTTTATTCAGGTGTAATAAATTATGTTGACATACCAAAGGGAATTATTATTGATGTTGAAGCAAATAACACAAACATTATTCAATATAACCGCAGAACATTAATAAATGTAAAAACAATGCCATTTGGTGCTGTTAGCCTTGCAGATAAAGGTATAAGTTATAATGAAATAATTGAAATGGTAAAAAAAGAACTTGCAGATGTTGATTATCTTAAAACACTTGATGAAGAGACGGTTTTTGTTGGTGCTGGTTCAACAATGCTTAGTGTTGGAAAGTTGGCAAAAAAAGTGTCACACTATCCACTTGATGTTGACAATAACTATGTTCTAAACAAACAAGTTTTTGATGCAGTTTTTGACAAGGTTAAAGATTTGGACCTAGATAAAACTCAAAAACTTAAAGGAATAAGTGAAGACAGGGCAGATTCTCTTGTTTCAGGAATGGCTATAATTAAAGGTATTTTTGATTTTATTAATATCAACACAATTGCTATTTCTGCAGGTGGTTTTGAAGAGGGGTTAATTTATAACTATGTTGTTCCAGAAACAAACGAAAAACCACTAAGCGATATGCTTTCATACAGTTTGGAAACAATAAGAAAATTCTATTCAAGACCATTGTCAAACAATGAAAATGTGTATAATTTGTCCGTTATTT
>CASFHZ010000083.1 GCA_949294585.1 uncultured Christensenella sp. | reverse complement strand
TAGCAAGTGTAACAATCCCAAATAGTGTAACAAGTATAGGAGGTTATACATTTCGAAATTGCACAAGATTAGCAAGTGTAACAATTCCAAACAGTGTAACAAGTATTGGAGAATATGTATTCGATGGTTGCAGTGGCTTAACAAGTGTAACAATCCCAGACAGTGTAACAAGTATAGAAATGTATGCATTCCAAAATTGCACCAGTTTAACAAGTGTAACAATCCCAGACAGTGTAACAAGTATAGGATTTGGGGCATTCAGTGATTGCACAAGTTTAGCAAGTGTAACAATTCCAAACAGTGTAACAAGTATAGGAAGTTCTGCATTTGATGGTTGCAGAAGTTTAACAAGTGTAACAATAGATAGTGCAAGTATTGCAGGACTTAATAGTCATTCTTCATCAGACTTAATAAGTAATGCAACAACAATATATGTGAAAGAAGGACTTACTGTTGGAACAGGAATAACTAGTGCAGGATTTAGTTTAACAACATCAGACAAAACTGGATATGTTATGTATATAAAAAATCAAGCATAATGTTAAAATAAAAACAAATAGCAAAATTTGGGGGTTCGCTTCAAATTTTGCTATTTGTTTTTTTATTGGACAAAGTGTATATTTGTTGAAATTATGTTTGTTTTGTGGTTTAATATTTGTATTGCAAATGAGAAAACTTAACTTTAGGGTGTTATTTTTTTGTGTTGTTGCTTTTGCTCTTGGGATTTGTGTTGCAAGAGAAATATTTTTGCCGTCAATTTTGAGTTTAATTTTTGTAATTTGTTCGGTTATAGCATTACTTGTTATTTGTTTAAAGTTTAAATGCATAAAGAGATTTGTTATTGTTTTTGTTGCATTTATTGTTGGGGTTGGTTACTATTTTGCAGGATATTTTGTTTTTGTTGGAACAGAGTATGAAAACAAAGTGGTTGTTAGGGCAAGAGTAAGTTCAATTTATCAATCAACGGGATACAAAAGCATTGTGCTTGATGATGTTTTGGTTGAGGGCGAAAGCAAAAATTTTTGTATTAGTTTAAGTTTGGGTGGCGAAAGTGATGTTAAACTTGGTGACATTTTAATTTTTTATGGAAAGTTAAACAATGTAAACTTATTTGATGAAGATGGTTACAACTCATTTTATTACAAAAACAACACTCCATACAAATGTAGTGTTAGTGCTGATAAGGTTGTTATAAGAGATGGATATTTGAAACTTGATGAAATAATTAGACAAAGTATATCAAATTTTTTAAACGAAAATGTTAATGTTGATGTTGCAAATTTAATTAGTGCTGTTTTGTTTGGAGATAAAAACAATTTAGACAGTGACATAAAAGAGGTGTATTCGCTTAGTGGCATTGGACATTTACTTGCTGTTAGTGGATTGCACATTGGTTTTATTGTTGCAATGCTGTCTTTTGTTTTGGATAAGTTGAAATTAAAGAAGTGGATAAATTTTTTAATTTTGTTTGTGATATTGTTATTTTACGCATATATTTGTGGATTTTCACCGTCTGTAACAAGAGCGTGTTTAATGAGTTTGGTGTTCGCCTTCTCTTTTGTTGTTGGAAGAAAGTATGACAAACTTAATTGTTTGGGTTTTGTTGCTTTATTAATTTTATTAGTAAAACCTCTCTATGTTTTTGATGCTGGATTTTTGCTTAGTTTTGCAAGTGTGTTTTGTATTTTCACTTTATCTAAGCCACTAACAATGTTGTTTAGAAGAGCAAAACTAAACACAAAACTTTCTCAAACATTTGGGCTTATTGTTTCGGTACAATTTGGGTTGTTGCCAATGATGGCACTGTATTATGAAACATTTAACATATTGTCGTTTTTTACCAATTTAATATGTGTGCCATTGTTTGAAATAACATTTATGCTAACATTTGTTGTTGTGCCACTTTGTATGTTGTTGCCGTTTATGCATTTCTTTCTTAGTTTTATTGAGTTTTTATTCACTCTTATAACTTTAATTGCAAGTGGTGTAAGTTTAGTTAGTTGGGCAAACTTTGATATGGCAAATTTAACGGGAATTTTTATTGTTTGTTTCTATTGTTGTTGTTTTATTTTGTCGAGGTATTATAACATTAAACAAAAAGATAAATTTGCAATTTGTTGTTTTGTTCTTGCAATGGGGTTGTTATTTTACAATTTATCAATGCTTGTTATTTAGTTTGCAAAATAATATAATGGTGATAAAATAAGTGTGAGGTTTAATGGAGTTTTTATGACATATAATCAATTTTTTAATGAACCAATAAAAAACATCTACATTTTGTATGGAGATAGTTTTTTGGCGAATAAGTGCATAGAACACATTAAGCAAAAACTAAACATCAATAATGAATATGACATATCCAAATTTGACAGTGAAAATTTTTCTGTTGATGCATTGATTGAAAGTTGTGAGCAAGTTTCTTTTTTTGCAAAAAGCAGAATGGTTATTGTTAAGAACATATCAAAAATTAACGAGAGTGAAAAAAACAAATTTTTAAATTATTCAAAAAACACAAATCCAAATTGTGTGATAATATTATTGGATAGTTTAATGACAAGTGTTTTTGATTTTTTAAAAGTTGAAAAAGTTAACTTGAATTTGCCTGACTATGAACTTGAAAGTTTGGTTAAAAAAATGGTAGAGAAAAAGGGCAAGTTAATAAACAAAGATGCTCTTGGTTCTCTTATTTTATATTGTCAAAAAAACATTAACCGAATTGAACTTGAAATATGCAAATTGAATGCATATTGCAAAGACAAAAACACAATAACAATTGAAGATGTTAATGATATTGTTCCGTTAAGTGATGAAATTGTAGTTTTTGAACTAACAAAGGCACTTGGTGAAAAAGAAGAAGAAAAGAGTTTAAAGGTGCTTTCAAAACTTATGGGAAATGTTGAGCAAAACAACAAACTATTTTCGCTTATGTCATCAACTTTTCAAAGAATGTTTTTTTGTGTTGTGTCTAAAAATATGAATGATAATGAACTTGCAAACAAATTTTCTGTTAAAGAGTATGCAGTTAAAAAACTAAGAGAGCAGTCAAAAAACTTTTCTGCAAAACAGTTAAAGAACATTGTGTATGAGTTTTGTGAAGTTGAAT
Organism: uncultured Christensenella sp.; assembly: GCA_949294585.1. Taxonomy (GTDB): domain Bacteria; phylum Bacillota; class Clostridia; order Christensenellales; family UBA1242; genus UBA5893. The sequence goes on along the minus strand of CASFHZ010000083.1, from coordinate 3,504 downwards.
TTATGGTAAAAAATGGGTTAATGACTTTGGAAAATGCACTTGTTTATGTTGTTGAATTTATTTTAAATAATTAATATATTAAGTTGTTATATAGTTGAAAAAAAAATAATTGTATTGTATAATACGCAAAGACAAAGGAGATTAAATGAAAAATAAAGCAATTACACCACGAAATGAAGATTTTGCAAAGTGGTACACAGATGTGGTTAGAGCGGCAAAATTAGCTGATTATTCAAATGTTAAAGGTTGTGTTATTTTGGAACCAAACGGATATGCGATTTGGGAAAAAATACAAAGTGTTTTAGATAAAATGTTCAAAGAAACAGGGCATCAAAATGTTTATTTGCCTCTTTTAATACCAGAAAGTCTTTTAAGTAAAGAGGGTGAACTTGTTGAGGGTTTTGCACCTGAATGTGCTTGGGTTACACAAGGTGGAAACAACACTCTTGATGAAAGATTGGCAATTAGGCCAACAAGTGAAACACTTTTTAGTGACTATTATAGTTCAAAAGTAAAATCATACAGAGATTTGCCAAAGTTGTATAATCAATGGTGCAATGTGCTTAGGTGGGAAAAGGAAACAAGGCCATTTTTAAGAACAAGAGAGTTTTTGTGGCAAGAAGGGCACACACTTCACGAAACAGAAAAGGAAGCAAGAGAAGAAACATTAAGAATGCTTAAAATATATGAAAAATTCTTTAAGGAATATCTTGCAATTCCAGTTATTACAGGGCAAAAAACAGAAAAAGAAAAATTTGCAGGTGCTGAAGTTACCTACACTTGTGAAGCACTTATGTATAATGGTGTGGCTTTGCAAAGTGGAACAAGTCACTATTTTGGACAAAAATTTTCAAAGGCATATGATGTTAAGTTCTTAAACAGAAACAACGAGTGGGAATATGCATATCAAACATCTTGGGGTGTTTCAACAAGAATGATAGGTGGGCTTATTATGGTTCACAGTGATGAAAACGGTTTGGTTTTGCCTCCAAAAATTGCACCAAGACAAGTTGTTATTGTTCCAATCAATCAAGATGAACAAGAAATTGTTGACCTTGCAAATGAATACTGTAAAAAATTAAATGATAGTGGAATTAGTGCATTTATAGATAGAACAGAAAAATCACCAGGCTTTAAGTTTGCAGAACACGAAGTTAATGGTATTCCTGTTAGAATTGAAATTGGAAAAAGGGATTTGTTAAACGGGCAAGTTACACTTGCAAAAAGGGACACAAGAGAAAGAATTGTTGTTGACATAAAGTGTGACATTGTTGAAAAAGTGAAATTGTTGTTAGATGAAATTCAAAATAACCTATATAACAGGGCCTTAGAAAGAAGAAACGAATTGACCTATGAAACAGATGATATTGATGAAATAAAGAAAATAATGGACACAAAACCTGGTTTTGTTAGAGCACACTGGTGTGGCGATGAGGCGTGCGAACTTAAAATGAAAGAAATTAGAGGAATGAAATCTAGGTGCATAACAGAAGAACAAGTTGGTGAAAATGACAAATGTGTTGTTTGTGGGAAAAAGGCAAAACATATGGTTATTTGGGGTATTCAATACTAAAAAGTTTAATTTTGATTAATATTTTATAAAAAATTTGCCAAAAGTGGAAGTAAGTTTGTAAATTTCTACTTTTGGTATTTTTTATTAATGCGTTAAAAAATAACTTTGTTTGGCATAGTGAAAACCGTTTTGGTATTGACAATTAAATTGTTTCGACTTATACTAATTACGGAGTTTTTGAATGAAAAATATTGAAAATAAATATCTCGACAGAAAAAAGGGATATTTGTATTATCAAAATAATATTTTTAGTAACAAAAAAGCATTAAAAAAGATTTTAATGCAATATCATTATGACAAGCAGTATAACAAAAATTTTAAATTTGTTGTTATAATTAGTTACGACAAAAACTCAAATCAAAACTATAAAGAACAAGTAAATTATATAATACAAAATTTGGTAAAAAACGGTTTAAAACCATCTGATTTGGTTATTTCTTTTCAAAACAAAGATTTTAACTTTACTGTGAAAGATTGGCAAATAATTTGTGAAATTAAACAAAAAGTTAAAGTACTTGGTGTAAAAGTTGGAGTTGAAGACACCTACAAAACGTGGTCAATTGATGAAGTTAATAATGCCAATATGAAAATAGAACAATTTGCTAATGAAATTAAAAGCAAAAAGTTTTCTCCAATAGAAAAATTATTAAATGCATATATAAAAGTTTCAAAATCAAATTATATAGAAGAAAATGAATTTGAACACTATGCACAATCTAGGTCAGTTTATGGTGTTTTGAACGGAGACAAAATTGTGTGTTTGGGTTATGCAAATTTACTAAAAGCCATTATTGAAAAATTGGATGATAAAAATATAAACATTTTTGTAAACTATGTAAAAGTTTCAAAAAAAGGTGAAGATGGTTATCACGCAAACAATATTGTTAGAATTAAAGATGATAAATATGGAGTTGATGGATATTACTATTTAGATCCAACTTGGGACTCTTCAAAATCAAAAATTGATTTATCATTTTTTATGGTACCTTTAAAAGATATAAATGCATTAAGTTCTTGGAAAATTGAAAGTTGTAGAAAACCTTTAAGTGACAGTTATAATGAAAAGTCAAAAATTGAAGAAAATGCAACAAATATTGCCAAAAAAATCAGAAAAAAACAAGAGTATTATATTTTAGATTACAACGATGATAACAAAACAGATGAAATGCAAGACAAATTGAGTTTTTCTTGTGATGGTTTAATTAAAGATGAAAACTTTAAAAACTTTTTGGAAGCAGATGATTTGTTTTGGAATAGTGCTATAAAAAATGAAAACATAAAAAATGAAAGTTACATTCAAAAAAATGGAACAGATGCCGAAAAACAATATTTGGAATTAAAAAGTATAAAAGATGAATATAATAATGCAAATTTGCATTATTTAAGGCTCTATGACTATAATATAATTTTTCAGTTAGATTCAATAGATAAATTGCAATCGTATTTTTGCAAAATAATTGATAAATATAAATACAATGCAATTGATGTAATAAATAATGTACGAAATTATTTAATGCATTGTTTTAATGAGGTAAATTCAGATTATAAAAAAATAGAGAAAAAATTTATTGATTTAATAAAAGAAAAAAATTCAAAACAAAATTGCTTGATTGAAAGAATTAACTTGAACATAATAGATGGAAATTTTTTAAATATATTATCACAAATTGCAAAATGTTTTGAAAATGTTGGCGAAAAAGATTTAGACAAAATGTGCAACTTTGCCATTGATGAAATGGACAAACTTCTTTGTTATACAATTAAAAAATTTGACAACGAAATGGTTAATTCGCTAGACAACTATAATTATGAATATGTAAAGGATATTTTTAACAGAATTGACAACAAAAATTATGTAAAAAATTATCTGCTTTATAACCCAAAAGCATATAATAGTGCATTTATTAAAACAAGTCCTATGGTTCCAATTA
>CASFHZ010000082.1 GCA_949294585.1 uncultured Christensenella sp. | reverse complement strand
GTTGAAGGAGATTTAAGAAAAGAAGTTTCTTTAAACATCAAAAGATTAACAGAAATTGGTTCTTACAGAGGAACCAGACACCGTAAAGGACTTCCTGTTCGTGGTCAAAACACAAGAACAAACTGCAGAACAAGAAAAGGTCCAAGAAAAGTCGTTGGTGGTAGTTCTAAAAAAGGTAAATTATAAAAGGAGTTTATATTAATATGGCAGTAGCAAAAAAAGCAACTACAAAGAAAAAAAGAGTTAGTAAAAATATTGATAAAGGTCAAGTTCATATTAAATCTTCTTTTAATAATACTTTAATTACATTTACTGACCTTGAAGGAAATGTTCTTTCTTGGGCAAGTTCAGGAAAGCTTGGCTTTAAAGGCTCTAAAAAGAGCACACCATTTGCAGCTCAACAATGTGTTGAAGATGCAGCAAAAGTCGCTAAGGAACACGGTTTAAAATCAGTTGAAGTTTATGTTAAGGGTCCTGGTAATGGCAGAGAAGCCGCTATTAGAGCTCTTCAAGCAGCTGAATTAAATGTTACCTTAATCAAAGATGTTTCTCCAATCGCTCATAACGGTTGCAGACCACCTAAGGTTAGAAGAATATAAAAGGAGAAAAGTATGGCTAAAATGATAGGCGCAGATTGCAGACAATGCCGTAGAGAAGGTTGTAAACTTTTCCTTAAAGGTGAAAGATGTACAACAAAGAAATGTGCAATGGAAAGAAGACCTGTTGCCCCAGGACAACACGGTGCAGGTAGAAAAAGAGTTACTGAATATGGTACTCAATTAAGAGAAAAACAAAAAGTTAAAAAAGCATACGGTATCCTTGAAAATCAATTCAGAAAATACTATGAAGAAGCAGAAAGAATGAAAGGTGTTACCGGCGAAAATATGTTGTCTTTAATTGAAAGAAGATTAGACAATGTTGTTTACAGAATGGGTATTGGTTCATCAAGAAGTGAATCTCGTCAAATTGTAAACCACGCTCAAATTACAGTTAACGGAAAAACAGTAAACATTCCATCTTATTTAGTTAAAGTTGGTGATGTTATCGCAGTTAAAGAAAACAAAAGAGAACTTGAAATGTTTAAACAACTTAAAGGTATGAAAATTGTTATGCCTAAATGGTTGGAATTTAACAGTGATACACTAGAAGGTAAAATTCTTGCATTGCCTACTAGAGAAGATATTGACCTTAACATTAAAGAACACTTAATCATTGAGTTGTACTCAAGATAGTAATAGGAGGAATGAGTTATATGATGGAAATGGAAAAACCAAGAATTACTTGCGAAGAAACAGAGGGCGGTTCTTATGCTAGATTTATTGTTGAACCACTTGAAAGAGGTTTTGGTATAACACTTGGAAATTGTTTAAGAAGAACACTTTTGGGCTCTTTGCCTGGTGCTGCTCCAATCGCAATTAGAATTAACGGAGTTCCACACGAATTTTCAACTGTTCCAGGAATAAGCGAAGATGTTGTTGATATTGTTTTAAACATTAAATGTCTTGCTGTTAAAACTGAGAACAAAGACAGAGATTTCACAACTATAATTAGAATTAATCATAAAGGTGAAGGTGAAATTACTGCTGCAGATTTTGAACCAAATGATGAAGTTGAAATTCTTAACCCAGAACTTCACATTGGCCCAGCAGACAGTGATGCTAATTTTCAATTAGATGTTTTAATTGGCAGAGGAAGAGGTTATGTTCCTAATGTTCTTAACAAAGAAAGAGTTGACACATTAGAATACATTGCAATTGACTCAATTTATTCACCAGTTAAAAGAGTTAATTATAGTGTTGAAAACACCAGAGTTGGTCAAAGTATTGACTTTGATAAGTTAACACTTGAAGTGGAAACAAATGGTACAATAACTGCAAGAGAAATCGTAAGCTTGGCGGGTAAAATTATCCAAGAACACATTGCATTGTTTGTTGACCTTTGCGAAGAAATGTCAGGTATGAACATTTTGGTAAGCAAAGAAGAAGATGAACAAGAAAAAGTTCTTGAAATGCCTATTGAAGAAATGGACCTTTCAGTTAGATCATATAATTGCTTAAAAAGAGCGAATATCAACACTGTTGATGACCTTATTAAAAAATCAAAAAGTGATATGTTAAAGGTTAGAAACCTTGGATTAAAATCTATTGAAGAAGTTGTTAATAAACTTGAATCTTATGGTTTAAGTTTAAGAAATGACGAAGACTAAAAAGGAGAAAAACAATGGCTAACGATAAATTAGGAAGACCAACAGACCAAAGAATCGCTGTTTTAAGAGGACAAGTTTCAAGTTTGTTTAAATATGGAAAAATTGAAACAAGTCTTGCAAAAGCTAAGGCAGTTGCTTCAAAAGCAGAAAAAATATTAACTCTTGCAATTAACACATATGAGGATAATGTAAAAGTTACAAAAACTGTTGATGAAAACGGCACAAAGGTTCAAAAAGAAATAGTTAATGATGGTCCTAAAAAACTTAATGCAAGAAGAAAAATTATGGCTTTTGTATATGACCTAAAAGATGAAAGAAGAGAGAAAGAAAGTCTTGAAGCATACAGAGCAAGAACAGAAGGTATTAATCATCCTCTTATTGAAAAAATATTCAATGTTTATGCACCAAAATATGCTGAAAGAGCAAAAGAACTCGGAACAAAAGGTGGCTACACAAGAGTTATAAAAACTGGCACAAAAAGAGGAGATGCTGGTCAACTTGCAATAGTTGAACTTATTTAATTGTAATTTATAAAAAATAGCACAAAAAATGTGTTATTTTTTTGTTGAATTAATTAAATTGAAAACAATTAATATTTAGATAATTAAAATTCAAAAAAATAATGTTTTTAATTTTATGTAATTAAAAAATAGATGAAAAAGCATAAAAATATAATAATACACAACAATTAAATATTTTTATTTATTATGCTATATAATATTAATTAATATTAAGCATAATACAAAAAACCTCATTATCCACTAGTGAAATGAGGTTTTGTTTTAAACATTATGTTTTACTATGCTTGAGGTTCTTCTTTTTCAGCTTTTTCATATGCTTCAAGAACTTTTGCACTGATTTTTTCTCTTGTTTCTGTGTTGATTGGGTGAACTATGTCTTTAAATTCTCCATCAGGTGTTTTTCTTGAAGGCATTGAAATAAATAAACCTTCTGTTCCTTGAATAACCTTAATGTCGTGAACAACAAAACATTCATCAATTGTTATTGAAGCAACTGCTTTAAGTTTTGTGTCTTCTTTTTTTACAAGTCTAACTCTTACTTCTGTAATATTCATTTTTGTATCTCCTTTATATTTGCTAACATATATATAACATAAAATTAAATTTTTAGCAAATATTTTAATGCATTTTTTTGATTTCTTAAAAAACTACGCTATTTTTTTAATATCATAAGCATTTTTTAACTTTGTAGCAAACGCTTATTCTTTTTCATATATTTTTAGGTATGAAAAAGTTGAGATATCATTTTATTGGAATTTGTGGAATTAGTATGTCTGCACTGGCATTTTATTTAAAAAAAAGGGGGTGCTATGTTCAGGGTTCTGATATTGTAAACAATGAAATAAAAGAAGAACTAGAATTAAACGGAATTAAAGTTTTTGATTGTCATAATAAAAAAAACATAGGAAAAGTTGATGTTGTTGTGTATAATTTTGCAATTAAGCAAAATAACGAAGAACTTTTGGAAGCAAAGAAGAAAAAATTAAAAATTTTAACAAGGGCAGAGTTGTTGGCTGAGATTGCAAGCAACTATAAATGTGTTATAAGCATTTCTGGTTCACACGGGAAAACAACAACAACTGCAATGTTATATTCTTGTTTAAAGAGTGCAAAACTTTCTCCAACATTACATATTGGTGGAATAATTAAAGGTCAAAAGTTTGGTTTTATTGATGGCAAAAACGATTATTTTATTACAGAAGCTTGTGAATACAAAGATAGTTTTCTTAAATTGAAGTCTGATGTGGGAGTTGTTTTAAATATTGAAAAAGAACATTTAGATTATTTCAAAACTGTGGAGAATGAGATAAAATCATTTCAAAAGTTTGTAGATAATTCAAAAAAAGTTGTTTTATATGACAATTTATTGGTTTATAAAGATGATATTTTAACATACGGTAAAGATAATTCAAATATAGTTGCAAAAAATATAAAATTAGAAAATCATAAATATAGTTTTGATTGCTACATTAATTGTAAGTATTTTGATACTTTTGTATTGAATGCTGTTGGCTATCATAATATTTACAATTCTCTTGCCGTTATTGGAGTTTGTTATTTATTGAGTATTGAAAAAAAATACATTGTTGATGGTTTAAAAAATTTTGTTGGGGTTAAAAGGAGATTTGAGATATTGAGTTTGGGAGAACACTATGTTGTTCACGATTATGCTCATCACCCAACTGAAATTCAAAAAACAATATCAACTTTTAAAGAGAATATTGGCAATAAAAAAATGTTAGTTGTCTTTCAACCGCACACATATTCAAGAACAAAAACACTTTTTAACGAATTTATTTCAAGTTTTGATTTATGCGATGAAATACTTATGGTAAAAACATATCCAGCAAGGGAGAAATATGACAAATATGGCTCTAGTTATGCTTTGTATAAATCTTTAAAAGAAAGAGGTAAAAAATGTGATTATGTTGCAGATTTTAGCATCGGAATTAAAAAAATATTAAAAAAAATAAAGCAAAATTATGCAGTTTTAATTTTGGGTGCAGGTGATATTGATAATTTGGCTTATTCATTAAAAGATAAATTATAATTGTGCTAAATATTTAAAAATTATGTTGACAGCTTGTTGTATATATGGTAATATTAATCAGTAAAATTTAATTAAAAGGTGAGTGAAATATGAAAAAAGAAGGACATCCAAATTATCATGAAGTAACAGTAGTTTGTGCTTGTGGAAATACTTTCAAAACAGGCTCTGCTGTTCATGGGGATACAATAAAAGTTGATATTTGTAACAAATGTCACCCATTCTTTACTGGCAAACAAAAAATTGTCGATGTAAGTGGAAGAGTTGAAAAATTCAAAAAAACACACAATGTTTAGTGTTGCCTAAAAAGTCACATATTTTGTGGCTTTTTATTTTGTTTTAAAATTAAATATTTGTCCATAATTTATATATGGAAAAAATTTATTCAATGCCGTGTTTATATGGTGCGTGTTTTTATTACAAAAAGAATAGTGCTTGTGCATATGTAGATGAAAAAGGCAAGACGCATTTGGTTTCTTGTAAAAATAAAATAAGTGTTATTCCTAATAACATAGTTTTTTTAAGAGGTTTGGAATATGTAATTTTTGGATTGTATTTTTTTATTAAAAACTTGGTGAAAATTCCATTTGTTTACACAGAAAAAAGTGTGACAAAAATGATTTCACAAAATTTGAATGTTGGAACAAAGCAAGTTTTAACTGTTATTGTTGTTTTAATTGCCTGTTTAATTAGTTTATTGCTAATTGGATTTTTGCCGGTTAAATTGGCAGTTGTTATAAGTGGATATAGTTCAAACAATTTTGTCAACAAATTGCTTGTTGCAATTATTAAAGTTGCAATTTTATTTATATTTCTGTTAATAATTAAATGTTTTGTACCATTTAAACAGTTTTATAGATTTAATGCGTGTTCTAATATACTAGTTGATGAAGATAAAAAAAATATATATAGACCAACAAATTATTTAAATTTTTTAATTTTTTCTTTTACTTTTATTTTTATTGTTGTTTCTTTAATTGGGCTTACGGGAAATGCAATTTGGAAACCAATTGTAAACCTTTTAATCTCAGTTATTTCATTTAGTGTTTGTTATGAAATACTATTGCTTATGGAAAATTCAAAACTTAAATGGGTGAATAAGTTGAGTATTGTAACATCTTTTTTAGTTACAGAAAAACCTACAAAAACTGAGGAGTATATTGCTCTTTCGGCACTTAACGAAGTGATTTTTATGCAGGATAAAAAGAGGGGAGTTGTGGATACAGAAGATTTTAAAAATAATGAAGTTAGTTTTTCTGGAATTTATGCAGAAAGTAAAGAAAAGTTGAAAAATGCAGGGATTGTTGATGCAAGTGAAATTGATTGGCTTATTTGTGAGGTGCTTAACATTGGCAGAGGTCAAATTAGATTACAAACAAAAATTAGCATTGATGACAAAAAGAAAATAGAAAATGCCGTTCAAAGAAGAATAAAGGGCGAACCTATTACAAAAATTTTTGGGCACGCAAATTTTTATGGATATGATTTTAAAGTGACAAAAGATGTTTTGTCACCAAGAATGGAAACGGAAATTTTGGTTGAAAATGTTTTGAAATATGCAACAGATAAAATGAACATTTTAGACCTATGCACGGGAAGTGGAGCAATTGCTATTAGCATTGCAAAAAATGTTAAAGCAAATATATTTGGTGTTGATATTTCTGAAAAAGCACTTTTGGTTGCAGAGGAGAATGCAAAACTTAATGATGTAAAAGTTAATTTCAAATGGTCTAATTTGTTTGAAAACTTGAAAACTAGCAAGAAATTTGATATAATTGTTAGTAATCCACCATATATTCCAACAAAGGATATAGAAAAGTTAGATGTGGAAGTTAAAGATTATGATCCAAAACTTGCACTTGATGGAGGTGATGATGGTCTTGACTTTTACAGAAGAATTATAAAAGAAAGTCCAAAATATCTATCAAAAAATGGTATGTTGTTCTTGGAAATAGGTTACGGAGAAAAAAAAGATATACTGGACTTATTAAAACAAGATTTTGAAAATGTTAAGGTTATAAAAGATTACAACAAAATAGATAGAGTTGTAATTGCAAAAATTAAAGATAAAAAGGAAAAGAAAAATGTTAGAACAAACAGCAAAAATAAAGCAAAGATATGATGAATTAACTGAATTGGTTGTTAAACCTGAAATTATTGCAGACAACAAATTGTGGCAAAAATTGGTTAAGGAAAGAAGCAGTATTGAAGAAATTGCTGAATGCCACGACCAATTGAGTAAGTTATTAAAAAATTTAAAGGATAGTGAAGAAGTTTTAAAAACAGAAACAGACCCAGAGATGATTTCATTTTTCACAGAAGATATTAATTCAACAAAAAAACAAATTGATGAATTAAATGAAAAAGTTCAAATTCTTCTTTTGCCAAAAGATGAAGATGATGACAAAAACGTAATTATAGAAGTAAGACCAGCAGCAGGAGGCGATGAAGCCGCTTTGTTTGCTGGCACACTTATGAATATGTACATAAGATATGCAGAACGAAATCATTGGAAAGTTGAAGTGAACGATTTGGAAGAAACTGAAATTGGTGGTGTTAAAGAATGTAGCATCACAATTAAAGGCACTAATGTTTTTAGTAAACTAAAATACGAAAGTGGTGTTCACAGAGTTCAAAGAGTTCCTGAAACAGAATCACAGGGCAGAGTTCACACTTCAACTGTTACTGTTGCAGTGCTTCCAGAAATTGAAGAAGTAGATTTTGAAATTTTAGATAAAGATTTAAGAGTTGATACATACAGAAGTAGTGGTGCAGGTGGCCAACATATTAACAAAACGGATAGTGCTATAAGAATAACACACTTGCCAACAGGAATTGTTGTTGCTTGTCAAGATGAACGTTCACAAATTAAGAACAGAGAAAAAGCAATGAATTTGTTAAAGGCTAAACTTTATAATTACTACAAATCAAAAATTGATTCAGAGTATAGTGCAAACAGAAAAAGTCAAGTTGGCACAGGTGACAGAAGCGAGAGAATAAGAACATATAATTTCCCTCAAGGAAGAATAACTGACCACAGAATAAACTATTCAATATTTAACATAGAAAGTTTTCTTGACGGCGATATAGAAGGTATGATTGAAGAATTGCAAAAAGCAGAACAAAAACAAAAATTAGAAAATTTAGCACTTAAATAATAGGAAAGATTATGAATAATGGCTTAAATTTTAGCGAAATAAATTTGTTGGGATATTTTGATAAATCCAACAGGTATTGGCTACCTGATAAAATAGTTAGAGAAATAAGCAGTAGTGAAAAAATAATTATAAAAGAGGAAGAAAATGCAATTTACTGCCAAATTCGAACTTTAAAACACAAATTGAATTTGGTTATGTATCTAGATTATAGTGATCCAAAAGATATTGCATATGCAAGATTGTATTTGGTTGAAGCTTATAGAATTAACAATGAAATTAAAAAAATAACAACTTTTATTCAAAAATACACAACTTTTTCTGCTGATGGATTTTTGGAAAGGGTAAAAACAGTTTTTAAATTAATAAACATTGATGATGATGGAAAGGATATAAAAGAATCAAGTTATATTGACGATTACTTATTAAAAAAACAAAAAATTTATAGGACATTGATAAATGAAACAGCACAACAAAACAAAGAATTTATAGAAAAAGTTTTTGATGTTTTAAAGCAGACAAAAGATGGGTTAAATATAATAAAAGAACTTTCCATATTAATGCAGAATTGTACATTTAATAATGATAGTATTGGATATTGGTTTGATATCAAAGAAAAACTTGAAAAACTTTTAAAAGAAAAGCAAAACGGATTATCTCAACAACAAGTGAATATGCTTTTGCTGTTAAGAAGAGATTATGAGATGCAAAATAAGGCACTAATGGATAAATTTAATGACTTAAATAGCAAGCTTGTAAAACAATATCAAGACGATTTAATAATTGCACCAATAGACAAAGATAGAAAAATGGCAAAAGAATTAAAAAATATTCCTGTTTCCGAAATGTCAAAAGAGCAGATGGAAAAGTATGTTGAATTAGTAAAAGATGAAAATTATCCAGCTGAGTACGATAATAAGAATATGTCAGCAGATTCGTTTGATTTTTTAAAGGATTTTGATTTTTCCATTAACCTTGAAGATTGGTTTACCGATATTTTGGGTGCTTTTACTTTTATTTCGCTGTTTGATATGTTGTTTGAGGACATAAAAGACTTGGGCAAAGAACTAAATGTTCCATTTGATTTTATGATGAAAAAATAAATGTTGCAATTATAAAAATTATGATATACAATATTTTTAGAGGAGAACGGTATGATAGACTATCAAAAGTTTTTGAGGAATAACACCCTTGCAAAAAATGGTTTGCTGGGCGAATATAATCAAAATTATGAATATGTTATTTCTCGTGATATCATTGATGAATTGATAAAAATAAACAAATTGGTAGTGTCATATAAAGAAGAAGGCATAAAGTGTGAAGCCTTGTTGCAAGATTTAAAACTTAATTTTATTATAAAATCTTATTTTGATGATAAAAACATAAACAAGTATTCAAGTTTATATTTAATTGAAGAATACAAAAATCACAACCAAAATGTTGTTTTGCAAACTTTTTTAGTTAATTTTCACGATGTTGACAACAATTTATATTTTGACAAATTAAAAAAAGTTTTTAATTTATATACAAAAGATGAAAGCGAAGGCAAAGATATAAAAAATTCTAATTCTGAATTAATTAAAATTATATCTAAGAAAAAAGCTTTGGCAAAAAGCATAAACAATGAAATTGCAATTGAAGACCGGAAATACATTATTGATGTAATAAAAATATTAAAACAATCTGGCGATTATGGACTTTTTATTCAAAAACTTTTAAAAGAAGAGTTAGGGAAGATAAAACACAACAAAAACACTGCAGCATATTGGATTGAATTAAAAGCAAAACTTGATGAAATACTGTTTGAGCACTATGACAAATGTCCACAAGAAACAAAAAAGTGGTTGGACCTTGTAAATCAAAATTATGTTTTGATTTATATGAATAAAGAGAAGAAGTTAAAAAATCCAACAAAAGTGGGAAAAGCTTCTGCAAACAATAAAAAATCAGCCAAAGCAAAAGGCAAAGATGGTGGTGGTGATGACAAGAAAGCTGATAATGCAAAGAAAAAACCTAGTAAGGCAAAGTCAAGTAGCAGTTCATCTAGTGCATCTAATAAAGTGAGTGAGAAAGTTGAAACGAAAATTCATACAAAAGACAAATCAAAAGTTTTTGAAGATACAAACACTAGTGAGTTAAAGTTCAATGTTGGGTACTCAAACATATTAAACAATTTTGAAAAAATTTCCATAAATCAGTTGGGTGGTGGTTTTAGCAGTTTTAAAAGCAAAAGTTTTTCAGATTATGATTTTGATGTGACAATTGAACCTGCAAGCAAGGAAGTTAACGCAAATTACAATATAGCAAATAAACACAAAGAAGATGATAAGGAAATCACATTATAGACTATAAAAAACCTCAAATGCTAAATTCATTTGAGGTTTTTTAAATTTTTATTATAATTCACGAGATTGATTGTAGATTTTGTTTAATCTGTCTGATTCCTTCATTAAACCTTCCATAAGATTAGAATTTGCAAAATCGTAATTTGGATCACTTAATGTTTGTGCAACTAGTGGCCAGTTTAAAATTTTATTTTCTTCATTTAAGTAAGTTCCAAGAGCAACTCCTATTCCTGAGAAGAATTGACCAAGATCTTTTAAATTTTTCTTTACCAAAGGTTCGTTTGCGCGATAATCTAACCATTGAAATGTTCTTCTGCAAAAATCCTTTGTTTCTTCAAATTTGATATATTTTTCGCAAGTGTTTCTTGTTAATTTTGAAACTTTGCCACGAATAATTGTGTCCATAATTGCACTTAACATAAGTTGATTTAACTTTTCAAAATCCTCTTGAACGATTGTTCCATCTGGGGTAGGTATTCTTGTTAAAAACAAAACCATTGCCTTATCATTCATATTTGCACTTCCTTTTCAATTTAATTCTATTATATGTTATCATATATTTTTTAGTTTGTAAATACCTTAACAAATTTTTTTGTGAATAATATTTGTTTTTACACAAAAACTAGTAACAATGAAAAATGTATATGTGAAAAATACTGTTATACTTAGTATTTGTATGTTAATTTCAAAGTTTTTGGGTGCCATCTACAGAATTCCGTTGTCTAACATATTGGGGACACAGGGGATAGGTTTGTATCAAATGGTATTTCCAGTGTATTCTTTGTTTCTTGTTTTTATAACTGGTGCAATGCCTACATATATTGCTCAAAAGGTATCATATTACAGAGCAAAAAACAAGTTTGAAGAAATTAATTCACTGCTTAAAAATTCAATTGTTATTGCAATTTTCTTTTCGGTTGTTTTTGCTTTGGTTTTAATTATATTTGCAAAAAACATAGCAACATTGCAAGGCAACTATAATGCATATTTAGGTTATATAACTGTTTCTGTTAGTTTGATTTTTTCTTCAATAACATCAATCTTTAGAGGGTATTTTCAGGGATATGAAAATATGGTGCCTTCTGCAATTAGTGGAATTGTTGAACAAGTATTCAAATTAATTGTTGGGCTAAGTTTGGCGTTTTTATTTAATCGTTATGGAGTTATATATGCTGTTAGTGGTGCTTTTTTGGGAATTTTGATTAGTGAAATTGCATCTTTTGTGTATATTATTTTTTGTTATCAATTAAAAAGAACACAAAAAAGTTACAAAAAAGCATATTTTAATTTTAGAAGTTCAAAAAATATTTTCTATCAATTTTTGCCTTTGAGTTTAAATGGTTTAATTATGCCATTCTCTGTTTGTTTAGATAGTTTTTTGGTTGTTAATTTGCTTGTTAAATCTGGGCTTAGTGTTCAAACATCAACATCTTTGTTTGGTATTGCAACAGGTATGATTAATCCGTTAATTAATTTTCCAATTTTGTTGTGTGGAACAATTAGTGTTGCAATGTTGCCAACATTAACTTTTTTTATTGCAAAAAATAAGGATATAAAAAATATGGTTAATGGCATTTATTTTTTTGTTTGGTTTTTGGCAATTCCTTGTGTTTTTGGAATAATGGCACTTTCTGGAAATATAATAAAAATCTTTTTTCCAGCAATAGAAAATCAATATTTTGCCACTACAATTTTTTATTTAAGAGTTTCAACATTAAACATTATTTTTATGTCAATTATGCAAATATCTTCAAGTATATTAAATAGTTTTGGGAAATTCAAATTGCCATTATTTAGCCAAATTATTGGTTTTGCAATTAAATTTATTTTATTAATTTTTATGATTTTAAATAGGAATATAAATATTTTAGCACTCTGTTTTGCTGTTACAATAAGTGAATCAATTTCTTGTTTAATTAATTTATATTTTGCAAGAAAATACGCTTCTATTAATATTAAAATTATAAATTTAATTGCTCCAATTTTTAATGGATTAATTATGTTTTTTGTGGTTTATTTATTAAATAAATACATTATTTTAAATGAATTAATTAAAGTGATATTGCTTGTTGGTATTGGTGTTGTTGTGTATTTAATGTTAAGTTTTATATTTAAAATAATATCATTAAAAAATATAAAAGAATTGTTTAATAATAAAAAAAATGTTAATAAAATAAAATATGAATAAAAGAGAATTTATTAAAAATTTAAAAAACAAATTAAATATTTCCGAAAAAGAACTAGAAAAAAGTTTTAATATAGCAATTGAATTAATTAAAGACATTTTAATTAAGGGTGAAAAACTTAATTTTGGAAAATTTGGCTGTTTTTATATTAAAGAAAAAAATGAAAGATTTTGCTATAATCCATTACTTGGGAAAAAGATTTTAGTTGAACCAAAAAAAGTTATTGCATTTAGGGCAAATAAAAAGTTGCTTTAATGCTTTAACTAGTGTAATATATGTATATGAAAATTGGTGATATTGAAGTTGGAGATTTGTTTCTTGCCCCTATGGCAGGGGTGAGTGATATTGGTTTTAGAAAGGTTTGCAGAATGTGTGGTGCAGACCTTACTTATGTTGAAATGATTAATTGCAAAGCTATTAGATTTGAAAACGAACACACAAAAAAATTACTGTTAACCGAAAGTGATGAAACCCCAAAAGTTGTTCAAATTTTTGGACACGATGCAGATGAAATGGCAAGAGTTTGTGCAAGCAAAGAGTTGGAAAAATTTGATATAATTGACATAAATTTTGGCTGTCCTGCTCCAAAGATTGTAAAAAACGGAGATGGAAGTGAACTACTTAATCACTTGGATAAAATTGATGAAATCACAAAAAAATGTGTTAATGCAACAACAAAGCCAATAACTGCAAAAATTAGAATAGGATTTAAAAACGGTGACAATGTTGCAGTTGAAGTTGCTAAAATTTGCGAGAAGAATGGAATTAAGGCAATAACGATTCACGGCAGAACAAGAGAGCAAATGTACAGTGGCGAAATAGATTATGAAACAATAAAACAAGTTAAAAAAAGCGTTAATATTCCGGTTATTGGCAATGGCAATGTGTTTGATGGAAAAAGTTATTTAAAAATGAAAGAAACAGGTGTTGATGGTGTTATGATTGCAAGAGGTGCACTTGGTCAACCTTGGATTTTTTCCATTTTAAAGGGCAAAGATGTTCCAGATAAATACAAAATTGTTGAAACGCATATAAAAATTTTGCAAAAATATTACAACGATGAATATTTGTGCACAATTCTAAGAAAACATTTTTTGTGGTATGTTAGAGATGTTGTTGGTGCAAATAAATACAGATTGCAACTTGCAACAACAAAAAATTTAGATGAGAGCCTTTTGATTTTAAAAAATATTTTATCTTAAATCACTTTGAATTTTTTTAATTTCATAATAAAATAGTTATAAGTGTTAAGGGGGTATGACTTATGAAAAGAACTGTGGAAGACATTGATATTTTTGAAAAAAGAGTTTTGCTTAGAGTGGATTTTAATGTTCCACTTGACAACAGTGGCAACATTTTGGACCCAAGCAGGATTTTGGCAGAACTTCCAACAATTAAATATTTGTTATCAAAAAATGCAAAAGTGATTATATGTTCGCACCTAGGCAGACCAAAGGGCGAATTTAACCAACAACTAAGTATGGTTAATATTGCAAAATATTTGATTAAACTTTTAAATTGCAAAATTAGATTTTCTCCGGAAGCAATTGGTGACAAAGTAAAAAAACTTATTGATGAAATGAATTTTGGTGAAGTGCTTGTTTTGGAAAATATTAGATTTTATAAGGAAGAAGAAGAAAATTCGCCACTTTTTGCATCAAAGTTGGCAGAACTTGCCGATGTTTATGTTAATGATGCTTTTGGAACAGCACACAGAAAACACGCATCAACTTATGAAGTTGCAAAACTTCTTCCAAATGCAGTTGGCTTTTTGATGGGTAAAGAAATTAACACAATTGTTAGCGTGCTTGATAATCCACAGCGACCTTTTGTTGCAATAATTGGTGGTGCAAAAATAAGCGATAAATTGAATATAATACACAATTTGATAAAAAAATGCGATACTATTCTAATTGGTGGTGCAATGTCATACACTTTTTTGAAGGCACAAGGTGTTGATATTGGAAAATCAGTTTATGAAGAAAGTTGCATAGAAAGCGCAAAGAATATACTTGAAGATGCAAAACAAATTGGAACAAAAGTGTTGTTGCCTATTGACCATATTTGTGCTTCACTTTTTAGCCCTAATGCTCAGGCTGTTAAAGTTAAACAGTGTGCTATTCAAGATAATTTGCAAGGTCTTGACATTGGACCAAAAACAATAAAAATGTATAAAAACGAAATTAAATCTGCAAACACAATAATTTGGAATGGACCTATGGGAGTTTTTGAATTTGCTAATTTTGCAAAGGGTACTTATGAAATTGCAAAATGCGTTGCAAAAAACAAAGGAAAAACAATTGTTGGTGGTGGTGACAGCATATCTGCCATTAATAAATTAAAATTAAATCAAAAAATTTATCATATCTCAACAGGTGGTGGTGCATCTTTAAAATTAATTGCTGGAGAGTGCTTGCCGGGTGTTGATGTTATAGCAGATAAATAGAGGGGTGTAATGAAAAAACTTATTGTTGGAAATTTCAAAATGAACACAACTGTGCAAGAATTTTCAAACTATTTGGATAAGTTTTTGCCAGATGTAAAATCTTTGAAAAATGGTATTGTGCTTTGTGTTCCATACACACATTTGATGCTTGCAAATCAAAAATTGGTTGCAACAAATGTTTTGTTTGGTTCTCAAAATATTTCAACAGAAGAAAATGGTGCCTATACGGGCGAAGTGTCAAGCATTATGGTAAAAAGTTTGGGTGCAACTTACACAATTGTTGGGCACAGTGAAAGAAGAAAACTGTTTAGGGAAACAGATGAGCAAATAAACCAAAAAATAAAAATGGCACTTGGTGTTAATCTAAAGGTTATTTTGTGTGTTGGTGAAACAAAATTTGAACATAATAACAACAAAACAAAATTGGTTATTAAAAGAGAGTTGGAAATTGCACTAAAAGGCTTGTATGAAAATGAATTAAAAAATATTGTTATTGCATATGAACCCGTTTGGGCAATTGGAACTGGCAAAACCCCTTCCACCAAAGAGATTGAAAATGTTGTTGACTATATTAAAAATGTTGTTGCAGAAATATTTTCACAAAAATCAGCAGAAAAACTTTGCATTTTGTATGGTGGAAGTGTTGATGAAAATAACTGCGCAAATATTCTAAAAATAGAGGGTGTTGGTGGACTGTTGGTTGGTGGTTCGTGCTTAAGCCCAGACAAGTTTGTTAATATCATAAAATAATATATAAAATAATTATTCAATTAAAACTGTAAACAAAAAAATGTTTGCAGTTTTTTATTTCGCAAATAAAAAAGTGTTTTTTACACAAAATTAATTATAAACAGCTATTTAAAATGTTGATATATTTTTATATTTATTTTTTATAAAATAACAACAATACCCGTAAATCACTTGACACGTGGGGGGGGGGGGGGGGATAAAATATACTTGAAATGACAATGTGTTTATAAACAGAGAAGTTATATAACACTTATAAATTTAACTTGCATTAGAAAAAAAATTTTTGGGAGAAGTTATATGAAGAAGAAGGCAAATATTATTTCTTTTATTGTATCAATTGTTATGATGATTACAGCCATAACATTTGTTGTG
>CASFHZ010000081.1 GCA_949294585.1 uncultured Christensenella sp. | reverse complement strand
TAAAACTACACTTGGTGCATCTTTGTATTTTAAAGAATCTTTTATTTTATTAATGCAATCTTCAACACTGCAAACATCGCTAACATACAAATAATCTGCATTTATATTATTTCCAACAACAATGGCAATTTCTGGACATTCTCTGCCCATTGCCTCATATATGCAAGTTCTGTTAAATGATTTCATAGTGTCATTAACGTGAAGAATAAAATTGGTACAATTATAGCAAGCAGTGTCAAAACCAATGCAATATTCGCTATTTTCTATGTCATTATCAATTGTGCAAGGTATAAAAATAACTTTTATTCCCATTTTAACAAGTTCTTTTGCACCTCTTAAAGAACCGTTGCCACCCATTACAATTAAAACATCAATTTTGTTGTTTTCTAATGTGTCAACTGCTTTTTGTATGCCTTGTTTTGTGGAAAATTCTTTACATCTTGAAGTTTTTATAATAATTCCGCCGTCTTTTTTATGCTCATTTAAAAAACTATATGAGTAATTTAATATATCGTTGTTAATTAAACCACAATATCCCTTGTTAAACAAAACAACATCGTGTTTTTTATGCAAATATTTATAAATGTGGAACAGGAAATAGTTCATACCTGCACCATCACCACCACTAGCCAAAATTCCTATTTTCATTTTTACTCCTATTTTAAAATAACATTTTCTTCGCCCAAAAGTCCAATTAATTCATTGATTAAGTGGTTATTGCAATTGACTTTTTTTGGCAATTTATATGCTTTATTATCTGCAGTATTTCTTACAACAACAAGATATTCGCCCTGATATATATTCAGAATTAAATTCACTTTGTCGCTTATTTTGTCTTGCATATTATATTTTAAATATAAAGTTTTGTCCGTTTTTTGCTCTTCTTTAACATCGTTTTTCATCAGTGACATTCGTTCCAGCATAATAATTGGCTCTTTGCCAACTCTAATTGACAACTTACCATTAATGTAAATTATTTCATCTTCAACCAAAAACTGTTTGTATTTGTCATACATCTTTGGTACAACCATTACACTAAAAGTACCATACAAATCTTCAACATCAAGTATAGCCATACTCTTGTTTGTTGTTTTTACATTAATTTTTTTAACTTTATTTATTATTCCACCACATCTAACAATCATTCCATCAGAAACACCTTCATATGTTTTTTCAACTTCTTCAACAGAGTCATCGTATATTTCATCGGTGTTTTCCTGTGTTTTAATCATATCTGAAGTGAAATTAAAGTCGTTCCATCTGTCTATATAGTTTTGAAGTGGGTGTCCTGACATATAAACGCCCAAAACCTCTTTTTCATATTTTAGTTTTGTTTCTTTGTTAAACTCTGGAATGTTTGGAATTTTAATTTTTTCCATATCTTCCACTTCGGACTTAAAATTGTCGAATAGAGAAAATTGACCTGTTTCTCTATTTCTTTTATCTCTGCTAACCTTTTCAATTATGTTTTCATAAATAGCCATCAACTGAGAACGATACAAGTTAAAGCAGTCAAAAGCTCCACCAAAAATTAAACTTTCAATGCTTTTTTTGTTAATTATTCCAAAACTGTATAGTCTTGAAATAAAATCTTTCAAGTTTTTATACTCACCATTTTTTTCTCGCTCTTTAATCATTATGTCAATAGCGCCAACACCAACGCCTTTAAGTCCACTTAAACCATACCTTATTTTTCCATTTTCAACTGAGAAATATGTTTTACTCTTGTTTACATTTGGAGGCAAAACTTCAATATTTTCTTTTTTGGCATATGCAACATAGTGTTTAATTTCATCAGCATTTGTTATTCTGTTGTTTATAATTGAAGTTAAAAATTCAACTTCATAGTAGCATTTAAGATATGCAGTTTGATATGTTAGCATAGCATATGCAGTTGCGTGTGATTTGTTAAAGGCGTATGATGCAAAGCTCTCCATATCTGCAAAAACTTTTTCTGCAACTTCTTTTGGTATTCCTAATTTTACTGCACCTGGAATTGATTTTAAACCTTTTGGATCCTCCCAACCATTGATAAATTTGTCTTTTTCAAGAGCCATTTTATCAACTTTCTTTTTACCCATAATTCTACGAACATTATCTGCTTGTCCCAAACTGTATCCACCCATTGTTTGAAAAACTTGCATAACTTGTTCTTGATAAACAATACAACCATATGTAACTTTTAGAATATCTTTAATACATTCGTGAGGATATTCAACTTTATCAGGATTAAATTTGTTTCTTACATATGTTGGAATGGAATCCATTGGTCCAGGCCTATAAAGTGACACGCCGGCAATAATGTCTTCAAGTCCAGATGGTTTTAATTCTTTCATAAAGTCCTGAAAACCACCACTTTCCAACTGGAATATTGCCTCGGTGTTTCCCGTTCCAATCAATTCATATACTTTTTTATCTTCATATCCTATTTTGTCAAAGTCAATATCAACACCATAGTCTTCTTTAACATACTGAATTGCCTTTTCAATATCTGTTAATGTGTTAAGCCCCAAAAAGTCCATTTTTAAAAGTCCAAGAGATTCAAGGTCAACAGCTTCAAATTGAGTTGTTATATCATCGCCATTTCTTGACTGAGGAACAAACTCATCAACAGGTTTTGGAGCAATTAAAACACCACAGGCGTGCATTGATGTATTGCGTGGAAATCCTTCCAATTTTATGGCAATGTCAATTACTCTTTTAAGGTCTGCATCAGAATCGTAAATTTCTTTCAATTCAGGCACAATAAACTTATCATTGTCTGGATTTCCCGTTTGTCCAAAATAATATTTTAAAACAGGTGGCTTTTTTATACCCTCAGGAAGTCTTGAGGGAATTGCTTTTGTTATTCTATCTGTTTCAGCATATGGAATTCTAAGAACTCTTCCAACATCTTTTATTGCATTTTTTGCCTGCATTTTTCCAAATGTAATTATGTTTGTAACATTTTCAGGATTGTATTTTCTTCTTGCATAGTCAACAACTTCGCCCCTGCGTTCTTTGTCAAAATCTATATCAAAGTCTGGCATTGAAACTCTTTCTTTATTGATAAATCTCTCAAAGAACAAAGCGTATTTTAATGGGTCAACTTTTGTTATTCCCATTAAATATGCAACAATACTACCTGCGCCACTACCTCTTCCAGGTCCAACTGCAATACCGTTGTTTTTCGCCCAGTTAATATAGTCCCAAACAACCAAAAAGTATTCAACAAAGCCTTGTTCTTTTATTACAGACAATTCATAAGAAATTCTGTCCAAAACTTCCTTGCTTGCATTTGGATATTTTTCATCTAAGTGCTCATAGGTTAGTTTTTTCATATATTCAAAAGGTTCCATTCCATCAGGTGGCTCATACTTTGGAATAAAGTTTTCAGATGCTGGCAAAACATACTTTTCTTCAAGTCCCATTTCACCGTGCACTTTTCGCCTTATAACAACATCGCACTTGTCGGCAATTTCTAGTGTTGTTTTTAATGCATCTTCATAGCCAACAAAAAGTTCTTTCATTTCATCGTATGTTTTATAATAAAATTCATCTGTGGAAAATTTAAACCTGTCGGGGTCATCAAGAGTTTTTCCCATTTGAACACACATTAAAACATCTTGTATTTCAGCATCTTCTTTTTTTATGTAGTGACAATCGTTTGTTGCAACAAGTTTAATTCCCGTTTCTTTGCTTATTTTATCCAAACCCAAAAGCACTTGTTTTTCTTCTAATATGCCGTGATTTTGAATTTCCAAATAAAAATCGCCGTCTGCAAACATATTTTTTAGTTTAAGCGCAAAAGCCTTTGCATCTTCCATTCTATGTTCCAAAATTAGTTTTGGAATGTGCCCAGCAATGCAACCACTTAAACAAATTAATCCTTCACTGTACTTTTCAAGAGTTTTATAATCTATTCTTGGCTTATAATAAAAACCATCTATAAATGCAATAGAATTAAGTTTTAAAAGATTTTTATATCCCGTGTTGTTTTTTGCCAACAAAATTAAGTGTCCAACATTGATTTTCCCTTGCTTATAGTGTAAGTCCTCGCACATATAAAATTCACAGCCCAAAATAGGTTTTATTCCTGCTCCCAAACAACCTGTATAAAACTGCAAAGCACCATACATATTCCCGTGGTCTGTTATTGCAACTGCTTTCCAACCCCTGTTTTTTGTTTCTTTAATTAATTCTGTAATTTTTGCAGCACCATCAAGTAAACTAAATTCAGTGTGATTGTGAAGATGTACAAATTGTTCCATAATTTACTCCTTTAACTTATCTGCTAGTTTTATTAATTTGTTTAATCTATAATTTAATGCACTTTTTGTAAGAGGAAAAGATGCCAACTTAATCAATTCATCAAGACTTTCTTCGGGATTAGCCATTCTAAGAAGTGCAACATTTTGCAAATCTTGAGGAAGTTCTTCAAGTCCAATTGTTGTGATTATTGTAGATATAGCATCATTTTGCCTTATGCTTGCTTCAACCGTTTTGTTTATATTTGCATTCATACAGTTTGTCTGTCTGTTTACTTTGTTTCTAACTTCTCTAACTGCCATTTCGTTTTGCAATGCCAAAACTGCATTATATGCTCCCATTAAAGCCAAAACATTGCTGACCTCGTTTGCATCTTTTACATACAAAATATACAAATTTTTTCGTTTAACAAGTTTTGCAAAAACATCAAATTGTGCCAAAATTTTGGCAAAACCACTTAAAAACTCATAATTTTTGGAAGCAAATTCCAAATGATAACCTGTTGACATTCTATCCACTTTGTTTATTTTTATACTAGATGTTCCACAACCAACAAAAACACCTGCGACAAAATTTTTTAAACAGTGTTCTTCTTTAATCATATATTCATCAACAGAGAACTTTCTAACAAGCCTGCCATTTTCTATAACAGCACAACCCGTATCTAAAAGCAATTTGCTAGATGTATTTTCATCAAATGTGATTTTATAATAGTCCTCTTTTTTAATTTGATAACTCTTGCAAATTTCAATTTGAATTTGCGAACCATAAAGTCTTTTCACAATATCTTCTATATACTTTGGTAGCAATTCCAAATCGGTGGAAATATACAAGTCTATTTTATATGAAATTTGTATGGTTGCAGAAGAACTAAACAAACCACTCAAAAATGCAAGACTACAACAGTCTTGCGTATCTTTTTTAGACAAAATTTCATTTTTTATATCTTTTGAAAAACTCAATTCACTTCACCTTTCTATCTATAATTTTTCCATAATTTGCAATAAGCTCATTTGGTATGTTGTGACTAATTGCAAAATTAATACCTTTGTTGCAATACCCCACCTTCATTGGAGAGTGTGCATCAGAATCAATAATAACTTTTGTTTTTGTGTTAATAATATTTTCAATATCTTTATTTGTGTAAGCAATTCTCTTGCCATTTATCTCTAATAAAGTATTGGTCTTTTTTGCATAGTTTGCAATCTCCAAAAAATCCATTGGCATATTCACACCGGGATGAGAAATTATGTCAATTGGGTACTTGTCCATAGCTTTCATTAATGCAAGAGTATTTCTTTTTATATCTTTTTTTCTTTTAAAACCCAATATGTTTGGCAAAAAGAATTTAAAATATTCCTTTGTGCTTTTTGCTTTTGCAAAAGAATGAAATCCAACAATAATCAAATCAAACATCTTTAAATCTTCATTTGTTAAATCAACATCACCCTCGCTGGAAATTATATTAGCTTCAATTCCCAAAAGAATATTCACACCAGTTTTTTGTTTTGCATCTTCTATTTCTTCACGCATTTTTGCCAAATTTTTTCTTTGCAAACCATACAATTTATGCGAAAAACCGTGTTCAGTTATTGCAATTTCTTTCAATCCCTTTTGTTGTGCCATTAAAGCATTTTCCAAAATTGTTCCCTTTGCGTGTTTTTTGTTGTGTTTTCCACTAGAATAAATTGTATGCGTATGGTAATCACCAAAAATAACCATATTATCTTTCTCCCACTATAATAACTTCTTCTTTAAGTTCAACATTAGTTTCTTCTTTTACCTTTGTTTTTATTAATTGTATCAAATTTGTTATATCTTCACAAGTAGCATTGCCTAAATTTACAATAAAATTTGCGTGCAGACTAGAAATTTGAGCTTGATTTATTTTAACACCTTTAAGCCCCAGATTGTCAATTATTTTGCCCGCAATTATTCCATTTGTTGTTTTAAAAATACTGCCACTGTTAAAAAACTCTAATGGTTGTGTCATTTTCCTTTTTAGTAGATAATTTTTGCATTTTTTCTCAATTTCTTTTTGTTCGCCTTTTTTTAATTTTATATACACATTTAAAACAATATAGCCCTTTTGTTTTATTATTGAATTTCTATAACTCATCTCCATTTGTGATAGTGTTAAATACCTAACTTTTTCGCCGTCAAATATCTTTACTTTTTCAATAACATCTTTCATCTCACCACCATAAGCCCCTGCATTCATACACACAGCACCTCCAATGGTTCCAGGAATGCCATAACTCCATTCCATTCCTTTCAATGAGTTTTTAATTAAAACATTATGCAAAACATACAAATTTACACCAGAATCAACACACAACTTTGTATCTTTTATTTTTATTTTATTTAATTTCTTTGTGCAAATTATAACACCTCTAAATCCCTTATCTGTAAAAATAACATTACTTCCGTTGCCCAAAATAAAAAATTTAACATTATTTTTTTTACAATCTCTAATAATTGAGAGCAATTCTTTATTTGTTTGTGGTTCAAAATAAAAATCTGCCTTACCTCCCACTTTCATTGTACAATGTTTGGATAATATTTCACTTTCTTTTAAATCATATTTACAAAGTAATTTATTCATATTAAATATCTATGTTTACTTTGTTAATATTGACACTAGATATTTTTTATTAAATATTAAAAAATCAATTAATTAACATTATTGATATATTTTTAAATGTATTGAATTTTTAATAAATTACACTATTATACACGATATTTTTTTTAAAAATTGAATAGTAAAATAAGTATTTGTTTATTGTTTTATATTAAAAATAGGTTTACATTTTTAATTAATATTCAATCAATTAGAAGTAAATAATTACATTAATTAAGAAATTTTATAATTATGAACTAATTTTTATTAAAATTTACCTAATATAAACTATGTGATGTTAAAATTTAAGCAAGTTAAATTTTAATTTTGCTAAACGCAAAAACCCAATAAATTGTGTTCATCACAGTATGTATGACCATCAGCCTCACTCTTGCAAGCAAGTTCGGCTTCCGATAATATAAAACACAAGAATTTTTTAATATAAATTAATTCTTGTGTTTATAAGTTATTTTGAAAAACAATAGTTATAAAGTTTATTTAAAATAGGTTTTATTTTATTCGTAATTTCCTCATCATTTTTTGTCAATAATTTTTCATAGTTTTTAAGTGTTGGTCTAATTGCATCATATAAATACTTGCAGTTAACTTCTTTTCTTGCTGCAACTGATTCAATAAGTTCCTTTGTTGCACAAGACTGATTTCTTTCCTTCATCTCGCAAATGATAAATTTTATAAATCTTGCAACCCAAGAATTTATTACAATTCCCAATTCATCAAACTTTTTTGACACAACTTCTTCATAATTTTCATTTTGTTTTTTTGTAATTTTATATACAAACAAATTAGAAGTAAAAAAATCATCACAAGTTTTATACACCAATTTTTTATCACTGTTGTATATTTTATCATCTTGCAAATAAAACAATTTTTGCAATAAACCACAATCTAGACATTCACTCAAAATGTCATATAGCTCCAATCCTTCAATAAGAACAGCATTTGTACCCTTGTTAAATTTATCTATCATTTCAGTAATCTCTCTGCAGGGTGACAATTCAACACCATAAGCTTTGCTTATTTTTCTAAGTTCATACATTAAAGCAAAATTGAATTTTGAGAGAAAGATACACTCTTTTTCCATAATATACTAAACTTCCAAACCATTAAAATCATAGGTATATGTTTTTGTATCTACAATACTACTTTCATTTTCTTGTTGCAAACTATTCACTCTTTCAACTTCTTCAGCAAATGTTACCAAGTCGCCTGTTAAAATTTTAAAGTTTATAGTTCCCATTATTCTTGTTTCTGGATCAGCTAGTTTTACTGTATAATCAAGTTTTGGATTCCCCGTAGGATTAATTACGATACACTCAAAAGAAGCTGTAGCATATTTAACATCTCCATTCTTTTCCAATTTTAATGTTCCTTCTAATTCTATAACGCCATAATTTTCAACAAGTCCAGACTTTGAAGAAACAACACTTATCTCATAACCATCTTTTCTATATTCTTCTAATGGTCCAGTAAATGAATTGGACTTTAATAAATACTCCATAGCCTCTTGTTCGCATAAATCATATCTTTCTGTAATAATAGTAAAACCCTCGTCTTGATGATTTATCATTTCAAACAAGCTATCATATTTATTTTCACCAAATTTTGTTCTTAAGTAAAAAAGTTTAGGTTGGTTCTCCACATCTAAATATGATGCTTTTGTATAAAGAACACCATCTTCTATTTCAAGTGATAATATTTTTTGAAGTTTGTAATCACCTACCAACATACCATTAACAAATCCATAAATAGATGAATATGTAACTTCCTCTTTTGAAACTGAGTATGTGTAAACATCTGACCAGTTTGATTCTTTATATTCACCAGTGGAGTCAACGGCTTTAACTTTAAATTCTGTCTCATTAAATGTTGGAATGTAATAAAAGTAGTTTGAATCAACAGTGGATTCCACACCATTTACACTTGCAACATAAGAATCTGCATTTTCAACAGCATTCCAACTAAATAAGTTTTTCTCTTCATCAAAAGAAATATTTTTCACATCGTCAAGAACAAGGTTTTGTTGTTGATTGTTGGGATTAATAAAACCATTTTCTTCCAAAGTGTTATAAATTTTATATGCTCCTAAAAGTGCTCCAACAGAAACACTTACCGCAACAAGTGAAGTTATAACCTTTTTAACTTTGCTTTTCTTTTTCATATATTTTTCACCTCAGTTGGAGTATAACACACTTAACTCAATTTTGCAATACCAATTAGCAATATTTTATCTAAAAGAAAACTTCGAAACTTCAAGAATTTTATTAAACTTTTTTTATTAATTTTCACACATTGCTTTAAAAAAATAACACTTTTCCCTCATAATTGCATTGACTTTTGTAAAAATATGCTATTTTTGTAAAATATTTGTAAAAAAGTGATGTTTTTTGTTGCAAAAAACAAAATATATGTGCTATTATGTTTACAATAAAGGAGTTTAAACGTTATGAATAACAATTCAGTAGTGTTCTTTCATATGTCAGACACAAATAATTACAACAATGTATATGACATTTGTACAAAAGTCAATTTACATCTTTTTGATTGTCAAAAATTAGATATACTTGCCTACATAATGGAAAAGGTTTGCCCAAGATACATAATAATTGATACAAATGGAAAAATCAGCAAAAATATTTGCCTTAATATAGCAAATAAGCATAAAGATTGTTTTGTTTACATAATAGATACAGATTATTTAGACATTAGCAAAAACAACATCTATATTGTTGAAAATTGCAAACAACTGGAATTAATTATTGCAAACCACTACAGATGTTTTTCAAATATAATTGAGTTATCTAGCGAAAATGAAAGACAATGTTATTCTTGTATTATTAATGAATTGGACAAACTGTATTTTAGACCAAAACTAATAGGTGCAAAATATATGACCGAATTGATATACGAATTATTCACAAACTCATCTATCTCAAATATTAAATGCAATGCTATGTACAAAAAAATAGGATATAAATATAACGCAAAAGTAAATAGTATAGAAAGAGCAATTAGATTTTCAATAAACAAAGCATATCAAAATTGTAAAGAAAAATCTCTCTTTCACAACATATCGAAAACTGAAAAAATTCCAACCATAAAGGAAATTGCCAACTATATACTAGATAAAATAATATTAGAGATTAACAAAACAAGCATTACTTCAAAAAGTTAAAAGATTATATATATTAAAAAAGTAATTTGTTTAAAAAACATTAATAAATAAACCTAAATAAAAAAACAATCTCAAAAAAGATTGTTTAATTTGGCAGGTGGGACAGGACTCGAACCTGCAACAGACGGTTTTGGAGACCGTTACTCTACCATTGAACTACCCACCTATGCCTAATAAATGTATCAAAATATAGGAAAAAAGTCAATGATAAATGCAAAATATTTAAAAATTTTAATTAATCTATAATAATTTTAAAAGTGTAATTAATATTAACATTTTCTTTTAAAGTTAAAGTAATGTTCACCTCACCTCTACCTTGTATATTTAGTTGCACAAAATTATAATTGATTACATAATCTATAACCATTTCATCTTTAGTTTTATATGTCAAATTACATTCAATACTTTTATCATATAAATCATCACCAATAATACTATAACTAAAAGGTATGGAAATTGAATTGTAATTCCCTGATATTGTTAAGCAGTCATCAACAAAAACAGCTTG
The DNA here is from genome assembly GCA_949294585.1 of uncultured Christensenella sp. Classification (GTDB taxonomy): domain Bacteria; phylum Bacillota; class Clostridia; order Christensenellales; family UBA1242; genus UBA5893. Next base: position 5,800 of record CASFHZ010000081.1, on the reverse strand, counting down.
ATATAAATTTAAAAAAGAGTTATTAAATTTCACTTCAAACTGATAATTAACTTTTTCTTCAACAACAATAGTTACATTTGCACTAATATTTGATACACTATCTATTATGGATATTTCATATTCACCTGCTTTTTCTGCAAATACAATTCCATTCTCAATTTTTATTCCACTTTCATAAATGTAAGATAAATCACAAATTGCATAAATCGGAGAATAGTCAATAGTTATTTCGGTACTTTCACCAACAAAAAGTTCTGTTGCATTAGTACTAATTGCCAAATCTGCCAATTCAACAGTTTCCACAACTATTTTATATTGCTCCTCATATAAAGAACCATCATTTGCCTCAATAAAAAAAGCACATTCGCCTGCCTTGGTTGCAATAATTTTATTGCCATCAATCAAAACACAATCATTACTGACATTAATTGAATAATCACTAATATTATCACTCAAAAGATTAACTGTAAATTCTGTTGATGAATAAATATCATCATCAACTGCTTCATTTATATAATTGTTATTAAATAAATATAATGTTATAATATCATTATCAAAACTATTGCTAAAATTCACATTAAAATCTGTAATATATGAAAATGCTTTAATGTTAAACTCTTCTTCAATGCTCCTGTATTTAAAAATAAATTTTGTATCACCTGCACCACTTAAACTAAATGCAAACCTTAACTTTTTATCAATATTTTCTACTAATTCAAATTTTGAAACATTATCAGATACATCTACATAAAAATCATCATCTAAACTCTCATCTAAATCTATACACAAATAATAACTTTCACCAACAAAACAATAATTCACTTTTTCGTTTAAGTCATTAACAACACAAAGTTCAACATTTTGTACAATAGGTTTCACATTCACAGTAATGGTTTTACTATAAACTTTTGTATTTGTTTTTACATTTATTATAATACTAGACTCTCCAACTTTTAATGGCTTAATATAACTCCCTTCAAGTGTAATACAATCGCCTTCAATTTCTATTTTTGTTGTATAATTAATGTTGTCTGGATTTTTAATATTGTATTCTAATAAATAATCATTTTCATCAATAAAAATATCTATTTCACTTTCACAAATAATTTCAATAACTTCATCATTTGAGCCTACAATCTCACTTTCTAAGCTATTTGATTTTGTGAAAAAATAATAGCATAAAACTGCCACAATAATAAAAATTGCAACAACAATTATTAAACTAATAACTAACTTTTTCTTCACATAATAAAGATATCAAAAATTTACAAAATAACCAATAAAATGATAAAAAACGACAAAATTTAGAGGTGTTACCTATATTTTATGAATAGAAAATGTAGGTAGTATATACTAATATTATGGAATTTGGCAAAAGATTTAAAAATTTTAGACTATCAAATAACCTAACACAAACTCAAGTTGCAAAATTAATAGGAATAGACCAAACTAATATAAGTAGTTGGGAAAACGATAAAACAAGACCAGAATACGAAAACTTGATCAAACTTGCAAGAATTTATGATGTCACTATTGATGAATTGTTAGGAGTTGAAAGATTGTCATAGTAAACTATTAAACATAAAGGCAAATTTATGTTGTGTATTTTTATGCTCACCGTTTTAGATTATAAAAAATCATTTTTTTATTCAATAATTAAAGAATATATAAAAAAATAAAACTAAACTAAAAAAAGTTGTTGACATATAAAACATAATGTACTATACTATCAAAGACTTAGTCATAGAGAATAGTTTAATTAATGTCTTTTAATAAAGAAAATTTATACTAACACATAACTAGAAAAAGAGTTAATGCCAAATATTCTCAAAATAAAGAAAAGTCTATAAACTAAACCGATGGAATGTAGCTCAGCCGGTTAGAGCACCACCCTGATAAGATGAATTTGACCACTTTGAGCACGCCAACGAGAGTTGCTAAACTCGTTAAAACAAACTCTATAGAGATGTAGCTCAGCCGGTTAGAGCACCACCCTGATAAGGTGGGGGTCGGTGGTTCGAGTCCACTCAATCCAACCACTAAAACCCCGATAAAATCGGGGTTTTTATTATGTTTTTATAACGAATTTTTTGACATCATTTACTGCATTTTTTGACATCAAATATTTTTTCATTAAAATTAAGCAATAAAAAAGACCGAAAGTGTGAAATTTTTACTTTCGGTCTAATTCTATCTAAAACTATCTAAAAATGTGTTATTTGATGTCAAAACTGATGTCAAACTTTACATATAAATTTTTTTATTTTATTTATACATATTTTTCTTTTAAAAGTTTTTCATAGCATTACTTGTACTCAAATTCAAGCTCGGTTTTCCTTTCGTAAATAGTGCCGACAGATTTATCTCTCATTGACTTTTGAGAAGATTTTTTTGCATAACAATATCTGCAGTCGTGAAAGCAAGTGTCATACTGCCCTATATCCACCGATGGCATACAAAAACAATTTTTGCGTTGCCCATCAAGTTTGTTGTTTTTGCGTTTGACTTGAATATTTAAATCTTTATTTTTTTCAGTTAAAAGTTTCTCAAAAATTTCGCCGTCAATACACTTACTTGGAACAATGCCATATTTTGAGTAGTCGTTTTCGGCACATGCCTCAATTTGAATTCCGTTATCACTAGCAATTTTAGAAATGGCAGACAAGATTTTATCTTTTTGCCAAACACTAGGTTTGTGTAAATTTTTATCACAGCCCTTATAACTTTCAATCAAGAAACTGATTTTGCAATGTTTAGTGTATCCGTTTAATGCCTTCGCCAAGTGTTCAAATCTTTCAATATGCCAGTTTTCATCTATGCCTTCCGTCACTAATATTGGGTCATATCTCCAAATAACAGGACAATATTTTGAAAGCATTTTAAAACTTTCAATTCGCTCTTCAAGTGGTGGAAGATTTGCTTCAATTTCTTTTGGATAGGCATTGAGAGTGTAAAGAAAATAATATTTATAGTCGCTTAGTTTATCAAGGCTATTAAGCATAGGTTTTGGGTTCTTTGTCCAAAAAACAATGCCTTCAATATTTCCAGATGTTTCAATTTTCTTTTCGCCAAGCAAATTTATTTCTATATTTTCAATTTTTAATGGTTCGAGTGCGATTTTTGCAATTTTTTCGTGTGCAATTGGATTTGGCACTAAAACAAAGCCTTGGTCCAACTGTTTGAAAAACCAGTCACTATAAAACGCAGGGATGTCGGTTCGTCTAGAAACACTTAAAATCATATTTTTACCCTTTTTGTTAATTAAATTATTATTGCAAGGAGCAATATGCTTGCTTGCAAGAGCATTTGCGACGCTGACCAAAAATAGTGGGTGGAAGTCACACATTTTGTGTGAGTTTTTAAACTAAAATGCGTTAGCATTTTCTTCCACTCATTATTATACCTTTTCCATCTAAAATTTCAAAGCTATTGTAATGAAAAGAATTTAATTTTTTCCTTAAACTTTTTAGAAAATCCATTTCTTCTTTTGGCATGTGATAATTATTATTTATTGTATAATCACAAATAATGTAAAAATTATTTTTGTTTTCCAATGCTTTAACTAAATCTTCTTTTAAGTTGGAATTATTTGAAATAGTAAATAGTGAATTAAAAAAGCAAATTACAGGATTTTCTTTTGTGACATTTAGCAAAAACATTCCGTCATCATAACTTATTGTTTTAGGCAATTTAGGCATAAAGTTTTTATAAGCATTTGTCTTTTTAATTACCCAATCACCTTCATCTATTCCATAATAATTAAAATTGTTTCCAAAAATTTCATTTGCTCCAATGTAATCAAATCCAAGTCCACAACCAAAAGAAAAGATATTTAATTTATTGTTTGTAGTTAACCTTTTAAGTGAATTAAAACTCTCCTTATTTTTCTCATAATTTACTTCGGCATAATCTTTTAAATAATTTAGATTTGAGCACAAGTTTCCATAATCTAAATGGCCTTGGCAGTCTTTTTTACAAGTTTCACAGTTTGGAAATTTATATCCATTCCATAAACTTTCAAATTTCATTATTTTCTCCTTTTAATGCAAAAGGTTGAGAAACCCAAAGTTTCTCAACCTTTTTTTCATTGTATCATGGAATTATTGAAAATCAACACTTGTATGTCAACTTTTACATCTCAAAATCTTTATTCCTTTTCCTTCTGGCTTGTTTTTCTCTTAATAGTCTTTCGAGTTCAACGTCTAGTTCATCATCTTCCAATTCTTGTGTTTGTTTGGCTTCTTGCGTTTTAAATGTGTTATTCAAAACATCGGTTGCCTTTTGAAAGTAAGATTTGTCAACTGAATTATATGTTGTGATTGTTGTCTTGACCGACTTATGTCCTAAGAGTGCTTGAATAACTTTTGGATTTTGGTCTGCTTCAAATAACATATTTGAGTATGTGTGTCTTAATGTGTGAAAGTGTATGCCAAGATTATTTAGTTTATATTTGTTTAAAAAGTTGTTAAAAATCTTTTTAGTGCCATAATATGTCCTAAGCGAACCATCATCATTGCAAAACACCAAGTTTGAGTTGTCGGTTAAAACAATACCTTTTTCATCAGCTTTAATTTCTTGATTTATTTTGTATTCCTTTAATGCCTCCACCAAAAGATCAGGCATTGGAACAGTTCGCTTTGAGCAAGCAGTTTTAGTTTCGCTAATGACAGTTACTCTCTTTGTTATCTTTCCATTTTCATCAAATTTAGGAACGATAGTGATTGCTCTATCAACATTTATTGTTTTGTTTTTAAAGTCAATATCTTTCCACATAAGCCCCAAAGTTTCGCCAGTTCTAAGACCGCCTAACATCATACAAAGGCAAAGTGGTTTTAATAGTTTATGTTCGCAAAGACAAGTTAAAAACATTTCTCTCGCTTCGGGTGATATAGCCTTGTATTTGTTTTCACCATCATAGATTTTTCTTTCTTTACTTTTCACTCTCGTTAGCAGAGTTGGATTGCTTTGCACAAATTTGTTTTGAACAGCATAGTCAAAAAATTGATTAAATATTACTTTTGTTTTTCTCACAACATCAAGACTATATCCATCTTCAATCATTTGATTTAATAGCTTTTGAATAACAATTGTGTTTACTTCATCAATTTTCATATTGCCAATTTTAGGCTCAATGTGTAATTTGAATTTACTAAAATTGCCTTCAAACGTTCGTGGCGTAACTTGGTTCTTTTTAAAAACTAAAAGCCATTCAGTCATCAAACTTCCGATTGTGTTATTATCAACATAATCAAAATTCTCGCTTTCAATTCTGTTAGTTAGTTCTGTTAATTTGTTTGCGACTTCCATTCTGGATTTGCCATAAGTGAATTTGCGAATAGGTTTGCCATTTTCATCATAGCCTGTTGTTACTGCACCAGTCCATCTTCCGTCTTTTCGTTGAAATATTGAGCCTTCGTTGTTTGCTCTACGAGTTTTACTTACAACTTTCTTTCTAGCCATTTGACGCCTCGCTTTGGTTGTTGTTTAGTGTTAACCAAGTTACAAAATTAAGCACACTCACAACTTGACGCTTGCCAACTTTGGTTGTTGGGAAAGACTTGCTACGAAGAAGATTTCTAACATTATCTCTGCCAAGTCCGGTAATTTTTATAAGGTCTTCACAATCCAAGAAATCCTTGTTGTATTTAGTTGAAATACGGTCAACTTCCGCTTGTATTAAGTTGTTTAAATTTAGATTTGTGTTGTTTAAATTCATAGTTTAATTGTTCCTTTTTGTTTGTAAAATTTTTTCTCTCTACAATCTCTTTCTAAATCTAAATCTATTAAAATCTATCCGCAT
>CASFHZ010000080.1 GCA_949294585.1 uncultured Christensenella sp. | reverse complement strand
TAAGCAGTTCCACCCTAACTGACCCACTTGTATCCAAAATTATCTCTGTTTCTGGTTGTTCATCACACTCAACATCTTCAATTCGTGCCTTGTATCCATTTGATTTATCAGAAAATTTATGTCCCCATTGTTCATCTTCTAGTTCAATACTTCGCCTAAGTTCTCTCTTCCAATTTGTAACTGCTTTTGAGGCTTTGCCTATATCATCAAAATAAACTTTGTGAATGACTCCACCTAAACCACGGCGTTTATCATAAATTTTGCTCATAACATCTTGTGCTCGTTTTATCTTTTCTTTTTCGTTATTTTCAAAAATTTCATTCTCATTTATTCTTGCTTGTTCTTTGTGTTGATTGTTATTGCCTTGTTTTTTTTCTATTTCTGCTTCCTTTATTGCATCTTCCCAAATTGAGTGTTCATCGTGTCCGATATGTGAAACATCATCAAAACTTTTATCTTTACCTTCACTATTTTCACTTGCCTCATTAGAATTATTTTGTGAATTTTCGGTGTTTTTACCTTTTTGATTTTGTTGTTTATTTTTTTCTTTCTTTTCCATTAAAATTTTATATAATCCATCAGCATCATAATTTAAAGCATCTTTAATGTCTATACCACCCTTTGCCATTGGCAATCCATCTTTAATTAAATATTGATTTATAACTGCATCAGTTGCAATATTCCAAATCTCTTTATCTTTGTCCTTGCTTCTAAAAATATGATTAAGCCCAATATGACAAACTTCGTGCGAAAACACAAACACTTGTTCATCTTCAGAAAGAGTGCTTAAATAATCACGATTTATATAAATTTTTTTGCCATCTGTTGCCGCAGTTTTAACACGATGCGTAGCATCAACTATTTCATATTTAACCGATGAAATAATTGAACCAAACACTGGGTATTTTCTCAACATCTTTCGCTTTATATTTTCAAAATTAAATTCCATCTTTCACCTATTTAACTATTTGACAAAGAGAAATAATATTTTCAGCCACATTTTTTAGGTCACAATACAAAACAATAATTTTAATGTGTTTTTTAAAAGGAACACTGCTTATTGATTGATATTTAAGCAATTCATAAAATTTTTCTTGGTTATATTTATCTATTTTATCTATTGTATCTATAACAATTGTGTCTTTATCTGATTTAACAGCATCAACATACCATTTTGGTGCTTTTAATCCTTTTTTTGTACTGACAATTCCCAATTTTTTTGAATCCATTTCTGCAGGAAGAATTATTGCGTTTTGAAAATCACCAATTTTAAATTCATTAACAAGAACTGGTGAAATTTCTGCCATTTTTAAAATGTCTTGCAAACTATAATTCATAATCTGTCTCCTCACTGCTTGATTCGCTTGAAACTTCAGCAATAATTTGTGCTCTTTCTGGGTCATTTCTTATCCATAAAGAATCGTAGGTTGCAAGAATTTCTTTACCCAAATTTTTTGCAATAAAATCTCTTACAACAGGCAAATCTTTTTCTGTTGCAACAACAAGACCAAGAAGTGTGGATAATTTTTGACCAATATTCATTTCTAAATATTTTCTTTTTTCGTATCTTCCATTAACAACATCTTCAATAGAAAGTTGAATATTTTGAACAAAATTAACAAAATCATTTGTTAATTCTTCACCAATTGCAGGCTCAAGTGCCTTTGGATTTTTAGTAGAATAAAGCACATTGCTTGCAATTTCCCATTTTCTTGGATCAGTAACTATTTGAGGTTCCTCTTCATCAAGGTCTTGATTTAAAATACCCTCATCTCTACTCATTATAAAAGCAACAATTGCAGGGTGAATTTTTGCCCTATTTTCATTTTGATTATTTTGCATTTGAGGTTGTTTTTCAATTTTGCTAACACCTGTTGCCCAGTCAAGCCAACTCTGTTTGTCAACTTTGTAGTATATATGACTAAATCTTCTAAACAATGCATTTGTAAGTGGATATGCCGCCAAATTGTTTTCACTTTCATTGCCTGCTGCCACAACAACTGCATTATCTGGCAATGGCCATAACCCATCTTTTCCTGCACGGTCAAGAACTATTGAATAAATTAAACTTTGCACTGTTGGTTTAACATTTGTAAGCTCATCAATAAATAACACGTGCTTGCGATTAGGTTCTGCTTTGCACTTTTCACAAAGTTGTGTGTACCAAAGTGGTGGTATATAATTACCAGTTTCTCTGTCCAATGTGCCATCAACTTCTTCTGGGTTCATTTGTGGTCTTAAAGTTATTCTGGTTGCCGTTGGGTCAATTTGTTTAACTCTGTTAGACTTTCCAACACCAGATGGTCCGTGTAAAAACACACTT
>CASFHZ010000079.1 GCA_949294585.1 uncultured Christensenella sp. | reverse complement strand
CTACAGATAATGAGGCTTGATCATAATTAGCAAAACCAGCCGTTCTTAATGTAACGCTTTGAAATAATGCCTGCATAAAAGTCATTGGATTATCTTGTTTTAAACCATCAGTTAACATAAATAATCCCGCGCCACCAAAAATTAAAATTGTTGTCATAATTAAAACAATCTTTGTAAAAACCGTATATTGTTTTGGATTTTTAAATGTAAATACTTCTATTACAACAACAAATGAAATACCACCACAGACAATAAGAGCCATATTTAAAATGCATAAATAATTCCAAGCCCAGTCAGGTATAAGAAGCAATAAAGACCCTTCAGCAGCGGTTTCTCTTACTAATGATGTTGCGCTAAACATGTCAAAACCCGCGTTATTATAGCTTGAAATAGAATTAAAAATAGATGCCCATATAACGTCTAATGGATTTTCATATATTGTCATAAAGACAGGAATTGAAAGCAAAAACCCTGCAAATTCAAAACAAAAAGCAATTAAAATGACTCTTCTTACAAATCTTGCTAATTGTCCCATTGATTCAGCGCCAACAATTTGGCTTAAAGAAAAACGATCTTTAAATTGTAATTTCTTTTTAAATAAAGTGATGATGAAGGCTAAAATTGTAATAAAAGATAAGCCACCAACTTGTATACAAATAATAACAACTAATTGTCCAAAAAATGTTAAATCTCCAACGACACCATTTTTAAGAGAAACAAGTCCCGTCACACATGTCGCACTTGTTGAAGTAAATAAAGCATCAACAAAATCTCCCCATTGGCCAGATGTCTGGGCAAATGGAGTTGTTAAGAAAAAAGCGCCTATCATAATCACTAAGAAAAATGAAATGATAGACAACAGAAACGGTGAGATATGCACTTTATTTTTAAAATCTTGAAATGTCACACAATACCTCTTTCAATGTGATTATGATATATAAAAAAGTCATAAAGTGCAATGTTTTTATTTAAAATTTATAAATAAAATGCAACAATTTTTTAGTTGATTAAATGTACGTTTTTTAAATTCTGTATTTACAAAATATTTACACTTTGGTATCATATCAAAGCATATCGTGTTTCGCACGCGTGTATGCGTATGGTGGTAGGGCATTGTGATTTTACCCAATTCCCACTACACGAACATCTATAAGGAGGAAAGTCTCGTGAGCAAAAAAATCGCTAAAGTAGTGAAAATGGAACTCCCTGGTGGCGATGCTAAACCAGGTCCAAAACTTGCATCTGCTGGCGTTGTCATGCCTAAATTCTGTACAGATTTTAACGCTAAGACCGCTGATAGACGTGGTGAAATTGTTCCTGTAATCATCACTGCTTATGAAGACAAGACATTTAGTTTTGTCATCAATACCTCCACTGTTGCGGGTCTTATCTTAAAAGCAGCAGGAGTAGAAAAAGGCTCTGGCAATTCCAAAAATATTGTTGGTCACATTTCTAAAGAAGACCTAAGAAAAATTGCAGAGTACAAATTACCAGATCTTAACTGCCATGATGTTGAAGCTGCAATGCGTATAGTCGCTGGTAGCTGCCGTAATATGGGCATTAAGGTTGATGATTAAGGAGGAGACAAACATGCATAGAAGTAAAAAATATCGTGAAGTTAGTCAACTCGTTGATCATAGCAAGTTATATAGCTTACAAGAAGCTTGTGAACTTGTTAAAAAAACATCCACAACTAAATTTGATGCTTCTGTTGGTATCTCATTAAAACTTAATGTTGATATGAAACAAGCTGATCAACAAGTTCGTGG
>CASFHZ010000078.1 GCA_949294585.1 uncultured Christensenella sp. | reverse complement strand
AGGGAACTATTAATAATTGTATAATTCAAGATGGAAGAGTTGCTGCCACTCTTAGTGGAGTTGATGCCCAAACAGGTTATTTGGGTGGAGTTTCTGCAATAAACAATGGAACAATAAAAAATTGTACAAACAATGCTGATATCATTAACGGTGTGGGCAGTGCAGGTATTGTTGGAAAAAATGAAACAAGTGGCATTGTTGAATACTGCTACAATCACGGCAATATTAGCAGTGAAGATTACAGCGTAAATTGGGTTGGAGGAATTTGTGGCACAGCTAAAGGAATTATTAGATATTGTTTAAATTTTGGAAGTGTTGAAGGTCAAACAACTGATGGTGGAATTACATATGTTGGAGGAATTTGTGGAGAATCCAATGAAATAGTTGGTTGTGGAAATATGGGTTACATTGTTGGTGGTACAAATTTAAAAAACCTGCAATCAGAAGTTGGTTGAATTTCAGTAAGGTCAAATGGAAATATTGAAGGTTGTTATAATCAAGGTTATGTTTCTGCATATGCAAAAAATAATCCTAGATCCTTTGCTAAATTAAATAAATCTTTATATGAAAAAACAGAAGAAGGTGACTCTCACGTGGTGATTACTGACTGGGTGGGGGGGATAATTCCTGTTATTGAGAAGTATGATACATCTTGGAGCTATAGTTTTAGTTATTATTCATACATCGAATCAACAATAAATGCAACATATTATGCATATGCAGGAGGTATATGCGGAAAGGCTGAAAAAGATATATCAAACTGTTATTCTACGGGAGATGTATTTGGTGGATCTATAAGTTATGATATAAATTTTGTAACACGGGTGGATGCATCTTATTATAGAATGTATATCGCTTTTGAACAACAATCTTGGGGGGGAGTTAAACCAGTGATACATTATCTTGAAGGAGATCCTGCAGGGAAAATTGATGTACAAAAACTGCGAGTAGCATATATGGAAAAAATATATGCACAGCCAATTGCAAATGGAGATGTGAATTTTAATAACTGCTTTTATTCATCTGATGTTAATATAAGATGGAATAATCAAACATCATATAAACAAAATATATATATTATTGGAGATGAAGAATATGACAATGATGGAGACAACAAAAGTGCAAGTTTAAGAACAGTACATTCGGAATCTTTAACAGATAATAAATATGATTGGGGTTACGTGGTACCAAGATATAGTATTGATAAAGACTTTGTAAAATTAATGGTTAACTGGAAAACAACAGAAATGGATAAAGAAAGTAGCAACGGGTTTTGGTTACCAGCTATGAAAAGTTATATATGGGAAGGAAATTATGCAAGTAAAAATACAATGCAAAGCAGTGATATATTGAGTAATTTGAATGCAAATGGAAAAGATTATTTTGGATATGATCCAGAAAAAAATAACGGATATCCTTATTTAAAGGCAATTTATTGGTAAAAAACAAAAAACTTTTTGCAACATTATAATGCAAAAAGTTTTTTTGTGTTTAATATTGTATTACATATTTAGTTCATTATCACAATTGGTTTGTTCGGTTTTTGAATTTGATTGAAGCAAATTGTCTAAGTCATAGATAATATTGCCAGTTAAATTTTGTGAAGAGGAAAGGTTTAATGAAATATAGTTTGTGTTTTCATCAAAATTGCAACTGCAATTTGGAAAATGATACTTGTATCTTAACATTAAATACATAAGTTTGTTTGTTATGTTGTTTTGGTCACGATATAAATTTTTTATTGCAATGTGTTTTGATTTTTGGTCTTTGCAATCAAAAAATCTTGCTATTTTTGATGATTGATATCTTATTGGCATAAATGATGGTGACAAAATGTGTTTAATATTGTTTTGTTTTAGTAAAGACATAAACAGTGTTAAACTAACGAGTGCGTTTGGAGATACATTGCTTTCTATATCTTGCAAAGATACACCTTTGTTTATTTTTCTAAAATATCTATCTATTTTTTTTGAAAAATCTGTGATTTTTAATTTGTTTTTGTTTTGAACTGCGTACAAATAGCAAGTTTTATTAACAATTCCAAAAGTTATTGTTGGAAGTTCAAAATAATTTTTATATTCATCGAATATATGAAAAACAATTTTGTATGGACCTTCAAGACTTGAATTTAATTTGCCAATTTTTGCTTTAATGGTTAAATTTTTGTAAGCGCCAAAATTTATTTGTGTTTTTGATAGTGAATATTGAAGCATTTTTGTTCTTACATCTATATATGACTCAATATTATTAAAATCGTAGAATGTAGCATTAGCAAACAAGTCAAGTATTAATTTTTTGTCAAATTCATTTTGAAATAAATAAAAATATGTTGCATCAAGTTTATAAAATTCACGAGCGACTGTTAGGTAGGTATCTAGTTTTTTAATAAAGTTGTTATAATTTGGTATATTCAAAATTGGAATGGTGGCAGAATTTTTGTTATTGGAATGTTCAATATTTGTTAAAAATTTGGCAAAAATTGACCATTTGCTACTTAATTTATTGCCAACATCTATTTTTCCATTTATTGCATTTTTGCAAATATATTCAAAAATCTGTTTTGTGTTTGAAATCATTTTGTTATCCTTATTATTAAATAAGGTTATTATAGAATAATAGCAAAAGAAAATCAATATGTGTTTTTAAAAAAATTGATGAAAGTTGTTATTTTATTGGGTTTAGTGAAAAAATGGGGGATTTGGTGGGAGGGCAAAAGTGTCAACTTGCGTTGACAGTATTGTGAAGCAAAACCAAAATTGTAGAATAAAATTTTACTTTTGCCCGTGTTACAGGTGTAGTACTAACATTTGTGGACTATCAACAATATAAAACATACTTTT
>CASFHZ010000077.1 GCA_949294585.1 uncultured Christensenella sp. | reverse complement strand
CAAAGGTCGGGGGAATGCGAAGCATAATGCCGAAGGCATATTCGAATCTCAGAAAGAACAACAAAAAAAGCACCGAATGGTGCTTTTAATGGTGGGCTTGGAGAGATTCGAACCCCCGACCTTTGCCTTAGAAGGGCACTGCTCTATCCAGCTGAGCTACAAACCCATATGGAGCGGGTGAAGGGAATCGGACCCTCGCAACCAGCTTGGAAGGCTGGGACTCTACCACTGAGCTACACCCGCATTACTAATGCTTTAATATACTATCACACTAAAAATATTATGTCAATAATTTTTTGCAATAATTGAAAAAAATTTTGATAATTAATTATAATATGTTAAACTCAAGATATGGAAAGATTATTTACAAAAAACGATGATGAATTTATTTGTATAAATTGTGGAGCAAAAGTAAAGAAACTAGGTTACACATCTAGGGATCATTGTCCAAAGTGTTTGTGCAGTTTGCACATAGACATAAATCCAGGAGATAGACAAAACGAATGCAGAGGCTTAATGGTTCCTTATTCTTGTCAACCATCATCAAAAAAAGGATATGTGATTACTTATAAATGTCAAAAATGTGGAAAATTTCACAACAACAAGGTTGCAAATGATGATGATATAAATGTTGTTTTTAGTGTGATGAATGGCACATATAAACAAAAATAAATAACATTGACTGTATAAATTTAATATATAATATATTGTAAAAAAGGAATATTATTTATGGAAAATAAACCCAAAATTGCAATTATTTATGATTTTGACAAAACTCTTTCACCAAAAGATATGCAAGCATATGGCTACATTAGTAAACTTGGTGTTAATGACGATGAATTTTGGAAAATGTGTGAAGAATTTTGTATGAAAAACGCTTGTGATAGAATTTTAGGATATATGTATTATATGTTAAAAACATATAAAGAAAAAGGAATAACATTAACCAAAAATTTCCTTATTGATTGTGGAAAAAACATAGAGTTATATAAAGGTGTTGAAAGCTGGTTTGAAAGAATTAATAAATATGGGAAAAAGTTAAATGTTGACATTGAACACTACATAGTTTCTTCTGGAATAAAAGAGATGATACAGGGAACATCAATAGCAAAATATTTTAAAGAGATTTATGCAGGTTATTATGTATATGATTCTGAAAATCACCCAATTTGGCCGGCACTTGCCATAAATTATACAAACAAAACACAATATTTGTATAGAATAAATAAAGGTATATTAAATGTATTTGATGACAGCATAAATGATAGTATGCCACACGAATTAAGACCTGTTCCCTTTACAAATATGATATACATAGGAGATAGTTTAACAGATATTCCTTGTATGCGATTAGTTATGAAAAATGGTGGATATTCAATTGGCGTTTTTCAACAAGACCATAAAAATAAAAATTATCTAAAAAAATTGATAACAGAAAACAGAATAAATTATGTTGTTGAGTCTGATTATTCAGAAAATAGTGAAATTGAAAATTTGGTGAAAGAAATTATACAAACTGTTAAACACACAGAAAATTTAAAGTATTTTACTCAAAAACAAAAAAGCGAAATTGAGTAATATAAACAAAATTATGGACAAAATAAGTAATGTATGGTAAAATTTAAGAAAGAGGTTGATATGAAAAAATTATATTTTTTTATTTTAACATTAATAACAACAGCATTTGTTTTGGGGCTTGCGATGTTAAAACTAAACGAAGCATTTGACAACACATTATTTTCAATTCCAGAAAATTTGCAACCATATGTCGATTATGCAGTTGATTATGGTGCAATGACTTTATTGTGTTTGTTTGCATTTGGTGGATTGGCTGGAAAAATTATAAAAATCATTGTTATTGTTTTAATAATACTTGCAATTTTAATATTCGTAGTTGCAACTGTTGCTCCTGCTTGGTTGCAAAGTTTGTTCTCTGGTGGTGGAGAAACAGAAGTTGCGATAACAATAATGAATTTGTTAAAGTAAAAGTGATATCGTAAAAGATATCATTTTTTTTGTTTTTTGTTTGTAGATTGTGATTTTTGAGGTTATAATACTAGTATGGAAAAATTATTAATAGTAGATGGAAATAGTTTGGCAAATAGAGCATTTTATGCATTGCCACCTTTATCAAACAAAAACGGAGAGTTTTCAAATGCCATATATGGATTTGTAAATCTTTTGGTTAAATTTATCATAGACCATTCACCAACACGCATTGCTGTTGCTTTTGACCATTCAAGAGAAACATTTAGAAAGCAAATGTATTCCGAGTATAAGGGCACAAGAAAGGAAATGCCAGCCGAATTAAGAGTTCAAATGCCAGTTATTAAAGACATTTTAAAAGCAATGAACATTAAAACATTCGAGATTGATGGAATTGAAGCAGATGATATCATTGGAACAATAGCAAAAAATTCTAATATGCACAATATAATTTTGTCTGGGGATAAAGATGTTTTGCAACTAATTGACAAACATACAGAAGTTTGGCTAACAAAAAAAGGTGTAACAAATGTAGAAAAAGTTGATATTAACACAATGCAAGACATTTTTGGTTACAGTCCAAAACAAGTTATTGATATGAAATCTTTAATGGGCGACAATTCTGACAACATACCGGGTGTTGCTGGTGTTGGAGAAAAAACTGCAAAGGATTTGATACAAAAATATCAAACCTTAGATGGTGTTTATGAAAATATAAACAACATTAAGGGCAAACTAAAAGAAAAATTGGAAGCAAGTCAAGAAATGGCATATTTGTCATATAAATTGGCAACAATAAAAACCGATTGTAATATTAATCTTGATATTAATGAATTAAATTATGATTTTCCATTTAGTGACAAGGTGAGAGATATTTTTGAAAAATACCAATTTAACACTTTGTTAAAAAGATTAGATTTATTTTCTATAAATGTTTCAGAAAATAAAGAAATAATTGAAAATAAAATAAGAATTGAAAGTTTAAATCAATTAAAAGAAATATTAAAAAATGAAAAAATAGATTTTTTTGCATTTAATTTTATAAATAAAATAGAATTTTGTTTTAATGAAAAAAATTTATATTATTTAGAAAATCAATCCAATTTATTTGATTTAGAAACACTTAGTGTGACTGATTTAATCAATGAATTAAAAGATATTTTTTTAGATGAAAAAATAGACAAAATCACTTGTGATTTAAAATCGCACTTTTATATTAGTGAACAATTTTATAATATGAAAGGTAATATTTTTGATATTTCAATTGCAATGTATTTAATTAAAGCAGGAGAAAAAATTGGTTTAAATGCAAAAACAACACAATTTAATCAATTAAAACATTCTCTTCAAAAAGAAATTGGCGAATATAACTTAGATTTTGTTTACAACAACATTGAAATGCCTTTAACATATTTGCTTTATGAAATGGAACAAAATGGTTTTTTTATTGATGGAAAAGAAGTCAATTACATTTCAGAAAAATACACAGAGGAATTAAAGCAATTATCCAATGACATCTATGAGTCTGTTGGTATGGAGTTTAATATAAATTCTCCAAAACAACTGTCAGATGTGTTATTCGATTTTCTTAAACTTAATGATAAGGGCAACAAAAAACATTCAACAAGCATTGATGTTTTAAATTCGCTTGTTCTAGAACACCCTGTTATTCCGTTAATAATAAGATACAGAAAAATTCAAAAATTAAACAGCACATATGTTGAAGTTTTTAAAAGATTAATTGAACAAAAGGGCGAATGTATCCACACAGTTTTTAACCAAACATTAACTGCAACTGGTAGATTGTCTTCAAGCGAACCAAATTTGCAAAATATACCTGTTAGAGATGACGAGGGAAGAAATTTAAGAAAACTCTTTATTTCAAGATTTAAAGATGGACAAATAATCTCTGCCGATTACAATCAAATTGAATTAAGGTTACTTGCTTCATTTTCCAATGATGAAAACTTAATAGAAGCATACAAAAATGGCAACGATATTCATTTGTCAACTGCATCACAAATTTTTGAAAAATCAATGCAAGATATAACACCTGTTGAAAGAAGAATGGCAAAGGCAGTAAACTTTGGTATAATTTATGGAATAAGTGCTTTTGGCTTGTCTAACCAAATTAACACAACAGTTAAAGAGGCAAAAATATTTATGGATAAGTACCTAAGCAAATATCCAAAAGTTATTAATTATATGAATGACAACATAAAATTTGCAAAGCAAAATGGATATGCAAAAACATTATATGGCAGAATAAGAAGAATTAATGAACTATATTCACCAAACAAAAATTTGGAAGCATTTGGCGAAAGAGTTGCAATGAATATGCCTCTTCAAGGTTCGGCGTCTGACATAATTAAACTTGCTATGATTAAAGTTGCTAGGGAATT
>CASFHZ010000076.1 GCA_949294585.1 uncultured Christensenella sp. | reverse complement strand
TGATGAAGAGTGACTCTTAAGTCCTGCAATGTCAGCACTATCTATTGTTACACTTGTTAAACTCGTGCAAAGAGAGAATGCCCCTTGTTCTATACTTGTTACACTGTCTGGGATTATTACACTTGTTAAACTACTGCACCTTTGGAATGCATAACTTCCTATACTTGTTACACCTTCTGAGATTGTTACACTTGCTAAACTTGTGCATTTATAGAATGCCCGATCTCCTATACTTGTTACACTGTCTGGGATTGTTACACTTGCTAAATTCATGCAACCATTAAATGCATCATTTCCTATACTTGTTACACCATTACCTATTGTTACACTTGTTAAGCCACTGCAACCAGAGAATGCTTGATCTCTAATACTTGTTACTGTATAAACATTTCCATTATCATCTTTTATTTTTGTTGGTATATTTACTTCACTTACTGAATTATCAAAACCTGTTACACTTGCTGTATGTGAATATGCACTTTTACTAAATGTTAAGTATGAATAATCTGACTCTAATGGTATTACACCCTTTGTTAAGTTAACACTTATGGCAAAATTGCTTATACTTGCATTAAGGTCCGTATTCTCTATATGAAATGTTACTACATATGTATATGCATTGCTTCCATCACCTGCTGTGTTTGGTGATAGTAAATTACTATTGCTATTAACACCAACTGATGCATTTGTTGGTGTGCCTGCGTTAACATTTACACTAACCTGCAAATAGTCGGTTGTGTGATTGTTTGTTACACTGAATGTTATTGTTACATCATCTCCGTTTTCATTAAATTGCAAGTTTAATCCTGTCCAAGTTGCTATTTTGTCTGAAATTGCACTTTCCTCTTGGTTTAACTCAACTGTAAAACCTTGCATTTTGTCTGTTACATTGCTTGCATTGTTTTCAAGTACACCATTTGAAATTGTTGCCATAACTCCGTTTGCTGAATAGTTTATGCTTCCTCCAACATTTACATCAACATTTCTTAAACTAAGCACGCCAACTGTTAGCATAAAAACTACAAAACACATTGCACTAACTAGTCCTATTACTTTTAGTTTACTTTTCATTTTTCCTCCTATTTATTTTTAGTGTGTTTATTTTGTAACTTTTTAAACACTTTTTTTTCATTTCAATTATATTTTATCCCCCCCCCCCCCCCGTGTCAAATGATTTTTATATTTTTTTTAAAAAAATGACTTGCAATTTTGGGATAACCCAATTATGCAAGTCAATTTTTTTATTTTGTACCAATTTGCTATTTTGCAAATTATGGTCCAGTTGGTCCTGTTGGTCCCGTTGCTCCCTCTGGTCCAGTTGGTCCTGTTGGTCCCGTTGCTCCCTCTGGTCCAGTTGGCCCTGTTGGTCCAGTGGCTCCTTCTGGTCCAGTTGGTCCCGTTGGTCCTGTTGCTCCTTCCGTTCCTTGTGGACCTGTTGGTCCTGTTGGGCCAGTGGCTCCATCTGGTCCTGTTGGTCCAGTGGCACCTTCTGTTCCCTGTATTCCTTGTGGTCCTGTTGGTCCAGTGACTCCCTCTGGTCCTGTTGGACCTGTCGCTCCTGTTAATCCAGTAGCACCAGTAGGTCCCGTTGCTCCAGTAGGTCCTGTTGCACCTGTAACCGATAGACCTATTGGTCCGGTTGGACCCGTTGCTCCTGTTGGTCCTGTTGGTCCCGTTGCTCCCGTGCCGGTTATTCCCTGAGGTCCGGTTGGACCAGTCGCTCCAGTAGGTCCTGTTGGGCCAGTTGCTCCTGTAACAGATAACCCTATTGGTCCTGTTGGTCCGGTGGCACCTGTTGGTCCGGTTGCTCCAGTTGGTCCAGTTGCTCCTGTAACAGATAACCCTATTGGTCCGGTTGCTCCTGTTGCACCTGTTGGACCTGTTGCACCAATTGGTCCTGTTGGTCCTTGTGGTATTGTCAAATTTAAAAAGAAGTTTGGAGCAATACCTGTAATTGAAGCAGTTGCTAATGTTCCAGGTTCACCTGTTGTAATTAACCCAATTGTTAATGTAGGTGTTGCACCTGTTGCACCCGTTGGTCCTGTTGGGCCGGTTGCTCCTGTTGGTCCACCACTAGGGCCTGTTGGTCCCGTTGGTCCAATTGGTCCTCTTTGACCTCTAATTGTAGTATTAGATGTACGGATATTTCCACAACAAACTGGTCTAGTTTTATTGTAATTACATCCCATTGACTTTCTCCTTTTACTTAATCTCAATTCATAATATGAAAATGATTTACTATTTGTGAAATTGAAAATTTTTTATTATAAATGTTTGAAATATTTTAAGAAATGATATATACTTAATGCTATGAAAGTTGTAAGAAAACAAAACAATAGCAAAATGTGTATTATTTGTGGAGTGGAAAACACAAGTGGGCTGTGTGCTCCATTTTATGAAATGGAAGATAAAAGTGTATGTTCCGTTTTTAGTTTTAAAGAAACGCATCAAAGTTATCCAAACAGAACCCACGGTGGAATGATAACTGCAATGCTTGATGAATTGGGACTTAGAAGCATTTGGCCCATAGAGGAAAACACCTACGGAGTAACACTTGAAATTTGCACCAAATTCAGAAAGCCTGTACCATATAATGAAATGCTTAAAGGAACAGGCAAAGTTGTTTTCAACTCAGCAAGGTTTATAAAAAGTTATGCAAACATATGTGATATGAATGGAAATATTCTTGCAGAAGCAGACATTAAATATGTAAAAATGCCAGTTAATAAAATATCATTGGGCATTGATTGTGATGAACACAATATTTATATCCCAGATGAAATAAAAGAAATAAAATAAAACAAATATATAAAAAATCACAAGAAAAAATATAAAAATAAAAGGAAAAAAAATTATGAAAACTGTAAAATTTAAAAAAATCAATCCAGACGCTATTATTCCAGATTATGCTCATATTGGTGACGCAGGAATGGATTTATATTCAATCGAGGATATTGTTATTGAACCAATGGAATGGAAAAAAGTAAACACAGGACTTATTATGGAATTACCAAAAGGAACAGAAGGACAAGTTCGTTCAAAAAGTGGAATTGCCTATAACTATGGCGTTTTTGTATTGAACTCACCGGGCACAGTTGATGAAAATTACAGAGGTGAAATTGGAGTTATATTATACAATTTAAACAAAACACCTTTTGTTATAAAAAAGGGACAAAAAATTGCACAACTTGTGATAAACAAAGTATGTTATTGCAAAACAAAAGAAAGTGAAATAATGTCAACCTCATCAAGAGGCGTTGGTGGATTTGGTTCAACGGGACTTGGAAAAAATAAATAAACTTAAAGCACTGATGAAAATCAGTGCTTTCTATTTTTTTACTATTGACAATTACTGTATTTTATCTTTATAATTTACATACATAATAAAGGAAAATACTATGTTAAACAACGATGATATAAAAACAAAATTTTTAGTTAATAAACAAAAAATAACGCAAAAATTACAAAAATTTTTAGATGATACATACATTGCAGAAATTAATAAAAACCTTTCAAAATTGAGTTTTTCAAAATTAAGTTCATCTTCTAATTTAGGATATTTTTTAAGTTGTTTAGCATTTTATTCTAATAAAGATGAAACAATATATTACAAAGACACAAATTCAATTTTGCAATCGCATAACCTACTTCACGAAATGATACATTCCATTCCTAAAGACAAAAACAGTTTTATTGGTTTTGTTGCAAACAAAACACTGTATGATAACATTAATAAACTTTATGTAAATTTTTGTAATGGTGTTGGTTTGAATGATGGCTACATAGAATATCTTGCAACAAAAATAAATGGTGATAATAACCCAAATTGTTATTTATATTTAACAAACATTGTGGACACTTTAAATTAGACAAACAAATAATAAAAACAATAATTTGACTAATTTTTATTATTTGTGTATATTAATAAAGGTTCGGTTTTTCTTAAAAATTTTTAACTATATATAATTATAAAAATTGGACAATAAAAATAAAACGAACCTTTGTTAATAAATAGTATATTTCACAACAAAACCCATTCAATAAACAATAGACCAACCAATTTGCACTGCTAGCTCAACTGGATAGAGCATCGGTCTTCGGAACCGAGGGTTACGCGTTCAAATCGTGTGCAGTGCACCAAAAATTTATTTTAGTTTATGCTAATTTTGTCTATTTTTATGACAATCTATAAGTTGCCTAGCCGTTTATGGCGAATACCAAGCAAGTCATTTCTTGACTTGCTTATTTTTATAACTTGCTGGATTTTTTGTTTATTCAAGGTTATATAAAAAGGACTATTATTTACATAAAAACTCAAATCTTAGCAATATGTTTTAATAAATAAAATTTACTAATTTATTTGAATTAAAAAATAAAATATATTACAATATTTTGTAGATATATATATTAAATTTAAGGAGGAAAAATGGATATTCTTGTAGAAGGAACAGGGAAGATTAGCATTAGACCAAACAATGTTAAATTATCTTTTGAATTTAACACAAAAGATAATACATATGAGGAAACATTAAAAAATGGTGTAAAAAATACAGAAGTTTATATTGCTTTATTAGAAAAAATTGGGTTTGATAAAACAGAAATTAAAACAAGAGCATTTAAAATATCTGAAAATAAAATATACAATGAAGAAAAAAAGAAATATGTTGCTGATGGCTTTATTTATACACAAAATGCAATATTAGAGTTTGATTATGATATGGCAAAACTATCTGAATTTATGGAAATAACTTCCAAAGCAGTTAATGCTCCATCATATCAAATTTATTTTGGCGTAAAAGATGACAAAAAATTAGAAGAAAGACTTTTAGCAAACGC
This sequence comes from uncultured Christensenella sp., assembly GCA_949294585.1. Lineage (GTDB taxonomy): Bacteria > Bacillota > Clostridia > Christensenellales > UBA1242 > UBA5893. The sequence goes on along the minus strand of CASFHZ010000076.1, from coordinate 4,100 downwards.
TTATAAAGATGCTGAATTTCAAGCTAATGCAATAGCAAAAGCTTGTGCTGAATTTAAAACATTAACTTGTAAAAAAGTAAGTTTTAAGTCTTTTGATGAAAATTTTATTTCTAGAACAAGCTTTGATGCTATTGAGAAAATGAGTTATAGTCGCTCTATCAGTGAAAGCATACAAAATATTTTTGTGCCAGAAGATATACAAGTGCAAAAAACAATTTATTGCATATTTGAAGCTAACTAATTACAATACTATGTTTAAAAATTGTAGCAAATTTTTACAAATAAAAAAAGGTGGAGAAAAATCTCCACCTTTTTTACATTTAAAACTATCTTCCTTTTTTTGTTATTTATTTTTGTAATTACAAGTTTTGTTATTAAATACAAAAATATATGAATAGCAGTACTTTAAAGCCATTCTTTTTTATTTAAATTTTTTTAAACATACAAAATAAAGGATATACAAAACCTTGGTTTAAAATAACTTTGATATAGTATAGTGAAATCTAGGATTAATTTAAAGTGTTTAAATACACTACTAATTTTAAGTTAATTAATTTACAGATTTAAACAAAAAAAACTTTTAATTTTTGATTTTGTTTTATTATTTTTGTAATAGCAATAGAAATTTAGATATTTACCTAAATTTCTTTTTTGCAGTTACAAAAACACTCTTCATTTTTTTATGTAATTTTTTAAATAATTAAAAAAAATTAACATAATATTAAACAATTTCATATTAATTTAATATGGAAAAGAAAATATGTGTATATGCAATCGCAAAAAATGAGAACAAGTTCATAGACCGATGGTATGATTCGGTTAAAGAAGCAGATTATATTTGTGTTCTAGATACAGGAAGCACAGATGGTTCTTTTGAAAAGTTTAAAAAATTGGGAATTATTACTAAACAAAAAAAATACAAAAATTTTAGATTTGATGAGGCACGCAACGATAGTTTAAAATTAATTCCAAAAGACACAGAAATTTGCGTATGTGTGGATATAGATGAGTATTTTGAAAAAGGTTGGAGCAAAATCCTTAAAGATAATTGGAAAGATAACACTGGGCGTGCAAGGTATAGATACACTTGGAATTTTAACAATGATGGCAGTGAAGGTGTTGTTTTTATGGCAGATAAAATTCACAAGTATGGTGCTTATTGTTGGAAAAATCCCGTTCACGAAATTTTAATGCAAACAAATAATGAAATATTACAATTTATAGATTTACCAAACATTCAATTAAATCACAAAGCCGACAACAAAAAATCCAGAAGCAACTACCTACCCCTTCTTGAATTGTCGGTTAAAGAAAATCCAAAAGATGACAGAAATATGCACTACCTGGGAAGAGAGTATATGTTTTATGGACAATACGATAATGCAATTAGAACTCTAAAAAAACATCTAAAACTTCCAAGTGCAACATGGGCAGATGAACGAAGTGCAAGTTTGAGATTTATTGGAAATTGTTACAAGCAAAAAGGACAATATAAAAAAGCTGAAAAATATTTTTTACTTGCCATTTTGGAAGCAAATCATATAAGGGAACCTTATTTTGATTTGGCAACACTATATTATGAACGAAAACAATATTTAAAAAGCACTTTTGTTTTTGAGGAAATGCTAAAAATAAACAACAGGTATTTAAACTATATTTCCTCACCTCTTTGTTGGGGTAGTTTGCCATACGACTATATTTCAATGTGCTATTATTATTTAAAAGACTATACTAAGGCAATTTCATATGTTGATAAAGCAATTGAGTTATCAGATGAGCAACGATTGAAAGATAATAAATTTGTTTTTATACAAAATAATATTAACAGCCATAAAAAATAAAAAAAATTCAGCACTTTTGCTGAATTTTTAATTGTTTTTTGCATTAACAACTTGCTCTTGTTTTTCATTTTCAATTATAGATTCTTGCTTTTCTTGAGAAATGTTTATGTCAATTTTAACTACATTTTCTGGCAATGTAATTTCTTCTTTTTGTTTTTTCTTCTTAATTTGTATATTTGCCATTAAAATAACAAATGGCGACAAAGCACAACAACAAACAATTATTATTGAAGGTAGAATGTAATTAAATGCTAAATATGTAGAAATACCAACTATAACAGCAAAACACAATGAATCTATTGAGTATTTTAATGCTCTGCCTATTGATATTTTATTTTTTGTTTTTGGTGTTACAATAAACTTTGCCTTCTTGCCCAAAACTGCAAGTGTTACAGTTTTTATCATCATTGGAGTTAATGATGCATATGTTGCCATACTAAGCAAAAAATAAGGAATAATTAACAACGCCTGTTTTGATTTACTATAAACAAATATATTTGGCAGAAGTGGTGAAAGCAAAAATAATATAGACAAACCAAAAACAAATAACGAATAATTAATTGTTTTTGCATCTATAAACCCTAAACTTAATGTTGCAATAATTATAATTAAGCTTAAAATAGGGATAATTGGCAAACTGTAATGAGATAGTTTTAAGTCTAACTTTTCATACCATTTCATACCTGATTTTTTTATGTTTTTTGAATACTTTTTCATATATTCAACATTGCCTTGTGTCCATTTACATTGTCGTTTTTTTAATGCAATATAATCAACTGGAAATTCTTCTTGGCAAATTATATTTGGTGCATAAATTATATCATAACCTGATTTTTTAACATCAACCGCAAATGAAATATCTTCCGCAACAACAAGAGGAAATCCACCTGTTTTTTCATAGCATTGCCTACTTATTGCCATTCCGTGACCAATAAGTGCGTTCGCTCCATAAAAGTTTTTCATAATTTGTGCAGTACAACTTGTACTTTTTACGGAAATTCCTAAGATTTTTTGGAATGCATTTTCAGCCTCCGTTGCAATATGCGATGCTTGTACAACTCCAATTTTTGGAGAAAAATAAAAATATTTTATACATTTTTTTATGAAATCACTTGGAATTATTTCATCACTATCAAGCACAACAAAATAATCATAATTGGTGTTGTTTTTTAAATAGTTATTTAAATTCCCAGCCTTAAAGCCTTTTTTATCCTGTCTTCTAACAACTTTTACATTGTATTTTTCTGCAAAATTGTTAATTTCATCAATATAATCTTGTTTTGAACTGTCATCTAAAATAACAGTTTCAAAATTGCTATAATCTTGTTGCATACACATATATAATGCATTTGCATTAAAATCGTTACAAGTGCAATATAATAAAAGGAATTTTGGTGTGTCTTTAACATCTATTTTATATATTGCCTCATAATTAGCCATAATTTTTTTATGATTAATAGCAAAAATTAATGAGAACATAAAATCTTTAATACTGTTAAGCCAAAAATAACTTAAACACAATGCATTAATAGAGATAAGAGAAATTATTGTAACTTTTTTATAAATATTTTTCTCTTGTAAATTTATACCAATATATACAACACTTGCAGTAAGCAAAGATATGCATAAAACCCAAGTTACTATTATTAAACAATAAACCCAAGATTTCTTTTTCATTATGTTCTCCAAAATTTTAAACAATTTATACTTTAAAGTTATTAAACTATGTATTTTTTTCAATTCACCAAAAAAATGTAAATTCTAATCAGTCAAAACAGTTTACATACGGAAAGAATTTTATCATATTGCAACAACAATATCAATCTTTTTAATAAAATAATTTATTTTATCATTATATTGTTTATAATTTTTCCGTTAATTTTATTTCTTATATATATAAAAATATCCGTTATAAAATATAACGGATATTTTGCTGGTGATCCCAAGCAGAATCGAACTGCTCACTCCGCCGTGAAAGGGCGGTGTCTTAACCGATTGACCATGGGACCTTAGAAAATTTATTGGCCTTTGGGCTTCAATTTTTGTTCCAAAAATTTTTGCTTTACGGCCATAAATTTTCTTTTCTAATCGCCAAGCGAAAACCTTTCAGGTTTTGCGATTACTTGCTTCGAAGTCGAAATGTTTTTTATGACCTTGGCCTTTGGGCTTCAATTTTTGTTCCAAAAATTTTTGCTTTACGGCCATAAATTTTCTTTTCTAATCGCCAAGCGAAAACCTTTCAGGTTTTGCGATTACTTG
>CASFHZ010000075.1 GCA_949294585.1 uncultured Christensenella sp. | reverse complement strand
ACAGTGTAACAAGTATAGGAAATTCTGCATTCAATGGTTGCAGTGGCTTAACAAGTGTAACAATCCCAGATAGTGTAACAAGTATAGGAGGTTCTGCATTCCTTAATACACCATATTTAACAAATTTGCAATCAACAAGCAATGGAATAGCAACAGCAAGTGGTGGAGTAACAAAATATGTTATAGATGTACCAACAGATATAACCGATGGTGAGTTAAATTTAACAAATGTTAAAACAATTGCAAATGAGGCATTCTATGATTGCACACGTTTAACAAGTGTAACAATCCCAGACAGTGTAACAAGTATAGGATCTTCTGCATTCAATGGTTGCAGTGGCTTAACGAGTGTAACAATAGGTAATGGTGTAACAAGTATAGGATCTTCTGCATTCAATGGTTGCAGTGGCTTAACAAGTGTAACAATCCCCGACAGTGTAACAAGTATAGGAAATTCTGCATTCAATGGTTGCAGTGGCTTAACAAGTGTAACAATCCCAGACAGTGTAACAAGTATAGGATATTATGCATTCGAGGATTGCACACGTTTAACAAGTGTAACAATCCCAGACAGTGTAACAAGTATAGGATATTCTGCATTCTATAATTGCAGTGGCTTAACAAGTGTAACAATAGGTAATGGTGTAACAAGTATAGGAGAGTATGCATTTAGATATTGCACCAGTTTAGCAAGTGTAACAATAGATAGTGCTGACATTGCAGGACTTAGTAATCACTTTTCATCATGCTTACTTGATAATGCGACAATAATATATGTTAAAGAAGGGCTTAGTGTTGGAAGAGGAATAACATCTAGCTACACAAAACAGGAAACATCAGACAAAACTGGATATGTTAAATACACAAAATAAATAATTGCGTTGATTACAAAAACAAATAGTCAAATTTGGGCTATTTGTTTTTTTATAGTTTTAATAAATGGAATAGGAGATGTGAAAAAGGATTTAATGCTGGCTTAAATAGGAATTATTAACAAAATAATGATATGAAATTAATTGAGTTGATTTTTTTAAATTTATTATCAAGATATTATTTAAAATAAAATTATATAGAAAATATTAAAATTTTTTTGTTTATTGAATATTATTATAATATATAAATTGTAATTAAGATAGTTTATTATAACAAATAGTTGACAATTTTATTTTTTTAATGATATAAATTATTGAAGTTTATTAAAAGGAGTAAGTATGGAGAAAAAAATATCTAGGCCATTTTTGTTAACAGGACTTATTTTGAGTTTAGTTTCATTTGTACTATTAACACTTTCTGGTGTGATTACTATAGTTGCAGTTCTGTCAGCAGGTCAAGTGAGCGTTGCAGGGGCACAAATGGTTATTGTTACTGCATTGCTTATGTCATTGCTTATATTAGCATTTGCCATTTGTGGCGTTGTTTTTTCATCAATTTCAATTGGTCGTTGGAACTTGCCAGCAAAGAAATTTGATGAAAAGAAAGGTTTAATAACAACAACATTTGTATTTGCAGTTATAACAGCAGTGTTGGAATTAATTGGCCTAATTACAGAATTTGATGTCTTAACATTACTTATGCTTATTGTTCTAATTGTTTCTGCTGTGTTTATTATGATAGATAGATGCAAAAATGCAAAATATCTTAAAGAAGCAGAACAAGAAGAAAAGAAAGAAGCAGAAGTTGTGGCAAAAGAGCCAGAAGTTAAAGTAGAAAAAGCACAAGAAGAAGAAAAGAGTGCTGAGTAAAAAAATTAAAAAAAATACAAACAAATTAATTTTTGTTTGTATTTTTTTATGTAAATTTAATAGGTTAAATCATCATCGTTATTTTTTTGTGATATAAGGTTTAATTTAGGATTATATACCATAGAGTTTATATCAGGATAATATGTTTTTATGTTGCCATTATCATACTGTTCTTTTAAAGAAGTTGTTTCATAATCGTATATTTGTTTTATGTTTTGTTCATCAAATTCTGTAAAGTCATTATTGTAGAGGTTTTTATCTACTTGGTAGTACATAATTGATTTGTTTAGGTATTCATCATAATATAGGTCACAAAAACCTAGTGAATGCATCATCTCGTGTTTTATAACATATGAAAGCAAACTAACTCCGTTTTCATCATATATATTGTCAACATAATTGCTTACATATATATTAATTGGATATGATATTGTTGCACTGCTATTATCGTAGTTATAGTTAATATAACCTATGGCACTTGAATTTGAGGATAAGTTTAACATTTCTTCTGTTGTTGTGTAGTATATTTTTATACTTTGATTAACTTTTATATCATCATCATCAATAATTTTATAGTTTAGATTTTGGCTTATATCATCAAGTCGTTTTATTGCATCAACAGCCTCTTTTTTTTGTTCATCATTAAAGTTGAAAAATTGGACATAATATGGTTCATCTTTAACATCAAGTGTTAGTGGTGTGCCATATTGATTGCGTGCCATTAAATCACCAATGCCATCAAACCTTTCTTGGTTTTGGATATCTTTTTGTTTATTTAAATTTTCTTGAAATTTTTGATATGAAATTCCAGTAATTAAAATGGGTGAACCAATTAATGTTGTTGTTATTGTTACTCTTGTTATGAATTTTTTTAGTTTTTTACTAAACTTTGCCATTTGTATTTCTCCAAAGTAATTATACAACATTATGGATTTTTGTCAATATTTGTTTTTATATGCACATTTTTTTAAAAAAATCAAAATGATTTGTTAAATATTAACAGAACTATGTTAAAAATTTTGAAATTTAAAATATGTATGTTAAAATAAAACAAATAAATTGTGTGAGAGATGGAGTTATGAATATATTTAAAAAAATTTATTGCAGAACATATCAACTTATTTTAAGATTGGCAATGCCTTTTTTGCCATATAGAGAACCTGTTTTAATAAAAGACTATCAACAAATGGCAGATATATTAAACTCAAAAAATTTAAAAAATATTTTGCTTGTTACGGATAAAACACTAAAAAATTTGGGACTTACAGGTGAGTTAGAAGATGTTTTAAAAAATAATGGAATAAATGTATTTATTTATGATGAAACTGTACAAAATCCTACATCAAATAATGTTAAAGATGGGTTAAAGATATACAAAGACAATTTGTGTCAAGCAATAATTGCCTTTGGTGGTGGTTCACCAATGGACTGTGCAAAGGCAATTGGTGCTTGTGTTATAAAACCTAAAAAAAGTTTAATGGATATGAAAGGGGTTCTTAAGGTGCGAAAGAAAATTCCAACACTTTTTGCAATTCCAACAACAGCAGGAACGGGCAGTGAAACAACAATTGCCAGTGTTATCACCGACAGTGAAACAAGATATAAATATGCCATTAATGATTTTTGTTTAATACCAAGTTATGCATTACTAGATGCAAAACTAACTTTAAAACTACCACCAAAAGTTACAGCAACAACAGGAATGGACGCATTAACACACGCAATTGAAGCATACATTGGAAGAAGTACAACAAAAAAGACAAGAAAGTATGCAATTGATGCTATAAAAATTATTTTTGATAACATTCTTTTAGTTTACAAAAACGGTGAAAATTTAGAGGCAAGGCAAAATATGTTAAGAGCGTCATATTTTGCAGGCATTGCTTTCACGCAGTCGTATGTTGGTTATGTTCACGCAATTGCACATTCTTTGGGTGGAAAATACAATATTGCACACGGTGAGGCAAATGCAATACTTCTTCCATATGTTCTAAAAATGTATGGAAAAAATATTTATAAAAAACTAAAAAAAATATGCGTAAAAATTGGTTTGTGTGATAAAAATTGCGATAAAAAATTGGCAAGTGAAATGTTTATTAAAAAAATTGAGGACTTGAATTTGGAAATGAACATAGGCAACAAAATTTCATTAATTGATGAAAAAGATATTCCTAATCTTGCAAAAACTGCAGAAAAAGAGGCAAATCCGTTATATCCAGTGCCAGTTTTGTTCACAGCAAAAGAACTTGAAAAAATTTACATTGAGGTGAGTAATGAATGAACAAAGCATATTAAACAAAATAGAAAAACTAAGAAAATTTCAAGATGTTTTTAAAATAACAAAGGAGGAAAAAAATGAAAAGAAATATTTTTATATTAAATTTAGTTTTATTGTTAGCAATACTTGTTATGGACTCTTTTTATATAATTTTTGATGGTATTTTGTTAAAGAGTATTGCAAGCCTACTTTTTGTAATTGTGGGATTAATTAATTTGTTTTATGCTTATAAATTAAAGGCAAACTTAAAATTTCCGATAATACTAGTTGTTGGGCTTGTTTTTGCAATGCTGGGAGATATTATTTTGGAAATTCATTTTATTACAGGTGCTTTGTTGTTTGCTACTGGACATATATTTTTCTTTGTATCATATTGTGCAATAGTTAAATTCAAAGTTAAAGATTTAATTTATGGAACAATTATTTTTATTCCATCAATGCTATTAATTGTGCTTGCTCCATTTTTTGAATATCCTAGTTTGTTAATGGAAATTATTTGTGTTGTTTATGCTTTAATAATTTCGTTGATGGTGGGCAAGAGTATATCAAATTTAATCTCTGAAAAGAATTTGACAAATTTGAATATAATGTTAGGAAGCGTTTTATTCTTTTTAAGCGACCTTATGTTGTTACTTAATGTTTTTGCTGGTTTAAGTGTTGTTGGAATATTGTGCTTGGTGCTTTATTATCCAGCAGAATTTTTGCTTGCATTTTCTCCATTTTTGTATGCTGATAAAAACAATATTGAAGAAAAATAAATTTTTTATAAATATTATTTGTATAAAATTAAACAACTAAATTTTATGTATTTTTTAATTTTAAAAAAAAGTCCCAAAACGGTTTTTAGATAAATAAAACTTGTTTTTGGGCTTTTTATTATTTTTTTTTCTAATATATTTTGTGGCTGTTTCTAATAATTTGTTAAATTTTTATAAAAAATCATTAATTTTTATTAAATAATTAAAAATTATAAAATTTTTCTACACAATTTTTTTTGTTTATACAAATTAACTATTGAATAATAAAAAATGTTGTATTATACTTGTTTTATACGATAATTTCAAAATTTTATAGTTTTGATTTTAACAATTATAGATGGAAATATTATCCTTATTAAGGAAATGATTAAAAGGAAAGGGTATGAAAAGTATTTACACATATTACAAAGAAAGGTTAATTGAAATTAGTGGTAAAAATAGAAGTTTGTATATGAAAAATTTTACCAAGAAAAATGGTTTTGACTTGGGTAAAATATTATATGAAATTCCAGAAAAGGCAAATGAGTTGCTTGAAGTTTTATGGAATGGCAAATGTATTCCTTTTAGTATTATTGGAAAGGAAACAAAAGATGCAATTATAAAAGCAAATAAAGTTGAGCAAAAATATCCACAAAAAGATTTTGCAGAAGAAAAGGAAAAACAAAAATATGAAAGGCAAAAAAGAGAATTTTCTAAAAAAGTCTTTGCTCAGGAAGTTCAAAATTTAAAGTGCCTAAAAAGAGAAATAGAAGAGATTGAAAAAGAAACAGGAAGGTATGAACTTTATCTTTGCTATCCTTTTGTTTATGGTTCTGTTAGAAATTATACCTTTAAAGCACCACTACTTATGTTTCCTGTTGTTATTGATGTTATTGATGATAACAATGTTAACATTTGCTTAAAGTATGGTGAAAATGTGCAACTAAACAAGGCACTTATGTTGGCAATTGCAGACAGTGGACATCTTAATTTGCAAGATCTTGATATGGAATTTGATTGTTTAAGTTCAAAATTTGCCAATTTACAAGCACTATTAGAATACCTAAAATCTTTTGGAATAAAAATTCATTTAGAAACAAGAAAAAATATTTTTCCTTTTAACAGATACAGTGAACCAACTGAACAAGATAGTATGGAAATTAAACATTTATGTTTGCTTTCTAGGTGCAGTTTGGCAAACTCTATTTATGCTGATTATTCTGCGTTGGAGAAAAAGCATTTAACAAACGACAGTATTAATGAGTTATTGAACACAAAAACAATTAAACAAAAAGCATCAAAGTGCCAAGATTTATACTTAATTAACAATGTTGACTATGCACAAGAGCAAGTTGTTAGAAAAGTAAATGAAAGTGGCAATATGGTAATTTATGGTCCACCGGGAACAGGTAAATCTCAAACAATTGTCAATGTTATTTCTGATGCTATTTGTAAAAATAAAAAAGTGTTGGTTGTTTCACAAAAGAAAGCAGCACTTGAAGTTGTTTTTAACAGACTGTCATCTTTAAATAACAAGGCAATGTTTATTACAGATGCAGAAAAAGGCAAAAGAGCATTTTATGAAAGATGCTATAATATTCACGAAATTACATCAAAATATTCAGTTGATGAAAAATTGCAACGAGAATATGAGGAAGTTTCAAGGCATTTAGAAACAGAAATAGGAAATTTAAACACAATTTCCGAGTGCTTAACAACAAAAACACCTTTTGGTATTTCTTTGCAAGAAATGTACTATAATTCATACAAAATTGGAAAGAGGTCTGTTGAGTACTCTATTTACCAACAAATGCTTAAAGATAAACACTTGATGGATTTAACATATGACCAACTTAGCGATGCACTTAGTGTTATGGAAGAGAAAAACAAAGCAGAACTTTATTATAATTTTGTTGAAAATAAAAAGAAAAATCCATTTATTGACCATTTAAAAGATGATTTAAGTGTGCATACAGTTGCAGAAGCACAATCTAAACTAAAAAACATATGTGCAACAAGACAAGCACTTTTTGATGTTGCAAAATATAAATATTCAAGACAAATACTTACTTATTATACAGAAGTAAAAACTCAAAAGAATATAAAACCACTTGTTAAAATGGTGACAAAGTTTGAATATACAAATGCTGACAACTTTTTAAAAACAAGTTATTTGCTTTTCCCATTGTATCCTTTTGCTAAGGTAAATATGGTAAAAAAAGAAAAGATTGTGGAAAAGGATTTTAAAGAAACATTAACTGCAATTGATGAATACATTGCAGATTATCAATTCCTAAAAAACATATTAACAGACAGTGGATATTTAATGGCACTTGATGGAATACTAAATGGCAATAATGGTATTTTTAGATTGTTGTTAAATGCAATCGAAAATTATATTGAAATTAGAGATGTTAATAGCACATTAAAAAATCTTGAAGAAAATCAAAAAATTGTTTTAAATTTTGCATATAAAAATTCTGGTACCTTTGCAAAATATAAAGAAGTGTTAAAGCAACTTTTGCCAATAAGAATCTATCACGAGATTGTAAAATATGAGGCTTTGCAAAAAACAACTCTTTCAACAATTGTTGATTTTGAAAATATTAGGTCAAGAATTGTGCTATTGAAAAAACAACAAAACGAATTGAGCAGAAAAATTGCAGAACAAAGTTTTGTTGCTGAATACAACAAAATGCTTGATGGCAGTTCAAAGAGCAAAGATTATATATATCAAATTTCCAAAAAACAAAATTTTTGGCCTGTTAGAAAAACAATGGAAGTTTATGGAGAATACTTGTTTAAGTTGTTCCCTTGTTGGTTGTTGTCACCAGAAAATGTTTCCACAATTTTGCCACTTAAACGAAATATGTTTGATTTGGTGTTATTTGATGAAGCATCTCAGGTGTTTATTGAAAACACAATTCCATCAATATATAGAGGTAAAACAATTGTTGTTGCTGGTGATGCTAAACAACTTAGACCAACAACAACATTTATGAAGAGATATATGGGTGCAAACACCGATGACGATTTGGATTATTCAACACAAGCAGCACTTGAAGTGGAAAGTTTGTTAGACCTAGCTGTGTCAAGATTTAACAGCGCAAATATAACATATCATTACAGAAGCAAAAACGAAGAATTAATAGATTTTTCAAACAAAGCATTTTATTCTGGAAATTTAAAAATTGCACCAAACATATCAAAAAATTTAAGACATAAACCAATTGAAAGAATTTTAGTTGACGGAAAGTGGAGTGACAGAAAAAATCTCATTGAAGCACAAAAAGTTGTTGAATTAACAAAACAACTGTTAAAGACAAGAAAAAACAATGAAACAATAGGTATAATAACATTTAACTCCGAGCAAGAAAGTTGCATAGAAGATTTAATGGACAAAAAGTGTTTTGAAGATGATGAATTCAGAAATTTATACATAAAAGAAACAAGCAGAATTGACAATGGCGAAGATGTGAGTTTGTTTGTTAAAAATCTTGAAAATGTGCAAGGTGATGAAAGAGATATCATTATATTTTCAATAGGTTATGCAAAAAATGAATTTGGAAAAGTTAATGCAATATTTGGTTCATTGTCTAATGAGGGTGGTGAAAACAGACTTAATGTTGCAATTACTCGTGCAAAACAAAAAATTTATGTTGTAACAAGCATAGAACCAGAAGAGTTAAAAGTTGACAATTCTAAGTACTATGGACCAAAACTTCTAAGAAGTTACCTAACATATGTCAGAGCAGTTTCTAGTGGCAACAATGAAGAAGTTAAAACCATATTAAATAGTTTTAGTGAAAATTCTTTACCTTTGCCAAAATATTCAAATGTACTTCCAATTGAAAATCAAATTGCAACAAAACTAAATAAATTGGGATATAAAACAGAATTAAATTTAGGAAATTCCGATAGTAAGATTTCTGTTGCTGTTTACGATAGAAAAAAAGATAAATATTTGTTGGGAATTGAAACAGACCAATCTGTTATTCAAAATGCATCTTCTGCACTTGAAAGAGATGTGTTTAGAAATGAATTTTTAAAATCAAAAGGTTGGAAGGTTTACAGAGTTTGGAGTAGAGATTGGTGGCATAATTCAAATCAAGTTATAAATAACATAGTAAAAGAAATTGAAAGACAAAGCAAATAAAAATCCAAGGGTTTTATGAAGTGACCCCTTCGGGGTTCACTTCATTTACCCGTGGATTTTTATTTCTACAAAAAACCCAAAAACTTTTGTTTAGGTAACAAACTTTTGTTTTTGGGTATTTTTTAATATTTTACAATTCCTTTTCTAAATTTTCTTTGTTTTGTGTTGAATTTAAGTAAGTTGTACTTAAATCTTTATATATATATGTATCATAATATTCTTTTTCTATTGTATATCCATTTTTTTCATAGAATGGTTTAGCGTGGTCGTTTTCTGGATAAAATTTTCCTTCAATTGTAAAATATCTTTTATCTTTACAATAGGTTTCAAATAGTTGAAGTAAAATATTTGCTAAACCATTTGATTGATATTTTTCTGCAATTTCTATTTTGTTTAGCCACACATTCTTTGGATTTTTAGAGTTTAATTTGAAATTTATAAAGCCAATTCGTTCGCTTTGTGTATTTAATTGAATTGTACAAAAATCATTATCATTTATATAATTTGCATATATCTTTCCAATTTTTGTATTTATTTCTATTGTTTTTTCAGAATTTACTAATTCATTTAACCACTCTAATTTGTGCAAGTTTTCTTCTAGTACACTTTTATAATTTTCAATATCGTTTGATTTTATTTCACTTGCCAAAATTAAATCTTTTCTTGATTTTAAATCAATAGCAATTTTTTGCCAATTTATATTTCCTTGCCCAATTATTTTATGTTCGTCTTTTGTTCCGTTATTGTCGTGTATGTGCAAAACAGATATGTATTCATTGTAATTATTCAAAATGTCAAAGTTTGGTGTTAGAAAATGTTGATGACCAAAATCTAAGCATATTTTTAAATTCTTGTGTTTAATGTTTTCAAAAATGAAAGGAATTTCTTTTTCTGAATATAAGTTTTCGATGCATAAATTAACATTGTATTTCTCGCAAACTTCTAGTATTTTGCTTATTCTATTTAATCCAATTTGTGAAGTTACAGAATTATAATCACCATTTAAGTGTACAACAAAGTTTTTTGTATAGTTGTGACAGCTTTCTATTTGTTGTATATATGAATTGCATATTTCATCGCCGATTTCATTTTCCAACCAAAAATTATTTAATTTTGGTTCATAATATGAACAATGTATCATTGTACAGGTTAAGCCTATCGAATTTGCGTATTTGATTTGTTCAAGCCAACTCATTGTTTCTTTTGCATCGTAAATTCCAACATAAAATTCATCATAACCAATTTTTTTAAAAACATCAATCTTCTCTTTGCTATTAATGTCGTAATTGAAATAAATATTAACTGATTTTTTCATTTTTAATTCCTTTTTTTTGTTAATTAATAATAAAATTATTTTTGCAAATTATTTATAATTTACAGAGTATTCTATCATATGACAAACATAAAAGTCAAGTTGTAAAAGAAACGCGGCATATTGGTTTTATTCAAATCAAAATTTGAGATATATATTAGGTCAATTAAAATTAGTAACTAACATAATTAATAAATTAAAGCACAAACTAATTTAAAATTTTAGTTGTTTAAAAGAAAATAATATAAAAAATTTTATTAAAAAAGAAAATTTTTTAATTAGCAAAAAAATTAAATACAAAAAAATAATAAAAAAATAATAATGTTTAGCAATGATGTGTGTAGTTGACAAAATGTTTTTTGGCTCATATAATATACAAGTCATTTTAATTTGACATAGTGTCAATAAAGGAGAAAAACTATGATTAAATTATTAAAATATTTTAAGTTTATGGATTGGTTGGCTTCGTTATTCGTTGTTGGAATGATAGTTTTTCAAGTTTACTTGGAAATGGAATTAATTGACTATATGGGCGAAATTGTGTCATTAATTCAAGCACACGCACAGGGAATGCCACTAGTTAGTGCTGACCTTTGGAATGTTGGTTTAAAAATGATATTAATTGCCTTTGGCATTTGTGCCAGTGTCCTTATTGTAAACTTTTTTGCTTCAAGAATTGCCGCAAGGTTTTCAAAAGAGTTAAGATCACAAGTATTTAAAAAAGTTAATTCATTTTCTATGGAAGAGATGAATAAATTTTCAACAGCAAGTTTAATAACAAGGTCAACAAATGATATTAAACAAGTTGAACAAACAGTTTTTATGACTTTAAAAATGGCAATCACAGCTCCTGCTATGGCGTGTTTTGCCATCAGCAAAATACTAAATAGCAGTGTTCAACTAACTTGGACAACAGCTGGTGGAGTTGTGTTGTTGCTATTTTTGGTTATGTTCTTGTTCTTTGTTGCAGTTCCAAAATTTTCTGCTATTCAAAAAAAGACAGATAAAATTAACAATGTAACAAGAGAAAATTTAACAGGACTTAGAGTTGTTAGAGCATATAATGCAGAAAAGGAACAAGAAGCAAAGTTTGAGGTTGTAAACAAAGACTTAACAAAAACAAATTTATTTGTTAACAGAGTTATGTCATTACTTATGCCGGGAATGATTTTTGTTATGAATGCTTTAAGCGTTGCAATTTATTGGCTTGGAGCATACCTAATTAATGTTGGTTCGCTAGAATACTACACAATGGTAACATTTTCTCAATATGCAATGCACGTTCTTATGAGTTTTATGTTTATTTCAATGCTTTTTGTGTTTATTCCAAGAGGTGTTGTTTCTGGAAGAAGAATATATGAGGTTTTGTCAACAAAATCCAATCTTTTTGATGGAAAAGGTGTTGAAACAAAAGAACAAGGAACAATTGAATTTAAAAATGTTAGTTTCAAATATCCTGATGCAGAGGCATATGTTTTGGAAGACATATCTTTTAAAGTAAACAAAGGCGAAACAGTTGCGTTTATAGGCTCAACGGGTAGTGGAAAAAGTACGCTAATTAACCTTATTCCAAGATTTTTTGATGCGACACAAGGTGAGGTTTTAATTGATGGAGAAAATGTTAAAAATTACAAAATTGAAGAATTAAATAACAAACTTGGTTATGTTCCACAAAAGGGTTATTTGTTTAGTGGTACAATAAAATCTAATTTGTTGTATGGCAACGAAAATGCAACTGATGAGGAAATTGAAGAGGCATTAAAAGTAAGTCAATCTGACTTTGTTAAAGATTTGGAAAATGAAGTAGATTACGAAATTGCTCAGGGTGGAACAAATGTTTCTGGTGGACAACGACAAAGATTATCAATTGCAAGGGCAGTTATAAAAAAACCAGAGATATACATATTTGACGATAGTTTTTCTGCACTTGATTACAAAACAGATAAAAATCTAAGAAAAGCATTAAAAGATTATACAATTGATGCAACAAAAGTTATTGTTGCACAAAGAATAGGTACAATAATTGATGCAGATAAGATAATAGTTTTAGATGAAGGAAAAATGGTTGGTTATGGAACACACAAGGAACTTTTAGAAAATTGTGATGTTTATAAAGAAATTGCTTTATCTCAATTATCAAAGGAGGAACTATAATATGAATACTGAAAAAACTCCTAAACACAAACCACAGGCAAGTCCTATGGGAAGGGCAATGTCATTTGAAAAAGCCAAAGATTTTAAAAAGTCAATAAAATTACTTAGTAAATCACTAAGACCACATTATGTTTCAATTATATTTTCTTTGCTCTTTGCAATTATAGGAACAGTTTTATCACTGTTGTTGCCAAATGTAATTAAACTTGTAAGCGAAGAAATATTCAGCGCATTTGCACTTAATATAGATGTTAATATGCAAAAAGTTATGTCCATTTGCTTATGGCTTGTTGCAATGTGCGTGTTAAGTTTTATATTTTCGTATTTCCAAAGTTATATAATGAGTGGAATAACTGCAAAAGTTACTCAAAGATTTAGAACTCAGATTTCTGAAAAAATAAATCGTTTGCCACTTAAATATTTTGATACTCAATCTTTTGGAGATATTTTAAGTAGAATAACTAATGATGTTGATACAATTGGTCAAACACTAAACCAAAGTTTAAGTTCTATTGTTACATCTGTAACAATGTTCGTTGGGGCACTAATAATGATGTTTGTAAACTCTTGGCAATTAACACTTCTAACTTTGTGCTCACTTCCAATTAGTATGATTTTGGTTACTGTGCTTGTTAAAATGTCACAAAAATACTTTGTTAAACAACAAAATTCTTTGGGTGAAATAAATGGTATTGTTGAAGAAAATTATTCAGCACATAATATTGTTAAAGTATTTAATTCCGAAGAAAAGACACAAGAACAGTTTGAGGTTGTAAACAAAAATCTTTACTCTTCAGCACTTTTGTCTCAATTTCTTTCAGGTTCAATGTACCCTATGATGAATTTTATCAACAATTTAGCATATGTGCTTGTGTGCGTTGTTGGTGGAATTATTGCTATTAACAATCCAATATTTGCAGTCACAATTATTGCGTTTATTCAATATATGAGAATATTCAATCAACAAATTGGTCAAATAGCACAAATTTCTGGAACACTTCAAAGCACTGCTGCAGCCAGTGAAAGAGTTTTTGAATTTTTAAGCGAACAAGAACAAGAAGTTGAAAGCCAAGACAAAATTAAATTGACTAATATAAAAGGTTTAGTTGAATTTAAAAATGTTAGTTTTGGTTATGAAAAAGACAAAACAATAATTCATAATTTCAGTGCAAAAATTTTGCCAGGACAAAAAGTTGCAATTGTTGGCCCAACTGGTGCAGGAAAAACAACACTTGTTAATCTTTTAATGAGATTTTATGAAATAGATGACGGCGAAATATTAATAGATGGCGTAAACACAAAAGATATGACTCGTGAAAGCGTTAGAGCATTGTTTGGTATGGTTCTTCAAGACACTTGGATTTTTGAAGGAACAATTAGGGAAAACATATCCTATGGCACACCAAACAAAACGGATAAAGAAGTTGAAGATGCTTGTTGTTTTGCTCATATAGACCACTTTATTCGCTCTTTGCCAAATGGTTATGATATGATGTTAGACGAAACGGCAAATATAAGTCAAGGTCAAAGACAATTGTTGACAATTGCAAGGGCAATGGTGAACAATGCACCTATGCTAATACTAGATGAGGCAACATCAAGTGTTGATACAAGAACTGAAGTTTTAATTCAAAAGGCTATGGATAAATTAACAGAGGGAAGAACAAGTTTTGTTATTGCGCATAGGCTTTCAACAATAAAAAATGCAGACCAAATTTTAGTTATGAAAGATGGAAATATTGTTGAACAGGGCAATCACGAATCTCTGCTTAAGAAAAACGGATTTTATGCAGAGTTATACAACAGCCAATTTGCTGAATAGTTTTTGTTTAATAAACCTTAAAAAAATTAATATTTAATTTAAAAGTGGTTAAATTGTTGTTGACAATTAATCACTTTTTTGTTACTATTTATGCAGTATGCGTGGTTGCATAGTTTTTTTGTGACTAGCATAGAATAAGTCCTTATTTTGCTAGTAAGGCCAGCATTAACAGACGGCAGGTAGCAATCAACCTAAGTTTTGCCCATTTGTTTTACCGATAACTTGTATGTCAAATGGGAGTTGTTAGTAATTCACTAAAAAATCTCGTTAGAGTGTACAAGATGCAAGTCGTGTTATTGATGAAAAAATTAATTTCTTTTGAAATTTAAGTTTAGCAAATCTAATAAAGGAGGATAAAAAATGCCTACAATCAACCAGTTAGTTCGCAGTGGTAGAAAATCTTTTGATAAAAAAAGTAAATCTCCACTTCTAGAAAACTGCCCTCAAAAAAGAGGTGTTTGTCTAGCAGTTAAAACTACTACTCCTAAAAAACCTAACTCAGCGCTTCGTAAAATTGCCCGTGTAAAACTTTCAAACGGTCAAGAAGGTACTTGCTACATTCCAGGAATTGGACACAATCTTCAAGAACACAGCGTTGTTTTAGTTCGTGGTGGAAGAGTTAAAGACTTACCTGGTGTTCGTTATCACATCATAAGAGGTGCACTTGATGCTTCTGGTGTTGCAAAACGAAATCAAAGCCGTTCAAAATACGGTGCAAAAAAACCTAAACAATAAAATTTTTATTACTAATTGATTTATTCACTAATTGTGAATTTAAAAGGAGAAACTATGCCAAGAAGAAATGGTGTGCCAAAAAGAGATGTTTTGCCAGATCCAAAATACCACAACAAACTTGTAACAAAATTTATTAACCAAGTTATGTATGATGGAAAAAAGGGTATTGCTCAAAGCATTGTTTATGGTGCTTTCGATAAAATTGCTCAAAAAACAGGTTTAGATGCAATTGATGTGTTCACAACAGCAATTGAAAATGTTAAACCAGTTCTTGAAACAAAAGGTCGCAGAGTTGGTGGTGCAACATACCAAGTTCCAATGGAAATTAGACCTGAAAGAAGACAAACTCTTGCAATTCGTTGGATTGTTTTATTCGCTAGAAAAAGAAATGGTGAAAGAACAATGGAAGATAAAATTGCAGGCGAACTATTAGATGCTTACAACAACCAAGGTTCTGCAATTAAACGTCGTGATGAAATGCACAGAATGGCTGAAGCTAATAAGGCTTTCGCTCACTACAAATGGTAATTTTTCAAAATTTTATTCGCAAATAACTTCGTTTACTGCCATTTTTATCACAAAGTCATTTACCTAAAAGTAAACTCCTTCGTGAATAAAAATGTCGAGCCTTGTTCTTTGCGATAAAATTTTGAAAAATACACAGTCAAAATTTTATTGGAAAAAGAATAACAAAGTTCAAATACAATTTCGTTTACTGTCATTTTTATCACAAAGTCATTTGCCTAAAAGTAAACTCCTTCGTGAATAAAAATGTCGAGCCTCGTTCTTTGCGATAAAATTTTGAAAAATACACTCAGTGTTAGGGTGTATAAAAATAAATTAATTTTTAAGTTTTGTTAAATTTTAAAACTTAATTTATTAGTTAATAATATTAAAGTTATTAATTTTATTAATCAATTTAAACTAAAAAAGGAGAAAATATGGAAGAAAATCTTTCTTTAACGCGTAATGTTGGTATTATGGCACACATTGACGCTGGTAAAACAACAACAACAGAAAGAATCCTTTTCTATACAGGTATCACTCACAAAATAGGTGAAGTGCACGATGGTGCTGCAACTATGGACTGGATGGCACAAGAACAAGAAAGAGGTATAACAATTACTTCTGCTTGTACAACTTGTCATTGGAAAAACCATAAAATAAACATCATAGACACTCCTGGACACGTTGACTTCACAATTGAAGTTTTGCGTTCATTAAAAGTTCTTGATGGTGCAGTTTTGGTTCTTAGTGCGCGTGACAAAGTTCAACCACAAACAGAAACTGTTTGGCGTCAAGCAACAGAATGCAAAGTCCCTGTAATCATTTTTGTTAACAAAATGGATAGAGATGATGCTTATTTTGATAAATGTGTTGAATCTGTTAGAGATAGACTTCATACAAAACCACTTCCTCTTCAAATGCCAATTGGTATGGCTGACACATTTAGAGGTATTATTGACCTTTTAACATTAAAGGCTTATATTCCAGAAGATGATTTGGGAAAAATAATTGATGAAGTTGAAATTCCAGCCGAATATAAAGAAGAAGCACAAAAAAGACACGATGAGTTGATTGAAGCAATTGTTGAAACTGATGATGCACTTCTTGAAAAATATTTTGCTGGAGAAGAAATTTCTATTGATGAACTTAAAAAAGCAATAAGAAAAGCTACAATTGCAAAAACTGTAACTCCTATGCTTTGTGGTTCTTCATACAAAAACAAAGGTGTTCAAAACCTTCTTGACGCTATGGTTGATTATTTGCCATCACCAGTTGATATTGAGGCAATTAAAGGCATTAATCCAAATTCAGAACAAGAAGAAGTTAGAAAAGCTGATTTTAACGCTCCACTTGCTGGACTTGCGTTTAAAATTGCAACAGATCCATTTGTTGGCTCTTTAACATTCTTCAGAGTTTATAGCGGTGTGTTAAAAGCAGGTTCATATGTTTACAATGCAAATACTGGAAAAACAGAAAGAGTTGGAAGACTTATCCGTATGCACGCAAACAACAGAACAGAAATTCAAGAAGTTAAAGCAGGTGATATTGCTGCCATTGTTGGATTAAAAGACACAATAACAGGACATACACTTTGCGACAAGGATCACCCAATTCAACTTGAAAGTATGAAATTCCCAGAGCCAGTTATTCAACTTGCTATTGAACCAAAAACAAAAGATATGCAAGAAAAAATGAGTTTGGCACTTGGTAAACTTTCTCGTGAGGACCCTTCATTTAGAGTTCAAACAGATCAAGAAACAGGACAAACCTTAATTTCTGGTATGGGAGAACTTCACCTAGAAATTATTGTTGACAGACTTCTTCGTGAGTTTAAGGTTGAGGCAAATGTTGGTAAACCACAAGTTGCATACCGTGAAACAATAAGAAAAACTGTTGAAGCAGAAGGTAAATTCGTTAGACAATCTGGTGGTAAAGGTCAATATGGTCACTGCTGGGTTAAATTTGAACCATTGGAACCAGGTTCAGGATATGAATTTGTTGATAAAACAGTTGGTGGTTCAATTCCAAAAGAATTTATTCAACCTGTAAACAAAGGTATTGATGAAGCAAGAATGAACGGTGTTATTGCCGGTTATGAAACAATAGACTTTAGAGCAACAGTTTTTGATGGTTCATATCACGATGTTGACTCTTCAGAAATGGCTTTCAAAATCGCAGGTTCTCTTGCATTTAAAGAAGGTGTTGCAAAAGCAGACCCAGTTTTGTTGGAACCAATTATGAAAGTTGAAGTTGATGTTCCAGATGAATATCTTGGAACAGTTATGGGTAACTTAACATCTCGCCGTGGTATTTTGCTTGGAAATGATTCAATTCCAGGATATCAAAGAATAAGGGCAGAAGTTCCACTTTCAGAAATGTTTGGTTATGCTACTGACCTTCGTTCTCAAACACAAGGAAGAGGTACATTCGTTATGGAACCATTAAAATATCAAGAAGTTCCAAAATCAATAACCGAAAAAATTGTTGGAGAACGTAAAAAATCATAAAAACACTTTAAATAATTAAATATTAAACAAATATTTTTAAAAAGTGTTTTGAAAATTTAAAAAGATATGTTATTATCTTATCGATTAAAAATCAAAAAAAGGAGAAATTAAAAATGGCTAAGGAAAAATTTGATAGAAGTAAGACACACGTAAATATTGGAACAATTGGTCACGTTGACCACGGTAAAACAACTCTTACTTCAGCTATTTGCCAATACAGTGCTCTTAGAGGTCTTGCAGAAAAAATGAAATATGAAGACATTGATAAAGCACCAGAAGAAAAAGCAAGAGGTATTACAATTAACACAGCACACGTTGAATACCAAACAGCAAACAGACACTACGCTCACGTAGATTGTCCAGGACACGCTGACTATGTTAAAAATATGATTACAGGTGCTGCACAAATGGACGGAGCAATTCTTGTTGTTTCAGCTGCAGATGGTCCAATGCCTCAAACAAGAGAACACATTTTGCTTGCTCGTCAAGTTGGTGTTCCATACATTGTTGTATTTATGAACAAAATGGATCAAGCAGACCCAGAACTTGCAGAACTTGTTGAAATGGAAATCAGAGAATTGTTATCATCATACGGTTTCCCAGGAGATGATACTCCAATTGTTAAAGGTTCAGCATTAAAAGCTTGCGAAGCTTGTGAAGCAGGTGACCTTAATAGTGAATGGTTAAAACCAATTCAAGAACTTCTTGATACTATTGATAGTTATATTCCTGATCCAGCTCGTGAAACAGATAAACCTTTCTTGATGCCAGTTGAAGACGTATTCACAATCACAGGTCGTGGTACAGTTGCTACAGGTAGAGTAGAAAGAGGAACTGTTAAAATTAATGATACAGTTGAAATTGTTGGAATGAAAGATTCAGGAAAACAAACAGTTGTAACAGGCGTTGAAATGTTCAGAAAACTTCTTGATGAAGCAAGAGCAGGAGACAATGTTGGTTTATTGCTTCGTGGTATCCAAAGATCAGAAATTGAAAGAGGACAAGTTCTTTGCAAACCAGGTTCAATTCACCCACACACAGAATTTACAGCTCAAGTTTATGTATTGAAGAAAGAAGAAGGTGGTCGTCATACTCCATTCTTTAATGGTTACAGACCTCAGTTCTACTTCAGAACAACAGACGTTACAGGAACAATTAAACTTCCAGAAGGTGTTGAAATGGTAATGCCAGGAGATAACATTTCTATGGAAATCTCTCTTATCACTCCAATCGCTATCGAAGAAGGTCTTCGTTTTGCTATCCGTGAAGGTGGTAGAACAGTTGGTTCTGGTGTTGTTTCAAAAATTATTAAATAATAAAATATCATTAATTAAATTTCAAAAAAATAAAAATAATCTAACCCAATTATTTTTAATTAAATTAACAAAAAAGCAGATTAACCCACTGCTTTTTTATTTTTTATTAAAATATCATTATTAATAATATCCTGTTGTTTAAAAGATATAATTTTATAAAATATCAAAATTATTTTGGTATTTTATTTTATTTTTTTATTTTATTGTTAAATTTGTTTTTGATTTTTGGTTAGAATATACTATAATAAATTAAATAATTATATTTGTGAGGTAACATATGAGAATAATTCCAAGAAAAACCAAAGTAAAAATGGAGATTGTTAAAAACATAACCTTATCCGATGTCATTTTTGGTGTTATTGGCATTGCGGGGGCTTTGGGTTTTTTCCTCAGTAATTTTGCCAATGGCTTAAACTATTGGATTGGCATTGCTTGGTGTGCGATTATCATTTCTCTGTTCTTTAAAGTTTCAGATGATATGAGGTTATATTCCACACTTGGTTATTTGTTTAGATTTTTTGCTCAACAAAAAAAATATTCTCAAAAAAAAGCAAAGGGCAATGCACCTATTCAAGAAATTATTCCTTTTTCTGGACTATATCAAGACAGATTTATCAATTTCAATGAGTACTATGCTCAAGTTATTGAAATTCAACCAATTGTTTTTAGTTTACTAAATGAATATAAAAGAGAAATGGTTATTAAAACTTTTGCTAATGCACTAAGAAGATTAACCAACGACCAAACAGCATCTATTGTAAAATTAAACAAGGCAATGGTTTTGGATAACTATATCTATAATGAAGATAAAAAATATGATAATTTAATGGAACTTCAATACGAAGGCGAAATAAGCCAAAAAGAAGTTGAAGTAAGAGCAGGCATTTTTGAAGAAAGAGTTTCCCAAATGGAACGAAGAAACAGACAAGAAAAAATTTATAAAGATTATTTTTACATCGTTGTTTATGATAAAGATAGGGAAATTCTTGAAAATACAGTTAATGGTATGATAACAACACTATATCAAGCAGTAACTCCAATAAGTTCAAGAAGACTTGTTGGCAAAGAACTACTTGTGTTTTTAAAAGCAAATTATGGAAAAGAGTTTGATGAAAGAGAACTCGATGCCATTCCAATGAGTAAGTACTATGATTGGGTTGCTCCTCAAAAAATAAAATTTCAGGCAGGCCGTGTGCTTATTGATAACAAACCATATAGACAATTTGTTATTTCAGATTATCCAATTCAAGTACCTGATGCTTGGGGTTCATCTTTCTATCTTCTTGACCGAACAAAAGTTGTTACAAAAATTAAACCTCAAAAAAAATATGAATCAGAAAAAGCAATTGATAAGGCAATAATGGAAATGGAAGGTAAATTTGCTAGAAGTGCCTCATCAAGTAAACAAATTGAAAACGAAACACACCTTGAAACATTAAGAGCACTTCTTGTTAGTTTAAAAAACAACAACGAACAACTTTTTGATGTAAATGTTTTTGTAACTTGCGAAGAACCTGCAAGAAAAGAGGTTAGAGCAATTTTAAGACAAGAGGGCTTTAAATACACCGAAATGTTTGGACGACAAGTTGATGCATTTGTAAGTTCAAATATATCAATGCGTGACAATGTAAAAGAATGCAAAAGAGGGATACCAACAACAAGTTTGGCTGCAATATTCCCATTTATCTCTGGTGCTCTTCAAGACCCAAACGGCTTTTATATTGGTGATAATGAATTTCCTGTTTTTGTTGATTTCTTTTTAAGAAACAGAGAAAGAGTAAACTCAAATATGATGATAATTGGAAAATCTGGTTCTGGAAAATCTTATGCAACAAAAACACTTTTAACAAACTTTGCTGCCGATAACACAAAAGTGTTTATTTTGGACCCAGAAAATGAATATACCGATCTTGCAATAAACTTGCACGGTAAAGTAATTGATGTTGGTTCTTCTCAAATGGGTATAATTAATCCTTTTCACGTTATGACAACTTTAAAAGATGACACAATTTCTCTTACTGCAAAAAGAGATGAAAACGGTGAAATTATTGATGAAGAATATAATTCAAGTGATACATTTTCTCAACATTTGCAGTTTATTGAACAATTCTTCCGTGTAATTTTGGAAGGAATAGAGTCTGACCCATTTGAACTTTTGAACTCACTTGT
>CASFHZ010000074.1 GCA_949294585.1 uncultured Christensenella sp. | reverse complement strand
ATGGTGAAAAATTTGAAAGTGTTAACACTTTCATTGACAAACTAAAAGAATATATATATTATTACAATAACGAGAGAATAATACTCAAATTAAAAATGAGTCCGGTAAAATACCGAACTCAAAATCAAATTATTTAATTAAATTTTTGTCCAACTTTTGGGGTGCACCCCAATTAAAAGTGCCATTTCTTATTTGATTTTTTTCTTTTTTTCTTTTGAATTGTTTTCTGTATCAATTTTTTTATTTTGCAGTTTTTGTTTCTTTCTCTCTTTTTTCTCTTTTGTTTTTACTGCTAGGCTGTGGAACATTTTGTCTAACACATCACCATCAACAACTTTAACAGGTTTAACTGCTTTTGTTTCATCTCTTTTTTCCAAAGGTTTTTTATTAAATGGCATAACAACTGTGTCGTTTCTAAGTCTAACTTCCATTTGATTGTATGGAACTGAAATATTGTTTCTCTTAAACTCGTTAAACACCTTGTCCATAATCTCATAGTAAACATCCCAATAATCATCGGAATTGCACCAACAATTTGCAGTGAAGTCTAGTGAACTTGAATTAAGTGTTTTTAATGCACAAAATGGTGCAGGTTCCAAAATTACTTTATTGCAATTTGTCATTACTTCCAAAATTATGTTTTTAACAACATTTACATCTGATGCATAGTCAACACTAAAAGTGAAAATAACTTTTCTTGTTGGGTTTGCACTGTAATTTATTAATTCACTTTCAACCACCAAAGAATTTGGAATGCTTATAACTTTATTGTCTGATGTTGCAATAATTGTGTGCAACATTTTTATTTCAACAACTGTTCCTTCAACACTGTCAATGGAAATATAGTCGCCTTCTTTAAAAGGTCTTGTGCTTATAATAACAACACCGTTTGCAAGGTTAGATAAACTGCCCTGCATAGCAAGAGAAAGAGCAAGACCAGCAGCTGATATTACTGCAACAAATCCAGTTATAGGTATTCCAATCACTTGACATATCGCAATAAGCAATAGCATATACAATGAAAACCTTAAAACATTTAACAAAAATTTGTAGGTGACTTTTGGCATTTTAGATTTTTCAAATATTTTTTTCAAAACGCCAATAACCAACTTAATTGCTATGTAGCCAAGGATAAAAATACCAATAACTTCAAGTAATTTTATTCCAACTGTTTTGGCAATTTCAATGGCTTCATTGCCAAGTGCTTGCCAATCTATTAATAATTGTGACATACCATACCTCATATTATCTTTTGCAAAATTTACATAAATATTGTATAGATATTTAAAAATATTGTCAAATGTTGTTAAAAAATAAAATAAAATAAAAGAATTTGTAAAAAAAATGTATGAGTTTTAGTATAGTAATTTTAAGTCTATAACAACTAACGGATTTTTTGTTTTTCTATAAAAAAGACTAAATGTTTTCATCAACATTTAGTCTTAATATGTTCCTTCTAAATCTTTGTCTTTAAATAAGTTGTCATTAAAGAAATCATAGAGCGAAATATCTAATGCTTGACAAATATCAAGTAGTGTTCTTGTGCCTGTGTTTTTACTTTTTCCATAAAAAATACTTTTTAATGAACCAGCAGGCATACCAGCTAATGTTGCTAACTTGTTAGGTGTTATGTCGTGTTCACTACACAAAGCATATATTCTTTTTGTTATTGCTTCTTCTAATTTCATATTTATAGTTTTACCAAAGTTTTAGATTATTGATTAATTACAAATAATTTAAAATGTCACTTGTTAAATAGTTGATTTAGTATTTAATTATTGCTAATTCAAAATAATTTATCTTTGCTTATAATTTATTATTACAAAAGCACAACTTTGTTTTGTTGCAAAGTTTGTTTAACATCAATAACTCTTTGATTGGAACTGCCAACCCAAGGCAAGTTTACATCTCTTTTATCAAGTTCAAATTCACCATCACACAAAACATCAATATAATTTATTATCTCCAAGTTTTTAATTTCTTCAAACTTATATCCTGTGTATAACCATATTGTTTTGTTTGGAAAATTTGTTTTAATTTGTTTTGCTAGTTTTGTCACTTCATCAATATTATCGCAAAAAAGAGGGTCGCCACCAGAAAAAGTTATTCCATTTATGTAATCTTTTTTTAACTCTTCAAATAGCTCATTTTTTGCATTCTCATCAAACAATATACCACCGTTTTTGTCCCAGGTTTGAGGATTGTGACAACCTCTGCATTTGTGACTGCAACCTGCAACCCAAAGTACAACTCTTAATCCTGCGCCGTTTAGCATATCATCTTTTGTTATATTGTGATAATTCATTTTTACATACTCCGTCTATCTTTTATTTCTGCCATTTTTGCAGAATTCAATCTTGTATCTCCCTTAACTCTTGAATATGCCAAATAGCCATTCATTCTGTCAATTTTGGTTAAGTTTTTGCTTCCACACTTTGGACAAACTTCCATATCAAGTTGACTGTATCCACAATCATCACAATATGAAAGGGCAAGGTTAACACCTTCATAAAATCCCATATCCATTGCTCGCTTAACAAGTGTTTTAAATGCCTCTTTGTTATAGTCAATTGGATATTTAACATATTGTATTTTTCCACCGTTGCACAAATCCCAGAAGCGTTTTTCTTTATCTTGTTTAACAATAGGGGAAATGTTTTCGCTTACGTGACAGTGAAAACTGTTTGAAACATATTCTCTGTCTGACACATTTGGAATAATTCCATAAAGTCTTCTAAATTGTTTTACTTGAAGTCCGCAAAGGTTTTCTGCAGGTGTTCCATAAATTGCGTACAGTTTTCCATCTGCTTCTTTGAATTGATTAACTTTTTTGTTTATGTATTCCAAAACTTCAAGGGCAAAAGCACCATCTTCGGTTAGAGATTTTTTGTTGTATAGTTGTTGTAATTCGTTTAATGCTGTTATGCCAAAAGAAGCAGTTGCACTTTTAAGAAGTGGCTCAATTTTATCTGAATATTTAAGGTGTCCACCAAGAAATCCACCTTCGCAATATGCAAGAGGATTTGTTGAAGCACGCATTTGTCCCAAATATTCATAAGTTCTTAAATGTAATTTTCTTATCATTTCAAGATAATAGTCAAGCACTTCATAAAAATCTTTGTTTTCCTTTCTTGCCTTTGCCAAAATTAAAGGTAGGTGAAGGGATATTGCACCAATGTTAAATCTTCCAACAAAAACAGGTTGGTCATTTTCATCGGCAGGTTTCATTCCACCTCTTTCATACCAAGGTGACAAAAATGCTCTGCAACCCATTGGACTTATTGCTTTGCCATATTTTTTGTAAATGCTTGCAACATAACCTTCACCGGTTAAGCTAAGCCAGTCTGGATACATTGTTTTTGAACTGCATTCAATTCCTGCCTCAAAAACATCGTGACATTGTTTGCCTTCTCCGTGCAAGTTTTCATCGTATAAGAATATGATTTTTGGGAAGAGTACAGGTTTTTTGCATTCTTTTTTGCCTTGTCCATTTTTTCTTGTTTCCAAAAGTGCTTTTGTTGCCATTTTTCCAAATTTATCTGTTGCAAGACCACAACTTGTTGCAATAAATGGATAATCTCCTCTTGAAGATGCAACAGTGTTAAATTTGTATTCCCAACCTTGAAAACCTTGTTTGTATTCTGTTTCAACATCTTTTAATGTTTCTCTTTCACAAACATCATCGCTAAGCCCCAAACTTTTATATCTGTTATAATGAATATCGTATGATTTTTGTGCGTATTTAGACAATATTTTATCGCATTCAGGGATTGTAAAACCACCATATTGTTGACTTGCTGCCGAAAGGACAATATCTCCAATAACATCAAATGCAACATCAAGAGTTTTTGGTTCGTTATACCAAATATTGCCCATTTCAAATCCACCAGTTAAAACTGCCTTAACATCAAACAAGCAACAGTTCATTGTGTCACGCCTTGCAGACATATCGTGAATGTATATGTAACCATCATTAATTGCTTGTATTTCGTTTTGATTTAAAAAGAATTTTTTATACAATTCCTTATTTAATTGATTAAAAATTAAACTTCTTTTTGTTGATACAAGTGAACTGTCTGAGTTTGCATTTTCCTTGTCGCCAATATACATAATTGCTTGACTTTTTTGATAAATTTCATCAAGCATTGCAACAAAATCTTGTTTGTAATCTCTGTAATCTTTGTAACTTTTTGCAACTTTTGGAAAATATGTTTCAAGTGCTTCTTCAACAATGCTGTGCATTGTTTTAATTGGCACTTTGCTAATATTTAAATTTTCAACATTGCCATTAACTCTGTTACAAAGTTTTTCAATATCTTCATCACTGAATGTAACAAGAACCCTTTCTGCCGACTTTGAAACAGCTTTAATAACCTTGTTTATGTCGTAATCTTCCAAACTTCCATCTTTTTTAATCACTTGTACCATATGTATATCTCCTTTTATTGTTATAACAATATATTGTGTATCATTGTTTTTTATGCAACTATATATTGACAATTAATTTAATGATATCACTTGTTGAATTAAAACACAACTAAAAATGGCGAAAATTTTTAACCATTTTTTTGAATAAATATTCAATGTTTTAAAAATGGGGAAAAGAGGTTATAAAAATAAAACTAAAAAAATTTTAACTCAATGTTTTGAAAAATTTTATTAAAAGTATATAATAAAACAAGGAGAAAAATATGCTAAGTAAAGAGGAAAGAATAGAAATATACAACAAGGCAACACAGTTGTGGGGAGAGGTTGCTCAGTATGACCAATGCATTGAAGAGATGGGAGAGTTGATTGTTGCAATCAACAAATACAAACGAAAAGTTTTATACAAAGAGTATAGCGACAACAAAAAGATAATAGAAAACTTGGTGGAAGAAATTGCAGATGTTAGTATGTGTTTGGAACAAATGAGGTATTTTTTTAGAGATTACAATATTGACGAGGTTCTTGATAAAAAAATGCAAAAATTTCTTGGTCAAATAAAGGAAATGGAAGAGAAAAATAAAAAAGAAAGTGATAATAAATAACATAATAATAAAAAATTAATTTATTAATTTGCAACAAAAAATATCACACAATATAAACATTTTTGGTGTTTTTAAAGTTTATGTGTGATATTTTTTATTGTTATTGATTATATTTTTTCTCAAAATACTTAATTAAAATTCTTTGTGTGTATTCGTTTTTGCAATATGCAAGCCATCTAAGTTGGGCAATGTTGATATTCATTCCGTTTTCTATTTCGCAAACAATATCAATTTTGTCGCCGTCATTAAGTCGTGTAAAAATTGGAGATTTGTTTGGTGAATCGTTAATGTAGGCATACTTGCAACTAAAACCAATATCTTTGTGCAGTTTAAAGGCAAAGTCAAGCACTGTGCTTTTTTCTTGAATTTTAATTTTTTCGTTACTTGAAGAGTAAACTGTTATATATTTTGTGTCAACTCCTCCTGCAATTGTTTCATCAATTAAATCAATGTCCGTTCCTTCCGTTGTTCCGTTTTGAATTTCGGTGTATTCTGCACGAGAAACCAAGGTTATTGAGAATAAATTTCTTATGTTGTCTTTTATTGTTAAAAAGTTGTTGTTAAACTCATCGTTTATAACGCCAATAACTTTAAACTTTTTGGAAATGCTTGTTTCATCAATCATTTCATAAAGAGATGACAATTCATTTTGAGATTTTTCGTTTAAAACAACATAAATGTTATAGGTTGGAACATTAATAAAATTGCTCTCTTTAATTTTGGATAGTTTGCTTATTTCAAAGTGTTTTGTTATTAAATTGTATAGTTCCAATTGTGTTTTTGGTTCAATAATCACTTTATATAAACTAAATTTGTTTTTTTGCGCTCTAAGGTATGAACTTATTTCTATACTTAAAAATGTTTTTAGTTTTTTAATGTAATTTTCTGTGTTTTTCTTATATCTATTGTAATAGGTTAAAAAATCTTGATTGTAATCTTCACTGCTAATTAAAAAACATTCGTTTTTTAAATTTTCATAAAAATACTTAGATTTTAAAAGTTTTGCAAGGGGAATTATCCACTTTTTTGTTTCTACAATTTTTGCTTCTTTTTTGTATTTAGGAAAAACTCCAATTGTTTGCAAGTTGTTTAATCTATCTGCAAATTTAATATAAAAGCCAAATTTATTCATCTTGCCAATTGAAATTAGTTTTTGATAGGTTTTGTCTTCAAGAGCAAGTTTAAGAAAATCATTTGTATCAGAATAGATGTTCTCTGCATCTGGTTTAAAACTCTCTTTTGTTATTGCTGTAACTGCATCAACAATTTGTGCAACTTGCTTGTTAAAAATATTGTTAATTTCTTCGATTGTAACTCCACAGTCCTCAACTGTATCGTGCAATAAACCAGCACTAATAACATCGGTGTTAAAATCTAAATGCTCTAATATGCTTGCAACTTGAAGTGGGTGAATAATATAAGGTTGTCCATCTTTTCTAAACTGATGTTGATGTTTTTCTTTTGCAAAGTTATATGCTTTTATTACATTGGAAATGTCACTGCTGTTTTTTTTCTTTAAATTGTCAATTAAATTGGCAAAAAGACTCTCAATGTTATTATTCATAGTCAGCATCCTTTATTAATCTATAATAGTTGTCATCTTCAATGTTGCTAACTTTTGCAAATCTAAACATATTGGCATCAACGGTGTCACTTATGATGTTTTTTATGGAATCTTCTATAATTCTTTTTTGTTGATATTCATTAAGTCCAGTATTGTTGTTTAAACAGAGTTTTTTAACAAGATTAATTAAATCTGTAATTTCACTTTTTGCATTTATCTCGGTTATTCCAAGTGAAAGCAAATTGTATATTTCTCCATCAGGCAAACTAAACACACTGTTAGAAAATAAAATATATTGAACACAAGGAACGTGCTCTCTGCCTCTTGAAATGGAATTAACCGTTCCCAGCCCTCCAATATACTTTTTGTCCGATGGTGGATTGTTTAATATAATCATACATTTGTCATTATTGTTTTTTAGTGAAATAAAAAGTTGAGTTTGATTTTGCTCTAAGTTGCCCCAATAGTAGTTTTCAAATTGAGAGTAAAATTCGTTTATCTTATTCAAGTCGCCTTTAAATGAGTTTAATGTGTTTAAATACTCTTCTGCTTGACTTCTTTTTAGCATAAATAGTCCAAGTGCTTTTATTCCACTTGCTGTTGAAAAATCCATTTCTTCTGTTATTGTTATTATTCCAAAAGTTAAAATGTCATAGTTATAACTTCCAACTTTGCCTTTGTATGCACTGGAATTATAGTAATAAACAATATAACTTCCAATAAATTTTTTATAACTGTAATTTTTTGCACCTAAATGGTTGATTTGAAAATCACTTGTTAAAAATTGGTCTATATCAATTCTAAAAATTTTTTTAAGTTGAAGCAAAAACAAAACAGATGGTTGACTTTTTCCACTGATATAATTTGCAATGCTACTTGCAGAAAAACCAGTTTTTTCTGCTATTTCTTTTTGTGTGTAATAATTTGATAGTGTTTTTAGATTTTTTATAAATTGGTCCATATTTTTATTATGCTTACAAAATAAGCTTGCCTCCTTGCACCTAGTATATATGGTAATTTGCAAAAAATCAATAATATTTTAAACAATTGTTTATAATAATAAATAACAAAAACTGATAAAAGTATATATGAATTTACTTTTATAAATTAATCGTTTATTTCATCAATCTTGTTGTTAAAAATTGAGATTGTGTAATCTTTTGCAACATCAT
Organism: uncultured Christensenella sp.; assembly: GCA_949294585.1. Classification (GTDB taxonomy): domain Bacteria; phylum Bacillota; class Clostridia; order Christensenellales; family UBA1242; genus UBA5893. The sequence goes on along the minus strand of CASFHZ010000074.1, from coordinate 3,867 downwards.
CGCAGTACAAAGTGTAGGTTAAAGGATTAAGTGAAGTTAGTTGTATTCTGTTAAATGTTCCAAAAAAAGAATAAATTTGTTCATCGGATAATGATGATAGTTTGTTTGAAAGATATGTTTTTGCCAATTTTATGTCTTTTGCCTTTATTGCTTCAAAAAAGTTGTAGGGCAACAGTTCATCTATTTTTGCACTTCTTTTATTTTGCTCGGTGTAGAGTTCTTGGCTTTCTTGCGTTGGCAAGTCATCAATTGAATAGGTGGTTACAACTGTGTGTTTTGCCATATCGTTTAATTTTTGCAATGATTTTATTTTGTTTTCTGATATTTCAATTTGGTTGCCATCTATTTGAAAAAAAGTTGAATTTGTGGTGTTAAAACAAATAAGTGTTTTTGTATCATCGTTTTTGCACAAAACATATATGTTGTTGCCTTGAACGGAGGAATTGCAATCTATGCAATTTGTTTCATAACTGTATTCGCCTTTTGTTGATGAAATTTTTATTCTGTCCTCAAAACAAGTTATTAAATATCTTGTGTTTTTAACTGTGTGATGGTTTGTGTAAACAATGTTAGAACTGGAAATTTTAAATGGACTTATAAACACATCACATCTATTTTGAGTGTTATATGTTTTAACTAGTTTGCTTTCACAATAAACTTTGTTGTTCACAAGTTCAAGTTTTGCACAATAGGGAATGGACAAATTGCTTTGGTCAATTGGATATATTTTTAAAACAACTTCTTTGGGCATATCTGTTATCTCCAAATGAGTGCAATTGTCTATGCAATAATTGGAATTGTTAAATTCTATAAGAAATTCATTATCACTAAATATTTGTACTTTTTTCATATTCTATTTATATGTATTCAAAAATTATTGTAGCACTTTAAATTATTTCTAAAATTTATAGTTTAATAAAAATTTTTTTTGTCAATAATTTTCTTGCAAAAAGGAGATTACAATGAAAAATTATTCAAAATGGAAAGATGAAGATGTTATCAGTCTTTTTAGGTTTATAGAAGAGGGCAAATTAAACAACGAGAGTTTATCCAAATTGTTTGCAGACTTTGCACACAAAACTAACCGAATGCCAAACAGCGTTAGAAATTATTACTACACAGAATTAAAATGTTTGGAAGAAGATGAGTTAAGAAGAAAAAAACTTGAAATTGATATAAGTTTGCACCAAAAAGTTGAACAAAAAGAATTTTCCGAAAAGGAAACAGAAGATGTTATTGTTAACATTCTAAAATTAACTGCAAAGGGAATATCGGTAAGAAAGGCTTGTTTAACACTTGCAAATGGTGATATATCCGAAATGGTGCGACTTCAAAACAAATACAGAATGACAATGGTTAAGGATAAAGAAATGTTTAAAAGATGTGTTGAAAAATTAAAAAAAGAAGGTGTTAATGTGAAAGGTAAAATGCCAAATAATGTGGTGAGTATGCCAGATAGAAGACTATTAACCGAAAGCGACATAAATAGTTTATTTTTGGGACTTGTTAAACTTGTGAAAAAACAAGCAAGTGAGCAGGCAAATATTATGCTTAAAAAAGACAACGAAAAAGCAAATGATATGTTGAGAAAAACACTTGTAAATTTGTCTGAAAAAGAAAAAGAAATTAAAAATTTGCGAAAACAATTTAAAGTTTTAAGTGTTGAAAACGAAAAATTATGCGAAGAGGTTAAGTTATTAAGAGGAAAAAATGCAGAATTAATAACCAAACAAAACAAACTTAACGCATTAAAAAAATTCAAACAAAAATTTGAAAAAACCGAAGAACAAGCAAATTAAAAAAGTTAGAACTGACAATAAAAAATTGTCAGTTATTTTCTTATGCATCTTTATTTTCTTGATTATAATTGTTTTTTTTGATATATTAAAACTATGGCAATTAAAATAGTTAAAGGTTACAAATTAAATGATGTTGCAGAGAGTGTTATTTCTCAAATAAATCCATCATTTAATTTTAAAGAGGAAAATATTATTGTTGTTCCAGACAGATTTTCTTTGGTTGCAGAGAAAATGGTTTTTGATGTTCTAAACATAAGGTCAACATTTAATATAAAGGTTATGGGAATAAATGGTTTGGCAAGAAAACTAATTCAAGATGCAAATCTTGAATGTGTTTTTTGCGACAATTTTGAAAGCAAGTTTATTCTTTACAGAACATTGCAAAAGGTAAAAAACAATTTTGTGTGTTTCTCAAAAAATTTAAGTCAGGGATTTTGCGACAAAATTATGAATGCACTTTCACTTATAAGGTCATCAGATGTTGCCTATGATATGTTGAATTTTGAAAATGAAAATCTTGATGAAAACACAAAGAGGAAAATGCAAGATTTAAAACTTGTTTATGAAGAATACGAAAAACTTTTAAATTCACGACTTGATGCAACAAATGTTTTAAAATTGTTTGGAACTTTAATAGAGAGTGCAAGTGCATATAAAAACACAAATTTTTATTTTTGTGGTTTTGATTCTTTCACAAAACAAGGATATGAGATAATAGAAAAAATAGCAAAAATTTGCAACAATCTTGTTCTTGGTGTTATTGTTCCATCAAAAAACAGCAACGCTGTTGTTTTTGATAACGAAATGTATGAAAGGCTAAAAAGCATTTTTAAATCTTTTTCTAATGTGGAGGAAATTGATTGCACAAAAACATTAAAAAATGCACAGCCAATTTTTGAAAATGTGTTTGGTTACAACATAAAAAAATATGAAAATTTTGATTATGCAAAAGTTTATGAATTATCTTCAATGCACGATGAAATCACATTTATGGCAAAGGAAATTTTAAGGTTAACAAAAACACAAAATTGCAAATATAAAAACATTTCAGTTGCAACATCAAATGCATATTTTTTGGATATAGAAAATGTTTTTGATGAATATGGTATATCTTATTACATAGACAATGCTTTTCCAGTTTTTAACACAACATTGTCAAATTTTATTAAGTATGCATTTGACCTTGCTATACAAGGCTATGCAAAAGAATGTGTTATAAATTTAATAAATAATGAATTTTTTAATATAGAAAAAGATGAAAAAAATATAATAGAAAATGCAATTATTGAAAATAATTTGGAATATAAAAAACTAGAAAAATGGGTGAAAGAAAATAATTGTGAAAAAATTGCTAATATTTTTGATTATATAAATGAAATAAAAACAGTTGCAACAATTGAAGAATATTGCGAAAAAATTGATATTTTATTTAAAAAATTTAATATTTTTGAAAAATTAAATGAAATATGTGACAATTTTAAAAATAATAGCGAATTATTAAATGAAAAAACATATATTCAAGTTTTTGATAAAATAACAAATTTGAATGAAAAATTGAAAAATACAATTGGAACAGAAGTTATTTCATTAACAGATTTTTATGATTTATATTTTAATGCATTAAAAGATTTAACAATTTCTCAAGTTCCAATTGGATTAGATTGTGTTTATGTTGGTGACACAAGTTCCAGTTTTTTTGAAAAAGTTGATTATTTGTTTGTGCTTGGTGCAAATCAAGACAATTTGCCAACTGTTATTAAAGATTTGGGTTTGATATCAGACAATGATATAAATGATTTTAATTACAAGTTTACATTGTCACCAACAGTTAAAATGATTAACAGAAGAAACAAGTTTAAACTTTTTGATTTGTTAACATTGGCAAACAAAAGGTTGTATGTTACATATGCACTGCAAAATGTTGATGGTGCAAAACAAATACCTTCGTCATTTGTGCTTGACATATTAAAAGTGGGTGCAGAAAAAATTACTCAAAGCGAAATATATGATATTTTTGCAGATGATGATTTATCCACAAAAATTTTATTTAACAATCCAACATTAAATT
>CASFHZ010000073.1 GCA_949294585.1 uncultured Christensenella sp. | reverse complement strand
TTGGAGATGGGAATTATAAGAGAACACAAACTCTATGAGAATTTTCCAAAAAATGTGCTTGATGAGGCTAGAAAAATTCCTCAAAAAATTATGCCTCCATATAATAACAGAGTTGATTTAAGAAAAGAAAAAATTTTTACAATTGATGGTGCTGATGCAAAAGACCTTGATGATGCTGTTTCAATTTCAAAAAAAGGCAAGAATTATTTGCTTGGCGTGCATATTGCAGATGTTGGCAATTATGTTAAATATAATTCTGCATTAGACAAAGAAGCATACACAAGAGGAACAAGTGTATATTTTCCAAATATGGTTTTGCCTATGTTGCCAAAGGAATTGTCAAATGGAATATGTTCTCTTAATGAAAAAGAGGACAGATACACTCTTTCTGTTGAAATGGAAATAAATGATAAAGGTGATGTGGTTAATCATAAAATCTTTGAAAGTGTGATATGCTCGTGTCACAGATTAACATATGACCAAGTTTATAAAGTTTTGTGCAAAGATGAAGAAGAGAGTAAAAATTTAGCGGATATTAAAGATGATTTGTTACTTATGAATGAGCTTTCTCATATATTAGGTAATAGGCGAAAGCTGGCAGGTTCTTTGGATTTAGACATTGCAGAAAGTTATATTGAAGTTGATGAAAATTTTAAGGTGTCATTTGTCAATAAACGAGAAAGGAATGATGCACATAAATTAATTGAAAACTTTATGGTGATTTGCAATGAAACGGTTGCAAGAGAGTTTAAGTTAAGAAGTGCTCCGTTTGTTTATAGAGTGCACGAAAAACCTGTTGTTGAAAAGATTAAATCTGTTTGTACATTTTTAAATGGACTTGGAATAACAACTCCTGAAATTAAGGACATTACACCTATTTTTGTGCAAGAATTATTAAAGCAAACAGAAGATAAACCATTTAAAGAGATTGCAAACAAAGTTCTTTTAAGGTCTATGCAAAAAGCAAGATATTTAAACGAACCGGTTGGACATTTTGGTTTGGCACTTGAAGATTACTGCCATTTCACTTCGCCAATTAGGAGATATCCAGACCTAGTTATTCATAGAATAATTAAGGAGTTTATAAACAAGGGAAAAATAACCAAAAACAGAATGTTGGAACTAAATGATTTTGTTTTAGACGCATCTTTTAGATCAAGCGAAACAGAAAAAAATGCCGATGAGGCAGAAAGAGATGTTGATGATTTGTTTAAAGCAATTTACATTAAAGATTACATTGGCAAAGAATTTGATGGAATTATTTCTGGTGTTCAAAATTACGGTTTTTTTGTTGAGCTTGAAAACACTGTTGAAGGTTTGGTGAAAATTGAAACACTGCCACAAGATTTCTATCTTTATATGGAAAAGTCTTTAAAATTAAAAGGCAATTCGCACACATATTCAATAGGTGACAAAGTTAAAGTTAAAGTTGTTAATTCTAATGTGTTTGAAAGAAAAATTGACTTTGTTTTGGCTGAAAATTCAAAAAATAAGTAATTTTATTAAAAAAATATTAATTTTACCTATTGAAAAATTAAAAAGGGGGTGATATAATGGGGTGTGCGATTAAGATAGTTTGCAACAACAAAAAGGCTTATCATAACTATTTTATCTCTGACACCTATGAAGCTGGCATTGAACTTCTTGGAAGTGAAGTTAAGTCTATTCGTGATGGTGGAGTTAGCATTAATGATTCATTTATATCAATAAAAGATGGCGAAGTTATTTTAAAAAATGCATTCATTAAGTCCTATGATAAAACAACAAGTTATATTCCAAGTCAAACTAGAAATAGGAAGTTGTTACTCCATAAATATGAAATAGATAAACTCCATAAACAAGTTATAGTTAAAGGTTACAGCCTTGTTCCACTTAAAGTATATTTTAAAAATGGGCTTGTTAAAGTGGAAATAGGACTTGCAAAAGGTAAGAAGTTATACGACAAGCGGGAAGTTCTTAAAGAAAAGACCGAATCACGAAAACTAAATAGAGAACTGAAAAGGTACTGATTCCCACGGGGACGATAAGGTTTCGACGGGGAAGACTTGTATAAGTGCAAAGCGTGTGGTAGGCTCGGGCTACCTTAAAACCGAAAAATGCTTAAACGCAAACAATAATAACGCCGTAGCTATGGCTGCCTAAGGGCAAATTAGCCACCTTTTAAGTTGGTGTCAAACTTATTAAGGTTCAGTTAGACACAAAAATTTTGAATAGTTGCCTGGCTCTTCAATCTTATTTTACAGGCTAGCATATAAAAATTGTGTTTGTGCAAGTTTTATTTGTGACAAAAAACACAAACTAAACACGTAGAAAAGCTTATCACGCTTTTTCGGACGCGAGTTCAATTCTCGCCGTCTCCACCAATTTGTTATTCAAATTATGAAAAACAAGTTAATAAAATAAAAAGAGAGGAAAAGAAAATGTTAGAAGTATTTTTAAATGTTTTAGCTGTCATTGCAATTATAGTTGTTGGTGGTTTTGTTGTAGTATTCCTTGGTAATTTGCTTTTAAGTGTTTTGGATTCTGAATCCAGAGCAAAAAATGAAAATAAAGAAAACAATGCAAATTATCAACCAGAACAAATTACATATAATCAAGAACCACAAAAATTAGTTGAAGATACACAAGTTCAACAAAATGAACAATATCAAGATGTTGATTTTGACAAAGCTGCTCAAGAAGAAATGGAATTGAATAAATCTCAATTAGATGCAGAGTATGAAAAATTAAGAGCAGAAAAAGAAGCTTTTGAACAAGAAAAAATGCGTTTTATGGAAGATAAGAATAAAGAAAACGCACAAGAAACAGAAAATGCTGATGAAGTTGTTGAAGAAAGCACATTAGACAATGCTGAAGTTAAAGAAGATGGCGACATAAAGGTTGAAGAAGGCGATGAGATTGACCTTGATGATATTTTCTTTGATGAAGATGATGACATTGTTGAAGATGAAGCAACTGATGAAAATGTAGAAAGTGTTGAAAACACTGATTCAAATGAAGAAGTTAAAGATGAAGCTGGTGAAGAAGAATTGCAAGAACTTTCAGTAGATGAAAGTGAAGAAGAAACAGAACCTGTTGAAGAAGTTGAAGAAGATGTTGAAGACATTGAAGAAGAAGATTCAAAAGATGTTGAATCAGTTGAAGAAGAAGTTGAACCAGAAAAAGATATAGATTCTGAAAAACTTAAAGAACTTCAAGAAGAAATTGAAAGACAAAAAGTAGAAATAGAAGAATACAAGAAGAGAGTACAAGAAGCCGAAAACAAACTTCAAGAAGAATCAGAAAAAGAAAACATTAGTGAAGCTAATCTTACTTTGGAAGAATACGAACAAAGACTTGATATATTGACACAAAGATTAAAAGCCAATGAAAAAGATTTGAAAGCTGTTAAGAAAGAATATTTGCCATTGGCAAAAGTTAAAAAGAGTTTGGAGAAAGATAAGAAAAAACTTCGTCGTCGTGAAGCAATTGTTGCCAAACAAAAAGTAATGCTTTATGGTGTTAACAACTACGGTGACATTGATGAAGAAAAGGCAAAGAAACTTGCTGAGGACCTTGATTTGCTTGATGGATTAAAAGTTAGTGTTGCTCATTGTGAAGAAGTTATTAAACAAAATCAAGATAGATTGCCTATACTTGAAAACACATATAACATTCTTGTTGAAAACAACAACGCATTAAAGAGCGATATTGAAGAAACAAAAGCAAAAATTGAAGAATTAAAATCTGCTAATAGTGATGATGACACAAATAAATAATTTAAAAGTACAAAAAAATACCAACAAACAGTTGGTATTTTTTTTATAAAATATTTGCATTATTACTTTGAATTGATATTTGATGATATATTTTTAAAAAGGTTGTTTACTTAATTGTTTTACTATATGTATAGGCACTAAAAATATTAAACTTTTATTAAAATTTTAATTTTTGATATTGAAATGGCAAATTTAATGTGCTAGAATATTCACAGGAGGGAAAGATGCCAAATAAAATTATACAAGTGGCTTTAACCGATAGATTAAAATGCATTGAATCTGAATTGGTTGACTTGGCAGATGTGATAAGAGCTAATGAAAAACCAAATATTAAAAAGTATTGCGAAATAAAAAATAAAATTCAAGATTTAAGAGAAGATAAAATTGAATCAGATAGTTATAAAATGATGCAATATGATTATAGTATTAGTATGTATGATTCTTTGGTAAAAAAATATTATAAAAAATATAAAAGTGTGTTTAAAGAATTTTATAAAAATTTGGCAAATAAAAACATAAACATAAAAAATTTATTATCCTATAAAATTCCAGAATTTGATAAATATTTAGATGATAAGAAAAAAATAATAAAAAAATTTGTTTATGGAATAACATTAAATCTTGATTTAATAAATTTAAATACAAAAGAAAAAAATAAGATTGTTTCAGTTTTGCGTGAGCAAATTGGCAATATGATTTCAAATTTGGAAAGCAGTGTAGTTTACGATGATGAAGGATTAAAGAAACTTAGTGAATTTACAGATAATATGCTTAATAGAGGTGGAATATTAGATTTTATTAAAATTGCTGTAAAAAACTTTAAAAACACAAAGAACGATAGTGCACTTGAAACGGATATTTATCAACAAATTTAATATAAAAGAAAGAGCGAATATTTTAGCAAAATGTAGTTTTGTTGTTGGTTTTGATTTAATAAAATAAACATTTTTATAATGTTGACAAACAAATTAATTGTTTAAACTAAAAAAAGAGTTGTGTGCAGATTATGCATTGTGACTCTTTTTTTGTGTTTGTGAGATGTATTTTGTGTCGGGGGTGAGGCAAAAAAACTCACTGTGTATTGTTAACATATATATAAATGCCTATTAAATAATTTATTAAATTATGATACAAATGTTAAATGTTTACGCTATATTATATATATATATATGGTGAAAAAGGAGATTTATGATGTTTAAATTTTCAAAGAAAAAAACTATTGTTGGTATTTTGGGAATAGTATTTTCAATAAGTTTGGTTGCTTTGTTTGGTTGTTTATCTCCATCTGGAAACATAACAGAATTAAATGTATATGGAGTAATTTTTCGTATCTTATCTTTATTATTTGTAGCATCTGCTATTGGTTTTATATTTTACATTTTTTTCTGACATTAAAGGGTTTTTACTTGTTTTTGGTTTGTTTGTGGTTTTTATTATTTTTAGAGTGTTGATTGAATTTACTTCTAAATCAAGTCCAATTGCAACTTTGTTTATAATTTCATTAATTGGTATTGTTTTTTTGGTTGTAACATCATACAGTCAGTATAAATCCAATAATTTTGCAATAAATGGAAACAAAGCATTATCGAATAAAGAAATAAAAGAACAAGAAAAATTTTATAACGAAATTAATGCTTTAATTAAACAAGATGATGAATTTAAAAATTCAATTGGTTACTTAAAAAATTCAATTATTTTAGGTACGCAATATGTAGGAACTATGTATCAGGTTATAAAAATTAACGATGGTTTTCTTTTTCACTATATTGGAAACATTTTAAAGGGAATTGACCAGTCTAAAGTTATAAAAGATTTTTTTAATATTGAAAAACTAATGTTAATAAAAAAGATTATATATTAAAGTGTGATGAAATTGATAAAATTACTGCAAATATTAAAAGTAATTACAATATAATAATGGATTATGGCAATTTAAAAGTCTCTTTAAAAAATGGAAAAAATAAAAAATATACATTGATAAATTTATTTGAAGAAAATGAATTAAAAATGTTTTTTGGTGATAAAATTTTAGTTTTAAAAAAACAAGGAGCATTAGGTATTGAAAAATTGATTATAAATGGATAAAATGATTTGCATTTCATTAATTTTATCCTTTTTACAAAAATACAAAGAGTTTTAAATTCACTGATTAGATAATTTCTTGTTTTAAAAATTTGTGTATTTAGGTGTTTTGTTGTTCATTTTTTATGTGGTTAATAAAAATTATATGTTTTTTAGACCAAAAGATTTTGTTATAGGGTCCTCAAATAAAAAATTATTAGGAGGATAACTTGTAAAAAGTAAATAACAAACAACTATTGTGACTATTCCTACTGCACCTATGATGTCTAGTATTTTATGATTTTTGTTGTGTTTTAAAATAAACAAGCAACATAACCAAGCAATGATTACAGAAACAACAAATGTTATTATATCCACAATTAATATGCTTTTGTTAGTGAAAAATGTGTAAATGTAAAATATGCAAGGAGTTAATATCATAGGAAGTAGTAGTGTAATAAAAAAAGCAAAAATATAATTTGTGTTTTTAAAAGAAAAAGATGCTATAACAAAATATATTATAGTTGGAAATATTGCAAGTTTTAGATGTTCCCAAGTGCTTTCATTTGCTGGAAATAAAATTCCTATTATTTCATTATATTCACTCCATTCATAGAAAAAGTGTGATAATGCACCAAATCCTATTACAAAAATTAAACCAATGGTGAAAAATATATAAATTTTTTTGTTGTGTTTCATAATATATCATTATTAATTGTTAAATTAATTAAATTATTGACAAATTTTGTTAATAGTAAAAATACTTATTATTAATATTTTATGCTGTTAATTGACATTTAGTTATAAAACATTTAAACTAAACTAAATTGATTTTTATAAATAGGAGTGTTTATGAATAAGTATATGAAAGTTGCAATTGATGAAGCACGAAAAGGTATTTTGAGTGGTGATGGAGGGCCTTTTGGAAGTTGTATTGTAAAAGATGGTATAATTGTTGGAATTGGGCACAATAAAGTTATTTTAAATAATGATCCAACTTGTCACGGAGAAATTGATGCAATAAGAAATGCTTGTGAAAATCTTAAAACTTTTAATTTAAAAGGGTGTGAGTTATATACAACTGGTCAACCTTGTCCAATGTGTGCTTGTGCGTGTTTGTGGGCAAATTTAGATTTTATTTATTATGGTTGCACAATTGATGATAATGAAAGAGCAGGGTTTAGAGATAAAAACTTTTATGAAACATTTAATTTAGATTTTAAAAACGACAAGAGATTTATACAAATTGACAGAGATGAATGTTTGAAATTATTTAATGAATATGTTGCTTTGAAAAATAAAATTAAATACTAATTTGTTTGTTATTATAGTTTTTCAAATTGTTGTTATGTTTTTGTAATGGAAATTTGGTATTGACATAATGAGTAAATTATTTTAACATAATTATAGAAGTTAATTTTCTTTAATATTGGTGTAGGAGTTATTAATGAATAAAAAAAACTATAAAAAAATTTGTGATTACTGTCGTCGCAAAGGGTACCTTGATGATATCTATATAATTGATGACATAGAGAAAATTGAATTTGTAATCAATAAAGAAATGTCTTTAGATTTTAAATTGCTAAAAATGATTGTAAGTTTAAAAGATGAGTTTAATGTAAAAATTGCATCGCTTGATTTCAATACTTGGGAATCTATTTTATATACTAAAGATGAAGTTTATGTACTTTTAAAAAATGCTGAGCAATTAAAAAAATTATATAACTTTGATTTAACTTTTGAGGGAGAATTTACTGTTGAACAGGCAGTTTTTGCCTCGTTGCAAATTGATAAATGGGCAAATGAAATAAACAATGCAAAAGTTAACGGATATCCACTTTCTCCATTTGAAAAATTTTTATATGCGTATTCAATTTGTACTCAGTTTAAATATAATCCGTCAGAAAATGGGTTACAATCTCGTTCGCTTATTGGTGTGATTAATTCTAATTATATTGTTTGTGTTGGGTATGCAAATTTGTTAAAAGAATTATGTGAAAGAATAAGAATTAAGTGCTTAAACCAAAGAATTAAGATAAATGGGGAAAATGAGGTTTCTCATCTAAATTGTTGTGTTTTGTTGGAAGATGAAAAATACAACATTAAAGGTGTTTATTATTCTGATCCTTGTTGGGATAACTCCCATTTTGGCAAATATGCAAACACAATTAATTATTCGTTAATCACTTATTCAAATTTTGACCTAGTTTATAGCCAACAACTTTCATATCAAAATAATAGATTTTGTATGTTAAAAGTTCGTTATGATGAAATAAAAACAGAAATTTTTGATTTGAAAAAAAATATTGAGAAAAAAGAAAAACAACTTGATTTAACTAAGAAATTTTTAAAGAAAAATTTATTTAATTTGCACTTAGAAGAAATTGTTGATAATTTTAAAGAAAAAATTAATAGATATTTAATTAATAATTTAGATGAAAACCTAGATAATTACAACATAAATAAAGATTATAACTTGAACTTTGTTATATATAACGAAATTAGAAATAAAATATATGAATATTTAAAAAATCACACAAAAGATGAAAAACTAAAAACATTAAAAATTAATAATTATGAACATAATTATGAGTATTGTTTTAAAAAGTTTTTAGCTCAATATAACAATCCACAAAAAGCCTTTGAAAAATTTAAACAATATTTTTATGAAGTAAAAGACAGGTTAAGTGATAAAATAATTAATGAGATTGATTCATTATTTGTTGAATTAAATGAAATGAAAAATAAAAAGAAGTTGCTTGAATTTGATGGAAAAATTAAATTTAGCGATATGGCAAAATATGTTAAAGATGCAAAAGCAATAGATGGAAGTGATTTTTTAAAAGCATATACAAGAGTATTAATGTCACAAAATTTCACTTTAGAAGAAGCAAATAAACTTGCAAAAATGGTGTTAAAAAGGTCTATTGAATTTTCTGAGAGCATTATTTCAAATTATAATGTTAAATATAAAGATGAAAATATTAAAAACCAAATTGATGACTTTTTTCTAAAAAAAGGTATTGAAAAAATTAGTAAAAGTCATAAAGAAGAAAACGATAAAGGTATGAATTATTAAATACATTAACAATCGTTAATGTATTTTTTTTGACAACATTATATAATAAAATTGTTTTTTTACTCTTTAAAAATTTTTTGCTTATTTTATAATTATTTACGGAGGTGAAATAATTATGCTTATTAAACAATTTAAAGAGTGTTGTGATGATTTTATTGATTTTACAATAAGGTTTGCATACAACGAAAATAAGCAAATTATCATAGAGGAAAATGCCTACATTAATGGAATAATAAATAAAGAAACATTTATTAATTTAAAATTATCTAGGCAGAGTATTATAATTCAATTTAACAAAATAGCATTGAAATTAAATAATGCTTTAAAAAATTTAACAGATGTTAAAAATGAAAGCAAATTAAAAGAATTGTGTAATTTTACAAAAAACATATTGAATACATATGTGAATGCTTAAAAAAAGCGATAACATCTTAGTTTTATCGCTTTTTTATAAGTTTTAATTATATTTTTGGTTCAAAATTTTCAAAAATTACATTATCACAATATTTAACAACTCTTAAATATTCTTCTTGACTTCTTACGCACCAAACAAGGAGAGGTAATTTTTTCCATTTTCTAACAAATCTATTTGGAACATTTCGGGCATCATATGAAATAAAGTGAGGGCAGGCAATACTTTTGTTTAGTAGCATTCTTTTTAGTGCAAACTTTCTTATAAAAGACATTTTTTCATCTTTGAAAAATCCAGCAAGTTGACCTCTTATTATGTCAGGAGCATTCTTTTTAAACCATTCAAGAACAAAAGGGTTAAAAGACTGAATTGCATATTCGCCGTCATATGAACGCAACATTTTTAGCAGTCTTGATTCAAATTCTCCAACTTTGCCTGTGTTTTTAATTTCAATCATTATTGGAACACTGCCATTAACTAATTTTAAAACTTCTTCAAATGTTGGAATTGTGTAGGTTGTTCCTAAAATATTATATGAAGCAAGGTCTTCTTTTTTAAGGTTTTTTATGTAGCCATCTTTGCCTGTAACTCTTGACAAGCTGTCATCGTGAAAAACAACAATTGTTCCATCAGAAATCATATGAACATCAAGTTCAATAGGGTAGCCATTATTTATAGCATTTAAAAAAGCGCCAATTGAATTTTCTGGTAACTTACTATTGTGAAAACCTCTGTGGGCTACGCATCTTTCAACGATCCAAGACTTAAAAATATCCATTTATTTTTCCCTTTGTTATTTATATTAATTCAAGAAGTCTTTACTTTAATACATTTATTATATTATTTTTATTTAATTTAAGTTATTAACTTTCATTTTAATTTACTTCTCAATATTTATAATATAGCATATGCACATTTTTATGTCTAGAAATTTTATATATTTTTAAAAGTTTAATTGATTATTTTTATTTTATTATATATACTTATTAAGAAAATTTATGCTAGGAGATATAATGGATTCAAGACAATCAAGAATAAGAAATTTTTGTATTATTGCACACATTGACCACGGCAAAAGCACTTTGGCTGATAGGTTAATAGAAAAAACTGGAACTGTTTCAAAAAGAGAAATGAACGAACAATTGCTAGACAGTATGGACATTGAAAGGGAAAGAGGAATAACCATTAAACTTACTCCAACAAGAATGTTCTATAATTATAAAGGCGAAGAATACACTCTTAATTTAATAGATACACCAGGACACGTTGATTTTACATATGAAGTTTCAAGGTCGCTTGCTGCTTGTGAGGGTGCTATTTTAATTGTTGATGCATCTCAAGGTGTTGAGGCACAAACCATTGCAAACACCTATCTTGCACTTGATAATAATTTGGAACTTATGCCTGTGTTAAACAAAATTGATTTGCCAAGTGCAAATATAGAAAAGTGCAAAAAGGAAATTGAAGATGTTATTGGACTTCCTGCAGATGATGTTCCTTGCATTTCTGCGAAGGAGGGAATTAACATTGAAGATGTTTTAAATCAAATTATAGAAAAAATTCCTTGTCCAAATGGCGATGAAGATAAGCCTTTAAAAGCACTTATATTTGATAGTTATTATGACAACTTTAAGGGTGCAATTTGCTTTGTTAGAGTTTTTGATGGAAGTGTTACAATTGGAAGCAAAATTTTTATGATGAAAACAGGCAAAGTTTATGAAGTTACTGAGGTTGGTGTTTTTACGCCATCAATGAAATCTATACAAATATTGCAAGCGGGAGATGTTGGCTATATTTGTGCAAGCATTAAAAACCTTTCAGATACAAAAGTTGGTGACACAATAACAGATGCAAATAATCCAACAGAAAATGCATTGCCTGGTTATAAGGAAGTTCAACCTGTTGTGTTTAGTGGTATATTTCCAATTGATGGTTCAAGATATGGAGATTTGAAAGACGCACTGGAAAAACTTAAACTTAATGACGCATCTCTTAATTTCACACCAGAAACATCAATTGCATTGGGCTTTGGGTTTAGGTGCGGATTTTTGGGACTACTCCATATGGAAATTATTACCGAAAGACTGGAAAGAGAATTTGACTTGGAAATAATTACCACAGCACCAAGTGTTTCGTATAGAGTTTATAAAACTGACGGCGAAATGATTGAAGTGTCTAATCCTTCTATGTTGCCAAAAATTAGTGAAATTGACAGAATTGAAGAGCCTATGATTAAACTTAATGTTTACACTCCACCTGAATATGTTGGAGCAATTATGGAATTGTGTCAAGACAAGCGTGGCGAGTTTATTGATATGCAATACATTGAAAAAACAAGAGTTGTGATGAAATATCATATGCCTCTTGGGGAAATGATTTATGACTTTTTTGACAGTTTAAAATCCAGAACAAGAGGTTATGCAAGTTTGGATTATGAGGTGTATGGCTTTCAAGTTAGTGACCTTGTTAAACTTGATATTATGCTTAATGGGGAAACGTGTGATGCACTTAGTTTAATTACTCACAGAGATAAGGCATATCAAAGAGGTAGGCAAATTGCGGAAAAACTTAAAAAGATTATTCCAAGACAACTGTTTGAAATACCAATTCAGGCTTGTGTTGGTGGCAAAATTATTGCAAGAGAAACAGTTAGTGCAATGCGAAAAGATGTGCTTGCAAAGTGCTATGGAGGAGATATTTCCAGAAAAAGAAAACTTTTGGAAAAACAAAAAGCAGGAAAGAAGAGAATGCGTCAATTTGGTTCGGTTGAACTTCCAAGTGAAGCATTTATTAGCATATTAAAGACAGATGACAATGAATGATAGAATGATTTATGTCCACATACCTTTTTGTGACAGTAAGTGTTTTTACTGCAATTTTTGCAGTGGAATTTATAGCGAAGAATTAAAGAAAAAATACATTGAAAAATTAATTGAAGAAATAAAGATAAATTCAAACAAAAATTGTGAAATATCATCAATTTATATTGGTGGGGGAACTCCAACAAGCATTGATGAAAAATATATTGCGAATATTTTAAACACAATAAAAAAATATTATAAAATATCAAAAAATGCTGAAATTTCAATAGAGGCAAATCCTTGTTCAACAACAGAAAAAAAATTAATTAAATATTTAAAGCATGGAGTTAACAGAATAAGTTTTGGAGTGCAATCATTAGATGATAAATGCCTTAAAATTATTGGCAGAAAACACAACAAAAAACAGGCAATAAATGCAATTAAACTTGCAAAAAAATGTGGTTTTAAAAATATTAGTGCAGATGTTTTAATTGGTATTCCAAAACAAAATTATTTTAAATTAAAAAATACCATAAAAAAATTAATTTTTTTAAAAATTAATCATATTTCTTGTTATATGTTAATTAATGAAAAAGGTACAAAATTAACAAAATTAATTGAAGATAAAAAATTAAAAACAATAAGTGATGAAAAATGTGTTTTGTATTATAATAAAGTAAATAAATTTTTGAAAAAAAATAAGTATTATAGATACGAAATTTCAAATTTTGCAAAAGTTAACTATGAATGCAAGCACAACATTGGCTATTGGCAACTAAAAGAATATTATGGATTTGGTTTAAGTGCACATTCTTTTATTGATACAAAAAGATATTGTAATACTTGCAATTTAAACTCTTATCTTGAAAGAGATTTTAAATACAATAAGGAAGAGTTGTCAAATTCTGAAATTGTTGAAGAGATGATTATGCTTGGGCTTAGAACTAAGTTTGGTATTGATGCAAAAAAGTTAAAAGATTATGGGTATGACATCTTTAATGTAAAAAAAGATGAATTAGAATATTTGTGTAAAAACAATGTAATTGTTGTTAAAAATGAAAACATTGTTGTTAGTGAAGATTTTTATGGGGTTATTAATCAAATAATATTAAAATTGTTGCCATAATTTTGAAAAAAGTTGTTGCAAAAAATTTTGTTTTATGTTATATTACTGTTTGTAAAGTAATTTTACTTAACGAGGTGTAAATGAAAATTGAAGAAAGCGTTTTGCTTAGCGAGATGATTCAAACCTATGGCGAGTTGTTGAGTCCAAAGCAAAAAAGTATGATTGTTAACTATGTTGACAGAGATATGTCGCTTGGAGAAATTGCTGAGAATGAAAAAATATCTAGGTCAGCAGTGCTAGATGCAATAAAAAAGGCAAAGCAAAAACTTTTTAAGTATGAAAACATCATTAAGGCTTGCGAGTTAAAAACAAAATTACGCAAACTTGTAAGTGAAAATGAAGCTGACCTAAAAAGTAAAATTACAAAATTATTGGAGGACTGTTAATGGCGTTGTTTGGAAGTTTAAGTGAAAAAATGTCACACATATTTTCTAAACTTACAAAGCGAGGCAAACTGAC
>CASFHZ010000072.1 GCA_949294585.1 uncultured Christensenella sp. | reverse complement strand
TGTTGCGTGAACATCTGAAACATTTGATTTTACACCTTTTGCATATGATGTTGTTATTGTTCCAGAATTGCTTATAGCAAATCCAGTTGTAATTGTTGTGTAATCAATATTTGAATTGTTTACAATTCTCAAATTTGAAGCAAAACTGCTTGAAATATGTCCACTGTTTGTGTGAACAAAACCTGTTATTTCACCAAATGATGAAATCACAAAAGCATCAAGATTTGTTGTGTTTTTTACAGCTGTTGCAATCCCGTTATTAACATCAACACTGTAAACATCAACTGATGTTCCACCAACTCTACTGTTTGTTATAACACCATAGTTGTTCAAAACAAAGCCTGCAGTTTTTGCAGAGATATTAACAGTTGAATCTGTTGTTATATTAATTCCTGAAATTTTTGGAACAATGTCATTTGCTCTGTATCTGTAACTAACTACATCGGTATTTGTTATTATACCGTAGTTATTTATTGCAACAGGTGCAACATTAAGTGTTCTTGTTGCACTTGATGATATGTTTAATTCACCAACGTGATAGATGTTTATTCTTAGATTTTTTAATGTTGTATTTTCGCTAACTGTTTCAAACAATGCAAAGTTTGCAGTTGCTTGAGTTTCATCATAGTTAAATCCCATAATTACAATTTGATGTCCGTTACCATCAAGACTTCTAATCTTACTTGTGTCTTTAAGTGGTGTGTAATCATAGAGAATTATATCTGACATTAAAATGTAATCGTTTTCTTCTTCATTTTCAAATGCAGACAAGAACTCTTGTGCATTTGTTATTTGCTCTGGAGATTCTTCATCTGTGTAGTTTTCAATTCTTATAGTAAAGTAATATTTATAGGTTAATGTTGTTCCATCTGGCATATTTGCCTGTATTTGCAACAACATTTCTTGCGAGCCAATATTTTTACCAATAAATGAAATTCCGTTGCTAAAATCAAAACTTTTAATAATATCATTTTCTGTTAATGTGTATGTTCCATCTTGGTTTTTAATAACAACTGGCGTTTCTTGATTTCCATTAACATAATATAAATTTTCCATTAATGAATTGCTGTCTTTTGCAATTTCGTTAACTGTGTAATGGTTATAGTTGTTAGAGAAATACCAATTATTTATAAAGTTGTTAAATTGATTTTGTCCATCTTTTGTTACATTAACTCCAATGTTAAAATCTAATTTTTCATAGAAATATTTATTTCCAACAATTTCGTTGCTTCCCTCGTTGTTTGCCAAAGTTGTTTTGCTGAAATCCAACTCAAAGTCAATAACATAAACAAGCATACTTGAATAAACTGTTTCTTTAACACCATTTAAAACTCTTGATGTTTCAACATAAACATAGAATGCTGAATCTACAGGACTAACAGAAATTGTTGCAGTACCTTTAAGATATTTTGTTCCATAAGGTGTAAAGTTATTGTCACTCATAACAACCGAATTAACACTACCATCTCCAACAGGTGCCGTGTAAATGTTTTCAAGTGTTTGTGTTTGGTCATATATAACATCGGCAACAATTGTATCACCCATAACTGCAAAAATAACATCTTTGCCATTTACAGAAATTCCAGCTTTTTCCTGAGGTGCAATAATTAATGAGTATATTTCTGTATAGATAATTTCATCACCGTTATATACATTTACATTGATGTCATAAACAGAATCAATTGAAACACTTGATGGAACAACCACTCTTACATAAAATCTTGCAATGTCATCACTGTTATTCAACGCATAAACTTTTACACCGTTTTCCACAAACTCAAAGTTTGTTGTACTATTCATAACATATGAATTTCCAGTGTTTTTAGCCATACTAATTAAAGTAATTTTATTTGAATTAACAGGTTGACTTGTAACAGTTATATGAGTGTAGTTAACATATCCTGGATAAACCATTATATCCAAAAGTCCACTTGTTCCAGGAGATAAAACATTATTTGGATAATAACTGTAAGCAGAACCAATTGTTTCATTATAATCTATTTGAACATAGTTGTTTATGTCAATTCTTATAACTTCTTGAGCAAGAATTTTTATTTTTATATCTGAATATATGCTTTCATCTGAAGAAACAAATCTAACAATATAACCATTTTCATTAAAATCAATGCCTTTAAATTCATCTTTAACTGATATTGTTGATTTGTAGTTTATTGTGCTGTTAGTTGAACTTAATTTAATAATATCAACATCAAAAATGCTGTCTATTTTATTTCCATCGCCATCATAAACAACTGCACTAACATCATCATTTTGTGCATCTGTTTCAAGAGAAATTGTAACCACCAAATCATCACTAGGTGAAATTTCTGCATTATTAACAGATGTTTGTATGCTGATAGGTCCATATGTTTTTGAAATTGACAATTTTCTTGTTGTGTTTGCTGTTAAACTTTTTTGAAGTAATTGTTTAGTATCCCCTGAAATTTCATAGTTAGAAAAATCAAAAGACAATGAAATTTGAAGTTGCAATTCATCATCAAATGTTGCTGAAATTGTGTGAACACCAACTTTGTTTCCAATAACATAACTTGATTGTGTGCTTTGAACAACATTATCAATAACCTCATTAAACAAAACTTTGTAATCGTTTTGAACAAGAGGTATTTGTCTGTCAACTAAAACTATGCTGTTTTGCAATTTGCTTATAACATTTGCATTTTTGCCATTTCTAATTTTTATTTGTGAACTAGCGCCAAGGTCATAGTCGTTAAACTCCAATCTGAAATTGCTTGTGTAATTCAAAACGCAAACAACAATAGTTTTTGGAGCCACACTTAAATCGTATTTTGACATTATTGTAAGTTCGCAAACACCTGTGTTTTTAATGTATAAACTATCAACTGATGGAGCAATTATATTTTCATCGCTAGATGTCACCAAAATTCCACCAATTTTTGTTATTCCAAACAATTCATAAAAATCAATTGTATTTGCAGAAACAAGAGCATTTTCTTCGCTTTCTGTTAAAACTGTATTATATGGATTGTAAATATAAATAATGCCAGCATTAACATTTCCATCTGTAACTTCTTCAAGTGACAATCTTGAATTTTGTATTTTTATTTCAGACAATTCACTAGAAGTTAATGCCTCATCAAATTTAACATTGTTTAAGTATGGATATCCATAGTTTGTTGTTGTATCATTATTCCAAATCTCTTTGCTTCCAAAACTTACTCCACTATAAACTTGACTTGATGTTTTTGCAGTTCCAACAATAGAGGTTCCATATGTTGTTGTCATAAAGTATGAGAATACAATAGCATTTTCTTCCGAATCTTTGTCTAAATACAAAATGTAACTGTCTTTAATTAAATTTTTATCTTCTTTTGTTGCTGTTTTTTCAGCATAGAAGTTTGATGACATTCCACAATATGCAAAACATTGTTCAATTTTTATATCATTAGAAGATATAATTCCAACAATTCCACCAATGTTTGTGTTGTTATACATATTGTTATTATTACTATAATTATATATATATGAAGTACCAAGAGTCGCATATCCCTTCATTTCACCAACAATACCACCAACACGGTTTGCTGTGAAATTCATTTCTTCATATTCACCCATATTGTAAATCAAAACTCTACAAGATGAAATTCTGCCAGTGTTAATTCCAGCAATTCCACCAACCAAATTGGTTGCAGAAATTGTTCCTGCAAAAGAGCAGTTTGTGATTACACCATTGTTGACATTAACAATACCACCAGCACTCTCGCCAGTTGAAATAACTTTAGAAACATTGGTGCCAAATAAATCAACATTAACATTGTTTATTGTTCCGTTATTAACTTCTGCAAGCATAGAGTTTGCATTTACAGTTCCACATATGTTAATGTCTTCAATTACTGCATTTTCACCTAATATGTTAAATAAATTAAAGCCATTTAATGTGATTGTTGCAATGTCGTTATAATCAGGTCTTTTTCCATACAACCCACCGTTGAATGTTTCAAAAAGAACACTGTTTGAATTATAGGTACAATCTTTAATTAGTATGTAGTGTAAATCTGAGTTTTGTATTTCGGATAGGTCATTAATATAAAGTGCTGTCTCTTTGCTTGCTCCATCAGCAACTTTTATATTTATATCCAAAATTACACTTTCTGCGTTATCTCTAAAATATTCGTTTCCAAATTCATCAATCAAAATGCAGTCTTTTGGGATTATTCTTATAACACCATTTCCACCAAATTCACCATTTACAGTTATTGTTCCATTTTCATCAATGCTTATTATATCTGCATTTGTATTGCTATCAGGTATAAATCTATAAGACAATTCCTTGTTTAATGCATCATTTGGCAAAACAGAAGTTAAAATTCTAAAAGTGTAATCACTTATGCTTGTTGATAAATCTCTTGTCTTTAAATAAATTCCTCCATTAGGAACATTGTTTACGGTTATTTGTTCAACCAACTCAGGTATTAACATTGACACTTTAATAGAATAGTCCCAACTGCCGTTAATATTGCTTATATCTTTAGCAGAAATGTTTATTGATGTTTCAGAAAATTCATCATCACCAATTGTGCTATCACCATTATCATTTCTTGTTATAGCATTTATTCTGTATTGATTGTTTCCAATATAAGTTATTGTAAAGAACACTATATCACTATTTGTTGGTTTAAATTGCAAAACATTGTTAACAAGTTCATAGTCATTAAATGTTAATTTATTATATGTTGGAACAAGTCCACCCCTGTTTAATTCAACGGTTATTGTTTGCACTGATAAATTTTTGTTGCTTTCACCAACTTCATCATACGCATAAACTTCAACATTTTTATCACTAACTGTTAAAGACACAATTGGATTGTAAATTTCAACAAGAATGTATTTTTCAACAACACTGTCAACATATTCATACTCTAATCCCGATTGATTAAGTTGAAGCATTTTTCCAGTGAATGTCACTTTAACCCAAACTTTACCAACTGTTATTGGAGAAATATATTGCATTGCTCTTAAATAATTTGAACTAATTACATTTGACAAAGATGAATATATTTTATCTTCACTGCTGTTTTCAAAAACATTGTATGCACTGTTTTCATCATAAACATCATCAACTTCACTATCATAAATGTAATCACTGAATAAATATGATATTGTGTTGATTGTTGCATTTGTATTGTAAACAAGTGGAAGAGATTGTCCATTCTTTACTGCAACATAACTTAAACTGTTGTTTGTATATTTTATATCACCAACAGCAGAAGATGTGTTAAATTCTGGTGATGTTTGTATTTGAACATTATCTAATTTTTCAAACACAACAACTTTGCAAGTGATTTGTTGTCCAGATTCAAACTTAATAGTAATAGAACCTTCGCCAGATTTTCCTTGTATTGCTCTTATTTCCATCTCATAACGAGTTGCATCACCAAGTGTTCCCACTTTTTCAATTTGTCCAACAATTTCAAAAACATCACCACCAACGGTCACTTTTGCTGTTGTTAAATCAATTGTTGAAGGTGCAACTGCAAATGTTACAAATGCACTTGAAAATTCACTTGTTAAATCGTTTTCCAAATAATATGTACGAGATTCGTCTATTCTTTCGTTATTATAAACAAAACCGAGTTTTGTAATTCCATCTTTAAACACAAAATTAAGAGTTTTTTGTATCTCAGTATTTTCTTCACTTATAACTGTTAAAGAAATTCCTTGATTTAGATTAAATCCCGTTCTTGCCATAAAGTAAAGAGTTGTGCCACTATCAAATAAGTATTTACCTTGTGCATCAAAAGTTATCTCACTGCCATTTTGGTCTTTAACAATTAAATATTTTAAATTTGTATTCAAAATATCAACATTTAAAGATAATTTATCTGTTGTTGCAGTTGTTGGAATTGCATCAAATTTAATTGCAAGTCCATCTATTCCACCTTGATTTACAACATAATATGATGTGTATATGTTTAGTTGTTTTGACAAATCCACTGATGTTCCATCAACAGTACAAGAAATATCAGTTATTTCATCATATGTTGTTATTTTAATTTTTCTGTCGTTTGTATAAGATTTAACATCAGGATATTCGCTATATGCAATTTCGAACCACAAAAAGTCTGTGCTTTCAGATTGTTTAGACACACTTCCATCAACGCTAAAATTAAATGTATAGTCATAGCAACCCAAAATATCATTTTTTTCAACAATGGAATCATTAACAACAATGCCAATATCTCCATACTCAAACACTGGCTTAACAGAAAGTTGTTTGTCGGTTAAAGCGAATGGAACTCTAACAACCAAAGAAAGTGTATTCGAACTTTCACTGTTTCTTGGAATGTTGTATTCAATTTCTGCATTGGCACCTGCACTGTCCAAAATTTCAATAGAAGTTGTATCAATAGCAGAAATTACATCAACTGTTATTTCTGTTCTAACTGTGTCTTTATAAGCAGAAACAACCTCAACGACAATTGCACTTGGCAAATCGTTAAGGTTAGGCTCAATTTTTAGAACATTGTTTTGTATGTAAACTCCGTTAATATCAGATTGTAAAGAATAGTTTAATTTTGTTTGGTTTGTTCCATCAACACCATTTGGCAAAATGTTAAACAAACTTTCAGACAAAACAAATTCTCCACCAATGTTTTTGTCATAGGCTAGATAATAAGAGTTTTGCTTTGGAGAAATTGAAGATATTGGCACAACAGCACTAACTGTGAAATATGCTGATTTTTTTGCACCTTTAACAACAACATCAACATTACTGCACTTTCTAAATGCAACAACTTTAATTTCACTTACACCATCTCCAAGATAGTTAACTGACACATTAATATCTGGTGAATCATAGTCAACTGAAACTTCATAGTCTTTTGCATTGGTAACTGTTGCCATTATTGACATTGTATTATTTTGTGTTTCACCTAATACAATTTCAACATTAGTTGAACTTAAAGACAATGTCATATTATCGTTGCCACTATCACAGCCAACGAATAATACTCCTCCACAAACTACTAGAACAAAAAGCATTGACAATACTAAATTTTTTAATCTTTTCATTCTATCTCCTCCCTTATATTATCTACCACAATGATTTTTTTATTTAATATTATTATATAATATTAGTAATTCTGTGTTTAGTATATTATTTATTTTGCTCATATGTCAAATAAATTAACAAACAACAATAAAAATATTTTACTTTTTTTACATTTTTTTTACATTGAAAATAATAAAAAAATAAAAAATAAATAATTAATAAATATAAAAAAAAATAAATCATATTTTAACTTAAGTTAAAATATGAAATATTAAAATAATATTAAAAAATATATTTATTTTTTTAATTTCAAATATTTTTGTCTTGTGGATTCTCCACCCCTTAAATGTTTTTCGCAAAAATTATTTTGCAATATTTTTTTTACCTTGTAATATAACTGCGAATTAATTTTTTTTAATTTTTTTTGTATGTCGTTATGCACTGTGCTTTTTGAATATCCAAAAACACTTGCAGTTTTTCTAATGGTTGCATTGTTTTCAATAATATAATTTGCAAAATCAATAACTCTATCTTTATTCACCACACATCTCCTAACAAAAACAATGTATGATGCAAGAATGTATTTTATGTCAAATTTTGTCATATAAAGTAAAAAACAACACAGCAAAATAAATTACCGCGTTGCTTTAAAAACAAAATTGTTATTGACCTAATAGAATTATTTTTTAGAATCAATCATTTCAACAATAGATTTAACTGTTGTAAGTTTCATAGCTTCTTCATCTGGAATTTGAATACCAAACTCTTCTTCAAGAGTCATAAGCATTTCCACTGTATCCAAAGAATCTGCACCCAAATCTTCAACAAGTCTTGAATCTTCGTTTATTTTATCAGCAGAAATTCCCAATTGACTTGCAATTAAAGACTTAACTTTATCTAGTGTCATAACTTCCTCCATATCTATAAAATAATGTGTACTAAGTTATAATAACACTTTCATTTTTTTTTGTAAAGTATTTATAAATAAAATAACCAAACTTAACTTTAACAAAAATAAAAAGCATATTTTATATGCCTTTTATTTGTCTGACAATGTTAGATAGTTTGCTGGGTCAACTTTTTCGCCATCTTTGAATAACTCAAAGTGCAAGTGTTCACCACTTAATTGTTCGTTTGAAGCAGATGCTGACATTGTTCCAATTTTATCTCCTGCTTCAACTTTGTCGGAAATAGTTACTTCTGTTGTTTCGTTTAAAGAAGAATATTTGCTAACAAATCCATCTTCGTGTGTTATTGTTATAACTGTTCCATATTCATATGAGTTTTCAACATCGGTTACAACACCACCAAGAACTGCAAAAACATCACTTGAATCAGAAGTTAAATCAACTGCCATATGACTTTCCCATTGTTTTAATGTGTCATTAAACATAAGTTCACTATCACTGTACCATTTAATAACATTTGGTGAATTTACTGGCAACGAGAACACAATTGGAGTTGTATCTGTTGGTGGTGTTTCTTCATCCATATTTGGAGATGGCACTGCTGAAAATACAATTGCAAGTGTAATTCCAAGAACAAGAACAAACGCCATTGCATAATAACCATATTTTTTTAATATTTGAAGTAACTTATTTCCCTTTATTTTATTTTCCATTTTTACCTCCACACGAATTATTGACAATATTTTGTTTGTTATACCTATAAATTTTAAAATTTTTTTAATTTTTAATAACTTCCAAGAAGCAGTGGCGTTCCAATATAAATTTTGCCATCATTGTAATAACCTTGAACATTAACCTTTTTTCCACAGTAAGAAACAGCACTATCAAAATTATTTGTGTAACCCAAAAAATCAGATGAGTTTTCTTCCACCATTTTTATTTTTAAACTGTTAATTATTTCATTAAACAACTGCTTGTTGCCATCAAAAACAAAAGTTACTCCACTTATGTTTTTATATAGCCCAGAAACAAGTTGATATTGTTCATAATTACAAAACAAAATTTGCCCTTCGCCATTATCAACTGTTTGTATGTCATCTAAGGCACAAATTTGCTTGTCACTTGTAAAAACTTGCACAGATAAATTTTTCATTTTAGAAAAATCAAAACTATTTTTAAAAAAAGAAATAGAAAATAAAAAAACACCTAATAATAAAAAAACAATAAATCTTTTCATAAAAAATTTATTGCCCAAAATATTATTTTTAAACAAAAAAATCAATAATCTTTATAAGTTTAAAAAAATTTAAAATTTGCAAAAAAATAGTGATATAAAAAATATCACTATTTTTTTAAATTTATTAAATAATTATCAAATTTTTAATTTTATCCATTAAAATGCATTAACAACCCCTAGTCCTCCCATAAGTGAAACAATATAATTGTTTTCACAAACATATGGCAACACATTCACAGCAGAAAATACATATTTAAGTTCTGGAGATTGATATGTGAATATATCATCATATAATTTTATGATATTAACCATTTCTTGTTGTTCAACTAGCCTTTTATTGCATTGAAAACAAAATTCTTCTTTAAGATTATTTAATCTAACAATTAAATCTTTTTTTGAAATAATTTCTTTAAAAAATGAAATATTGTTAATTTTTTTATAAAAAATTGAGTATTTTTCAATATTTTTTACAGTTTTAGGAAAATTTGGCAATTCCAATTGTTTTATTTTTTTCTGAGAAAAAAAATTTTTATAACATAAAAGCAGTGTTTTTGATGCCAAAAGCAGTGTTTCTCCACTGCCAACATATTCGTTTGAATTTTCAAAAATTCTTTGCATAATGCAATACAAATTAAATGTTGCCCACTTAAACAAATCAATTTTTTCAATTTGATATGATAAATCTATAAGCATATCCATTAAAATTAATTTTTGGTCAACATCGCCACTCATTATGCCCTTTAATTCTCTCTTTAATTTTTCTATAATTTTTACAATTTCACTGCAATCAATGTGTTTGTCAAATAATATGTTTTCTATTGTTGAAGTGCACAACAACTCTTCAAAGGCAAGAATACAAAAAACACCTTGTTTAACAAGTTTTCGTGGTGCAGTTTTAATCACTGCTTCATTTATGTAAATTCTTTCGGGATAATCACATTCAAAATTTCTGGAACTGTCATATGGATTTATGCAGATTTTGTTAAAATATCCAAAATTTGAACAAGCAGAAGGACACACAAAATATGGAACACAAAATATGTTTGCAAAATATTTTGTAACCATTGTTGCCCTTGTTGCACCAAAAACTATGTATAAATCAAAACTTTCTTGTGTTAAAACTTCGCTCAACTCCCTTAACTCTTGTTTTGAAAAATTATTTTTTGCAACAAAATGTTTAAAACTGCATTTAGAAAGTGATATACAGTTCATTATTTCTGTTAGATAATTGTTAACCAAACTCTTTGTTGTAATAAGCAAAACCTTTTTGCCATAGTAGTATTTTGTTAAATCTTCTTTCATCTCTAAATATGCATTCTTTTTATATACAATTCTATCATAGAACTCGTTTTCCATTTAACACCTCACTTTGTTATATCACACATATTCATCATCAATTTAATCTTTTTTTGACTTATTATTGTGTTTTTTGTTTAAATTTAAGAAAAACACATACCCTATATGTATGAAAACATTAAAATTTATTTTTGTTAATATTTTTTTAGTTCTAGTGTTGTCAACATCACTTGGATTTAATTATGACACAAACAATTCAAATTATTATTACACATCAACAGTTGAACATTTGTTCACTCATTGTTTAATAGCATATCCAGAAATTGCATTCACAAACGACAATCCTATGAAAAACAACTATAACATTGACTGTATAACAAAAAACGAGTTCAACAAAATATTAAACTCACTTTATGAAAAAAACTATGTGCTTGTTGACATTAATGAAACATTCAAAAATGTTAATGGAAAGGTTATTAAACAAGAAATTAAGGTTCCAAAAGGCAAAAAACCTCTTATTCTATCTTTTGATGATGTAAACTATGACCATAAAAAAATGGGATACGGAATGGTGGATAAGATTATTGTTGACAACAATGGAAATTTGGCAACTTCAACAATAATAAATGGAAAGGAAGAAATTTCATACACTAATGAATTTGTGCCAATAGTTGAAAGTTTTGTCAACCATCATCCCGATTTTTCACTTAGAGGAGCAAAAGGCACACTTAACCTAACAGGCTATGATGGCATTCTTGGATATAGAACACAAAGCAAAAACAAAATAAACAGAGAACAAGAAATTGAAAAAGCAAAAGTTGTTGTTGCAAAATTGAAACAAAACGGTTGGAACTTTGCCTGTCATTCGTTTGGACATTATCATATGAACAAAATATCATATGAGCAATTTTGTGAAGAAGTTGAACTTTGGAACGAAGAAGTTGAACCATTAATTGGCAAAACAAAAATATATGTTTATCCATATGGAGAATGGCAAGTTTATGACAAAGGTAGTTTAAGCAAAAAACATAAACTTTTGCAAGACAATGGCTTTGAATTATTTTGTGGTGTTGGAATGAAAACATTTTACTCATATCTTCCAACAAAAACACAAGAAAAGGTTTTGTTTATGGATAGAAAAGTTATTGATGGAACAACACTAAGAAAAAATGATGTGAACCTTTTGCCATTTTTTAATCCAAAAGATGTTTATGATTATGCATTTAGACCTTCTAAATAAAATATTTCCACAGTTATATTAACATAATATGTGTAGTTATTTTTTAGCATTGCATCTGGCAATTTTATTTCACTGCAAATGCCAATTGTTTGATTTGCATATTTTTCACCATTAAAATAATAGTAATTATCATCTAAATTGAGTTCCCAAAAATCAAAACCACTAAGTTCAACATAGCCATCTAGCAATTTTGCCTTTACTCTAAGCACTGTATTTTGCATATCAATATTTGGCAACACAACATTTGTGTTTTGTTTCACAACATCGTTTGGCAAACTTGAACCATCAAGTGCAAGAGAAATTGTTTCTGAGCCAATATTTGATAAAGTTATGGTTGTGTCATCTCCAACCTCTATATAGTTTTTATTGATATTTGAAAACTTAAATCCACCAATAAAATTATAGATTAAACTTATGCACAAAACAACAGAGAGCACAACAATTGAAAATATATAATTTATCTGATTTTTATTCTCAGAATTTTTGTTTTTATTATTCATAATTTCCTCAATTAATTTTTAACACATCAGATAAACTTTAAACATAATTATGTGTTTTAAATAGTGAAATTAATGAAAAAAAGTGTTAAAAAATAAAAAACTCACCAAAATTGGTGCACCCCAAATTAGATGAGTTTTATAATTTTTTTATTTTTTTGTTTGCCCTTTTAAATTTTTTTAATTGTTCATCTTTAAAAATCAAACTTTCTGTTTCAAGTTCCCATTTTCTTTGCAACCACAAAAATTTTCTATTGCCAATAAAATAATCATATATAATAATTGATATTCCCTGCAAAATGAAGAGATAGTATGTCATAAATCTCCAGAACAAAAGTCCCCAAAAAACGGAACCGTGTGGAAAAACATCGGCAAAAACAACTGTAAATGAAATCTCGTTCATTCCCGTTCCACCAGGCAAAGGAATAATACTTGATGCCAATTCAATCATTAAAGAAAACACCAACATATTACCCCAAAGTGAATAGTCTTTACCACCTAGTAGTAGGTATATTATAAATGGCATTGTGTAGATTATCAAAAATACCAAAATAGATAAAAATATTGTAAAAATGAAAAACAACTTATTTTTTGCATATGTTTTCATTGTGTTTTGATAACTTTCAACAACTTTCATAACTCTTTCATATTGTTTTTCATAGTGCTTTACAATGTGAATTTTTTGCAAAAATTTTAGTGTTTTTGCAACCAATTTGTTACCTATTTTTTTACTCATAGACAATATTAAACAAATAGATAGCAAGATAAAGTTTGCAGCAAACCCCAAAAGTCCAACAACCAAAACAACACTTACATCCATAACCTGAGTGAATATAATAACAAAAACTGCCACAAGCCCAATAATCATCCAAGCAATTTGAGAGACAACATATCTTGCCATTGGAACAGAAATTGAAGTGCTTGCATCAAGTCCCCTGTGATTCATATAAAAAATTTGTGAAGGTTCGCCACCAGATGACATTGGTGTTATATTATCATAATATTTTCCAATTGCACACATTTTATAGCACAAGTATGGTCTTGACCTATTCCCTGATTTTTTTAAAAACAAGTTTGTTCTATACGCATCAATAACCATAATAATAACAAACATTGCAAACACAACTGGAATATAGTAAAATTTTACATCTTGTAAATCACTTATTGATGTTATTGTTTCGTTTGTTAACTGATAGAATAAAATTCCCGCCACAACTACAATATTTACAATAAAAAATAAGGCATTAATAATTTTTTTCTTTTTGCTTTTTTGTTTTCCAACACTTTCTTCTGCAAATTCAATTTGTTCTTTTTGTTTTGCCTTATCATCAATTGTTACAGAATTATCTAACATATTATTATCTATGTCAATTTTTAGTTGTTCGGATTTTATTTTTTTGTGATATGAAAAAATTAAAGTGCATTTTCCACTTTTTAGATTTGTTATATTTTTCTTGATTAAAGATTTTTTCATACTCTTTGTATTGTACCAAATATTGCTGTCTTTGTAAAGACTATTTATTATTAATATTGTCAAATAAACAACAAATAAACCTAATTTTGCACAGTATCAAATTTTGCAATAAAAAATAACCAGTTAACTGGTTATTTTTTATAAATTCTCATAAACACTTTTATGCTTTTCTATTGTTAAATCTTTTTTGAGAACATTAAGATTCATATTTTCAAAAACTGAATAACTGTCATCGCTTAGAAGTTCAAAAACTTTATCAAACACTGTTTTGTTATTTAATGCACTTAGTTTTGTGTTTGTCAATTTTTCAATGTCTTCATCTTTTAATTCAAATGTGTTCATATCATCAATTGTGAATAGGTTTTCAACATTTCCTCCATAGAATACAATATGAACTCCATATTCTGATGCAACTAAGCCACTTATATTTCCAAAAACACCTTCTTCGTTTAATTCTCTTGATGCATCTGTAAATGATTCAACCATTTGGCTTGTTTCATTTCCAATTACATACATATATTCAGCATTTAATGTTCCTGGGTCTTGACTGTATTTGTACATATACTTATTGAATATTTCTGCTTTCTTTTCATCTGTGTTTGCAGATGCAAGTTCTTTTTGTAAACTTGTCAAAACATCTGATGCTTTAACATTTGTATTTTCAATTATATTGCCATTGTCATCTCTAACTTGTGCTTTAATTTGTGCAACTAATTCAACAAGTCTTTGTTGATAAACACCTTGGCTTATATAACCTTTTTCATATTCTGATTGCAAGTTGTCATATTCATTTTTTTGTTCATCACTAAATTCCATTAAAATATGTGAAACAAAGAAGTAATTATCATCAACAACATAATATACATCTTTAAAACTTTCCAACATTGCTGTGTCATATGTTTCATTGTTTGACTCATACTTAAATTTTGATTGCAACATTAATGTTTTGTATTTATTAAGAACTTGTCTAACAGTTATTGTTGAATAACCATCTTCTGTTTTGTAATATTCTTCCAAATTTGTAATATAATAATTTTCTTCAACACTCTTTGTTAATTTCTCAACATATCTTTTAAGAACACTTGCACTGTCTGTTGAAAGTTTTAAGCCTTCTTCATTTTTCTTTAATGTTGAAATTAATCTTCTGTATGCTTCTTTTTTAATCTTGGAATTGTTTGTTCCATCATTTGGATTTGCATAACTGTTAAATTCTTGAATTATTTGTTCTATTGATGAAAAATTTGTTGTTGGTTCATCATCTGTGTCAAGCAACATAATTTTGTATTCACCATTTTCAAAAACCACTTTTGCTGTTGGTTCATATGGAGTGTAAACAACAACATCATCTTCTTCTTCATCTTCTGGTGATGAAGGTGCTTCCATTGACCAATCATCTCTAACTTCTTCTTCATAAGAATCCAAATTTGAAACCAAAGAAGAATAAACTTCATCGTATATGCTTCTATAATCTTCATCTGTTAATGTGATTTTTGTTTTTGCATAATTTAACAATACATATCTGTTTATCAAAATATCCACTGTTTGTTCGGCAGCATCTTCATATGAAGTTCCTTGTTGAACAAGTGAAGAACCATAACTGTTGTATGCATTAATAAATGCCTCCGTTGTTATTTCCTCTTTTGTTCCATCTGCATATGTTATTGTGCAAACAGACTTATTTAGGTACGCTTCATAATTTTTTGGAAACAAATCGCAACCTGTTAACAAAAATGCTAGCGACATTAATAAACATAAAAATATTCCAGTAATTTTTCTTTTCACAATACTATTCTCCATTTCTAACTAAGGTATTATAAATTAAATGATAATAAAAATCAATCAAAAATTAATCATTTGTGCATTCTAATAAAAAATTAATTAAAATATCCAATTTTTTTTGCATTGTTTTGTTGTTTAAATTCAATACAATTATTGGCACATCTTCAAACTTTAAAACAACAATATTTTTATATTTTGCTATTGCATTTGCACACTTTTCAGATAAAATTTCATCTTTTTTATACAGATATATGCTTGTTGTTACACTATTACACAAAATTCGCTTTGCTCCAAGTTTTATGCACAAGTTTTTAATTAAAGCAATTTTAAACAAATTATACAATTGCTCTGGCATTTTGCCAAAAACATCTTCTGTTTCCTTTTTTAACTGTTGCATTTGCTCAATTGAATCAATTTCACTAATTTTTGTGTATTGCTTAATTCTTTCTTGTTCGCCTTTGATATAGTCATCAGGCAAAAATGCAGGACAAGAAATATCAACTTTCATAGGCAATTCTTCTTTCTTTTTCTTGCCTTT
This sequence comes from uncultured Christensenella sp., assembly GCA_949294585.1. Lineage (GTDB taxonomy): Bacteria > Bacillota > Clostridia > Christensenellales > UBA1242 > UBA5893. Next base: position 10,207 of record CASFHZ010000072.1, on the reverse strand, counting down.
TAGGTCGTTAACAGCATCTTCAAGAAGTTTACAATATAAATCGTATCCAACTTTTTCCATATGACCGTGTTGTTCTTTGCCTAGAATATTCCCTGCACCTCTAATTTCCAAATCTCTCATTGCAATTTTAAAACCACTGCCAAGTTCGGTGAACTCTAGTATTGCATCAAGGCGTTTGTAAGCATCTTGGGTTAGAACTTTTGATGAATTGTATGTGAAATAAGCATACGCCATTCTGTCACTTCTTCCAATTCTACCTTTAAGTTGATAAAGTTGAGATAGACCTAATTTGTCTGCATCAATTACAATTAATGTGTTTGCAAGTGGCAAATCAATTCCATTTTCTATTAGTGTTGTTGCAATAAATATATCAAACTCACCATTATAAAGTTTAACAATAACATCTTCAAGCAATCTCTCTGGCATTTGACCGTGTGCAACACCAATTCTTGCATTTGGAATAAGTTGTTTTATTTTTTCTGCAAATTCGTAAATTTTATCAACTCTGTTATATACAATTAAAACTTGTCCATTTCTTGCCATTTCTCTTTTTGATGCCTCAACAATAAGGACATCGCTTTCTTCTGTAACATATGTTTGAACGGGCAATCTGTTTTTTGGTGCAGTTTCAATTATTGATATATCCCTAATGCCAGTCATAGCCATATTAAGCGTTCTTGGAATTGGTGTTGCCGATAAAGTTAGAACATCTATATTCTTTTTAAGATTTTTTATCTTTTCCTTGTCTTGAACACCAAACCTGTGCTCTTCATCTAAAATTAAAAGCCCCAAATTTTTAAATTTAACATCATCAGACAAAAGTCTGTGCGTTCCACAAATAATATCAATGTCACCATTTTTTAGGTCTTTTAAGATTTGTTCTTGTTGACTTTTTGTTTTAAATCTGTTTAAAACTTGAACTCTGCAACCAAAGTTTTCCATTCTCTTTTTTGTTGTTTTAAAGTGTTGCTCAGAAAGTATTGTTGTTGGACACAAAAACGCAACCTGTTTACCACCCAAAACAACTTGATATGCAGCACGCAACGCAACTTCTGTTTTACCATAGCCAACATCGCCACAAATCAGCCTGTCCATTACCTTTCCTGAAGACAAGTCTTTTTTTATTTCGTTAACTGCTTCTTGTTGGTCGTATGTTAATTCATATTCAAAAGCATTTTCAAACTCGTCCATTAAATAGTTGCCCTCTTCATAAACAATACCTTTTGCCTTTTGTCGCTCTGAATACAACTTAACAAGGTCAATTGCAAGTTCTTTAACACTGGACTTTACCTTTTCTTTTATTTTTGCAAATTCTTGTCCACCAATTTTATTAAGTTTTGGGTCTTTATCCCCACCCATAAAAGCAGAAATTGTGTTTGCTTGTTCAGTTGGAACATACAAAACATCTCCACCTTTATACTCAATTACAAAATAGTCTTTTAAAACTCCATTTAAATTTAACTTTTCAATTTTTATGCACTTTCCAATGCCGTGAACTTCGTGAACAACATAATCTCCAATTTTTGGCAAATAAAAAACATTTCGTTTTTTTGATGTTTGTGTTTGCCTTGTTTTTTTAATTAAATCGTTTGTGCCAATTAATATAATTCCACACTCCAAAAAACTGGCAGAAAATTCCAAATAGTCTGGCAACAACACTATTTGGGGCTTTGAGATTAAGGGATTATATTCAAGTGAATAATTTAATTTGTTCTGAATTAAATATGTTCCAATGCTTTGCACACTTGTTTCGCTTCCACAAAAAAGAAAAACGCTGTATGATGATTTGTTGTAGATATTTATATCTGTGCAAAGAGTTTTGTAATCAAAAAGATATTTTCTTGAACCAATAGACCTAAAATTTAATTGTTTGTCACTTTTTAAATAGGTATTTGAAAAATTATCAAATAGACAATAAAAATTGAATTTAATTTCATCTAAACTGTTATAAAATTTTTTGTGTATAGGCAACAACTCGCCATTTTCTATCATATTTTCTATGCTGTCTAAATTGTTTTTATAAATTGAATTGTATTCATCAAACACTTTTTTAGGCTCATCAATATAAACTAAGCAGTCATCAAAAATTGAAATAATATTGTCAGTAAAATTAAAAAAAGGCAAAATAAACGCATCTTCTATTTTTAAAGAATTATTTGTTAATTTAATTGAATAATCTGATTTTATTTCATTTAATTTTGCATAATTATCGTTTTTTATTTTTATTTTTTTTATTTCATTATTAAAACAATTAATTATTTCATTATTTTTATTTACATCAAAATATAGTGTTGCAGGATAAACTTCAATATTGTTTAAATTGTTAAAGGACTTCATTGTTTCCAAATCAAATTCGCATATTTTTTCAATTGTATCACCAAAAAAGTCCAATCTTATTGGATTTTCACAGTTTACAGGAAAAACATCAATAATGTCACCTCTAACAGAAAATTCACCTTTTTTTGAAACATAATCCGTTCTTCTGTAACCAATATCAATAAAATTTTGCTCCAAAATGTTGAATTTATAATCATTATTAACAGTGAATTTTATGTGTTTTTTCAAAAATTCTTTATTGGGTAATTTTTGCAAAAGACTTTCCGTTAAAATTAATAAAAAATCAATTTTATTTAAATAAAAATCAAAAATTCCAGATAAATAATCAATAATTGAAGAATTATCTTGATTATATGAATAAATTGGCGAAGCATATCCATATGTTATAGATTTAACTTTGTGTCCCAAACTTGTTAATGCATTTTTTAATTCGTTTAATTCAACAAAATCTCGGCACAAAATTATTGCTTTTTTATTTACATAATGAATTAAGAGTGATTTTTCACCCTGATTTAGTCCAGACAAAGACAAACGAATGTTGTTGTTTATACATTCGTTTGCCTTGTTTAAATTTGTTGATTTTTTTAATAATTCATTAATATTCACTTATTCTCCAATTTCTTTATGCAAAATTTCAAGTGCATTTTCTATTGATTTATCTAATATTTCCATTTTTTCTTGTGGTATTTTTGAAAGTACAAAGTCTGCCAAATCTTTAAATTTTTCATCTCTTCCAACCCCGATTTTTATTCTATTAAAATCGTTGCCAATTAATGAAACAATGTTTTTTAGTCCGTTATGCGTTCCACCACTTCCCTGATGTCTTATTCTAACAGTTCCAAGTGGCAAATCTATGTCATCACAAAAAACATATATATCTTTATTTTCAATTTTATATTTGTTTTTTAATTCAATAACACTTTCACCCGACAAATTCATATATGTTTGAGGCTTTGCAATAATCAACTTTCCACAATTTAAAAAATAGGAACAGGTTTTTGCTCTGCACTCATTTTTTGTGAAATCAATACCATATTCATCACTTAACCTATCTACTGCCATAAACCCAACATTATGATAGGTGTTATCATATTTTTTTTCAGGATTTCCAAGTCCAACAACTAATATCATACAATCTCCTAATTTGATTTATTAACAATGCTTTCAAATGGCCCAACAACAATGTTTTCAGAAATTCTGCTCTGTTCAATATACGAATATTTAATTACACAATTATTTGAAATAACACTGTCTTTAATTACATTATTTGGTTCAAGCACTGTGTTTTTTCCAATGTAAGTTAATCCATAAATTGCATTGTTTGGTTTTATTCTTGTTCCATTTTCAATAACAACATCTGCATCAATATAAACAGATTTTTTGTCATCAATAATTATACCATTTTGTATGTGAAAATTTAATATTCTATTTCTTATAATTTCGTTTGCTTCATATAATTTTTCTGCATCAGAAATTTCAAAAAAATCATTTTTACTTCCAAATGATGTAACATTTTCAGATAACAAACTTTCTGCGTTTTTAATGTAGTTTGTGTCAAAAACATAACCTCTTTCAAGTTTCATTACATTTATTTGTTTTGCCCTAACATAGTTCATTATATCCATAAATGTTGAACTTGAAAAAAGTGGCGTGTCACTATACAAAACAAAAGTCCATTTTTTATTGTTTAAATATGGTTTAATTAATGTTAAAATGTCGCTTTCTTCTGTGCAAACAGTTGTTTTTATTTCACAATCTCCACAAGCAAGAGCAACCCATTCCCACATTTTTTTGCCACACATTTCAATATCATATGGAGTTCTTGTTGCAGAAAAATTAAAATTTTTGTTAAGTAAAATAATAACAAGCACATCATCATTCACCCAAGTGCTTATTTTTTCCATTTCTGGCTTTTCCAAAATTTCCTTTTCAATTGTTAAAGTTTCCATATTTTTAGTGTAATGAATTATTTTTATTTTGTCAAGAATAAGCAATCATTAAGAAAAAAAAGTGCATTTTGCACCTTTTATACATTGTTATTTTGATACAATCTTAACCTTTCCACTAAGCCAAGAATCAAACAAATTTTCTAAGTTTCTTCCACTTCCATAACAAAAGCATTTAATAACTTCGTTTGGTGTAACAATTTTATACACATTTGTTTTATAGTAATAATTTAGTGCGTTATTAAAGTGCTTTTCGCCAACAAGTTCATAAATTGTTGAAAACATTAACATACCCTTAACATAGGTGTTATAAACATACTCTGGTTCGGTGTTAAATTCATCAAGTGCCCTGTTCATACTTGTGTCAACTTCACCTTGAACATCGGTGTAAACTCTCATAAATGTAACATAAGAGTTTGTTGATGCAGTTATTGCATTTTCCATAGTCATTTCATACTTTGGATTGTTGTCAAAAAAGTAAATTGTGCAAAACTCTGTTAAACCTTCATCAATCCAACCATAGTCAAATTGATTATTTCCAACAACACCATACCACCATTGATGACAAAGTTCGTGAACAACACAAACTCTGTATGTTGCATAATCTGGCAAAGCATCGCTAATTAAAACTATGTTAGGATATTCCATTCCACCGTGAACAAAGTTAGTTTCAACAACTGTAACTTCGCTGTAAGGATATTCACCTATTTTTTCTTCAAAAAATGCAAGTGCTTCGCTAATTAACAAAACTGTATCATCGGCATTTTCATCACCATAATAATAATAGTTAATTTTAACTCTTTCATCATATGTCAGTGTTTTATATTCAAACTTTTCAGATATAACCATTGCAAAATCTCTAACACAAGGTGCATTTATTTTTGCAGTTATTGTGTCTTGTTGTTCTGTTAAACTATATGTTCCACTTGTTGCAAGTTTAAATTTTTTTGGATATGTAAATTCAACCTCATAATTTGATATTATACTGTAAAATGGGTCACCATTTGAATTGTATAAATCACAAACAAACTCACCATTTTCATACACACAAGCAATTGGATAAAAATTGCATAAATTAATGGCATTTTCACCATAGCCCAACCTGTGATTAATATTTGCAAGTTTAACAGTATATTCAATGTAAATTTCCACTCTGTCATTAGGATATAACTCTGAATTGAGTGTTACATCTAATATATTTTCATCTTCGCCACAAACTGAAAAATTTGTTTCTTGATTTTCAATTTTAACAGTTTTTATTTCAATGTTTCCATAACTTTTTCCATTTGGATATGCCTTATCTTCATTTGCCAAACTAACCACACTGGCTTTGGAATTTTCCCTAAAAGCATTTGCATAGAGATTAAACATAACATTATCAAGAACATTGTCAGATGTGTTTAAATAATCAACATATTGTTGTCCATCAATAGTTTTTTGTTCATCATTATATGTTAATGTTAATTTATAGTTAGTTAAATCTGTTAAAAAATCTGTGTAATTTGAACAGCCAACAAAAACAAAAACAGTTAAACAAAATATAAAAAAAACAACTAATTTTTTCACAATCACTCCTCACATAATGTCTATGCTTAAATATTTACTTTTATGTTAAATTAATATGATTGAAAAATAAATTATTTTGTGATAGACTACTTATAATTATTTTTATGAGGTAAAAATGAGTTTTTGTAGTTATTCATCACAATTAATAATAGAAAATAAAACATCAATAGACAATTTGTTTATAACTTCTTTTATGCCATACGCACCAAATGAATGTGTTAAAGTTTATTTATATGGCCTACTTTTATGCAACGATTCAAATGAAACACACAACACAATTGAAGAATTTTCAAAAGCACTAAACATTTCAAAAGAAGATGTTGAAAATTCTTTTTTGTATTGGCAAGAACAAGGCTTGGTACAAATTCTTGAAACAATACCCGTTCAAGTTAAATATATGCCAATAAAAAATTCTTTAATGAAGCACCCAAAAATTAAACAAGAAAAATATGCATCATTTAATTTGCAAGCACAGGAAATAATTGGCGATAGAATGATTATGCCAAATGAATACTTTGAATATTATGTAACAATGGAGAGTTTGCATATTGAGCAAAGTGCATTTTTAATGATAATGAAATATTGCACAAACATTAAAGGAACAAATGTTGGCTATCCATACATATTAACCGTTGCAAAAAATTGGGCAAAAGAGGGATACACAACTGCAAGCAGTGTTAATGAAAAACTTTTAGGTTATGAAACATTTAATGAAGATATGAAATTAATACTAAAAGCAATGGGTTTAAAACGCAACGCAGATATTGATGAAAGAGATTTATATGAAAAATGGAAAGAAATGGGTTTTGAAGCAAATGTTATAATTTTTATTGTAAAAATGCTTAAAAAATCAAAAAAATCTGTTAATTTTAAATATTTAGATTCCATTCTTGAAAAATACTATTCAATGCACTTGTTTTCAATTATGGAAATTGAAGCATTTGAAGAACAAAAACAAGAACTTTGCGTATTGGCAAAAAATATATGCAAAAACATTGGTGTTTACTATGAAAACATAGAACCCGTTGTTGAAAATTATGTTGCAAACTGGAAAAATATGGGCTACGATGATGAAACATTGTTAAAAATAAGCAACTATTGCTTTAAAAGTTCAATAAGAACACTTGAATATATGGACAAGCAAATTTTAAAGTTCTATAAACTTGGAATAACAAACACATCAAGTTTAAATCAATATTTTGATGAGGTTTTGCAAACAGAACAAGAAATAAAAAATTTAATAGAAAAACTTGGACTAGAAAGAAATGTAAACAATTTTGACAGAGAGTGTTATAGAAATTGGAAAAACAATTGGAATATATCTGATGAATTAATTGAAGAGGCAAGCAACATTTCAAAAGATAAATCTCAACCTATGATTTATATGAACAAACTACTAAGCACTTGGAATACAAACAACATAAAAACTGTTGAACAAGCAAAATCATTTCAACTTGACACAAAACAAACTAAACCAAAAAGCACTAAAACAAAACAAAACTTTAAGGAAAGAACTTACACAAATGAAGAAATTTCTTCTTTGTTTACAAATTTAGAGGAAATTGAAATTTAAGGAGGCAATTGTTATGATTAATAAAGACACATTAAATAGTGCTTTATTGGAAATAAAAAGAAGAAACAAAGAAGCAAACAACCTTGCATATGCATTTTTGCAAAAAGCACTGCAAAATGAAGAATTTAGAAATTTGTATGCATTAGAAAAACAAGCAGAAATTGAAAATGCAAAAAGTGAAGTTTATGGAGAAGAAAAAAAATACAACATAAAAGAAATTGAAGATAAAAAAAATGCAGTTTTAAAAAAATTAAAAATAAATAAAAATGCACTAATTCCCCACTACACTTGCACAAAATGCAACGACACAGGTTATGTTAATGGCAAAATGTGCTCTTGTTTAAAATCTCTTATTAACGAAGAATTATTTAAACAAAGTGGACTAACACACAACTTGCAAAACTTTAATTGTTCTAATTTTAATTTGTTTAACAAACCAGAAAAAATTCAACAAATTTATTCCACAATGCAAAAATGGTGTGAAAAAGACAGCAAATATTCAATTATAATTCTAAGCGGAAAAACGGGTGTTGGCAAAACCTATTTAATGGAATGTATGGCAAATAATTTAATATCAAATCAAAATATTGTTTGTTGGACAAGTGCCTTTAATTTAAACCAATCACTTTTAAAATTCCACACAACATTTGATGGTGCAAGACTTTCACATATTTCAAATTTACTAGGTGCCGACTATTTGTTTATAGATGACCTTGGAACAGAACCAATTTTGAAAAATGTAACAGTGGAAGGAATTTACAATGTTATTTCGGATAGACTTGAAAACAACAAAAAAACAATAATATCAACAAATTTAAGCCTTGATGAAATTGAAAACATCTATGGCGAAAGAATTTTCTCCAGACTTGTAAATAAAGAAAAAGCACTGTGTATAAACATAGAAAATTCAGATTTAAGATTAAAAATAAAAAAATAAAAGAGATGCATAACCTTAACCCGTAGGGTTAAAACGGACTAACAATTAAAAAGAGAGAGATGCAAGAATTTGTTTCCTATATTGCATAGGAGCAAGTTCTTGTATTTTTTCTTGTAATATTTCATTCTTTTAAAGATTATACAAGAAAAAGAACATATTGACTACAATTTTCAATATGTTCTCTCTTTTTTATTTGTTGTCCGTTTTTAGCAAACAACATCTAGTTGCTATGTTTTTTTGTTACAACAATAATTATGCAATTAATTATGTTTTGTGTAAATTGTTTAACAATTTTCTTCAAATTGCTTGACACGGGGGGGGGGGGATAAAATATAATTGAAATGAAAAAAAAGTGTTTAAAAAGTTACAAAATAAACACACTAAAAATAAATAGGAGAAAAAATGAAAAATAAACTAAAAGTAATTGGTTTAGTTAGTGCAATGTGTCTTGTTATTTTTATGCTAACAGTTGGCGTGCTTAGTTTAAGGAATGTTGATGTAAATGTTGGCGGAAGCATAAACTATTCAGCAAACGGAGTTATGGCAACTGAATCAGATGGAGTGCTAAGTGGCAGTCCAAGCAATGTAACAGACAAAATGAAAGGTTTTACGGTTGAGTTAAACCAAGAGGAAACTGCAATACAAGACAAAATAGCAACTTGGACAGACTTAAACTTGCAATTCAATGAAAACGGAGATGATGTTACAATAACATTTAGTGTAACAAACAATCACACAACCGACTATTTGCAAGTTAGTGTAAATGTTAACGCAGGCACACCAACTAATGCAACGGTGAGTGTTAATAGTAATAGAAAAACATTATCACCAGCAGGTGATGGAAGTAATGCCTTTACATATGTAATAACATTTCACGTAGAAGACAAAAATTTCAACGCAAGTCTTAATGGATTTGCAATAGATGTTAATTTAACAAAAGGTGAAAAAGATAATACAATAAACATTTTAGATAGTTCAAATTTATCAAACAGTCCATTGCAAACAGAATTATTTGCCAACAAAATTGAATTACAACCAGATTGTTCTCCAAATGTAACATTAATGGGTGAGTCTAGTGGACTTTTACTAAACTTCCAACTTGATAATAAATATATAACTTCTGAGAATACAAAACATTTGCAAATAAATATTATTTCTGGGTTGGAAAATTTTACTATAATGGGTTTTGCATATAATCGTAACTATTCAATTGATGAATTTAATGCATTAGAAATAACTGATGTTTTCAATGCTGAATATTTTTGCTCTGATGGTATTTTCTCTTATATAAAACAATTAAGCTCATCATCTACAAAATTTTCAATAGTGATTGTTTCAGCAGACACTGAAACAGGTGAGACAATAGAAGATATAGATTTGACCATATCATTAGAAGTAATTGATGAAATTGCTATTGATGAACTATTAAACTTTAATTTGTTGCAAGACAGCAGTGGATATGAAGTGTCTGTAAACGAAAAAAATTTACATTTGATTAAGAAGATAGATATTCCAAGTAAATACAAAGGTTTACCTGTAAAAAGTATAGCGAGTCGTGCATTTGAAAATTGCACAAGTTTAGCAAGTGTAACAATCCCAGACAGTGTAACAAGTATAGGAAGTTTTGCATTCCGTGATTGCACAAGTTTAGCAAGTGTAACAATAGGTAATGGTGTAACAAGTATAGGAGTAGAGGCATTCGCTTATTGCAGTGGCTTAATAAGTGTAACAATAATAGGTAATGGTGTAACAAGTATAGGAGAATATGCATTCCGTGATTGCACCAGTTTAACAAGTGTAACAATAGGTAATGGTGTAACAAGTATAGGAGAAAGTGCATTCTGGTTT
>CASFHZ010000071.1 GCA_949294585.1 uncultured Christensenella sp. | reverse complement strand
TTTCTGAATTTGAAACATTAGATGAATACAAAGCTGATTTAAGAAAGCATCTTCAAGAAGTCTTGAATATATGTCATAAGACCTTTCTCCTCTACTGGTTTGATCAACAACCATTGGTATAAGCATATAAAATTATTCTCCTTTTTGTTAAAATTATGCTAATTTATTGTTATCTGTTAACAATTTTAATAATTTGTTCATTAAAATGTCATTTTGAATGTAAGCGATGTTTCTATCACCCAAACTCTTTTTATAGTCATCTACAGATTTTTTATACTTGTCTGCTGTTTCTTTTAGTTTTTCGTTTAATTCTTTATCTGTTACATCAAGATTTTCTTTTTTAACAATAGTTTCCAAAACCAATCTTGTTTTAACAGTTTCTTTTGCCTGTTCTTTTCTTTCATCTCTTAGTTGTTGCATTGTCATATCCATTTGTGACAAATAATCTTCAACTTTATATCCTTGATAACTCAATCTCATAGAGAAATCTTCAATAAACATATCAATTTGTCTTTCAATCATAATTTCTGGAATTTCAACTTCACTAGATTTTACAATTGCTTCAATTAAGTTGTTTTCGTTTTCTCTTTTTAATTTTAATTCAAGATTTTCTTGAAGATGCTTTCTTAAATCAGCTTTGTATTCATCTAATGTTTCAAATTCAGAAATATTTGATGCAAACTCATCATTTAATTCTGGCAGTTGTTTTTCTTCAACTCTTTTTAATGTTACAACAAAAACTGCTGGTTTGCCTTTAAGTTCTTCAGAAAAATATTCAGCAGGAAATGTTACATTAACATCTTTTGTTTCGCCAGCTTTCATTCCAATAACTTGGTCTTCAAATCCTTCTATAAATGTTTTTGAACCAAGTTTTAGTCTGTAATCACTAGCCTTTCCACCTTCAAATTCCTTGCCATCAACACTTCCAACAAAATCTATAACTGCAAAATCTCCATCTCTTGCTTCTCTATTTACTTCAACATATCTAGCTTGTCTTTCCCTTGCTTGATTTAATTCTTTTTCAACTTGCTCATCTGTAACTTCGCCTGTTGCTTTCTTTATTGTAAGTCCTTTATATTCACCCAACTTTACTTCTGGCATACCTTGAACTTCTGCAATAATAACAATTCCATTATCATCAAATTTATCAATTCTAATTTCAGGATTTGACACAGGTTCAATATCCTTTTCATTCATAAGAACTTCGCCATATTCTTTTGAAAAAAGATGGTCAATGGCATCATCATAAAAAACTGATGGGCCATAATTCTTTTCTATAATAGCTCTAGGTGCTTTTCCTTTTCTAAATCCTTCAATATTAAATTTTCCTTTATTTTCTTCATATGAATGGTCAACATATTTTTCCCAATCTTCTTTTGAAACACTTATTGTGATTTCATATTTGTTTTTCTCTAGTTTTTTTACTGTGTACATTATTGATTTTTCTCCTTTTACAATACCGAGTGATTATATCACATTTAATTGTTTTTTCCAAACATTTTATATAATTCAATATAATGTAATAAAATTTTTTTAAACAGCCACATAAAATTATATACCAATTAACAATTTAAAAAATGTCTAAGTTTGTATAATTTTAAAAAGTTCTGTTTTTTATTAAATGTTCTATAAAAAAGCACTGCTTTAATGAAAGCAGTGCAATTTTTATGTTTTACCTTAAAATGATAAGCAAAACAACAACAACGGCAGAAACGCAATATGCTACCCACCACCAAGCATTTCTTTTATGCCTAATGTAATAGAATGCATAAACCATTGTAACTATGTAAGCAATACATTCGCCAACCATTTGAATTGCACTAACAGCACCGGCACTAACATCAAACACAGCTAAAAGTTTTGCTAATAACAATGCAAAAGCAACTAGGCATAAGCCGATAAATGCAAGCATATTCATAAACCTTTTCATATTCTCTCCTTTTATTACTTGAATATTATATTTCATTTCTTTACACTTTGCAACTACTTTTTTAAATTATCTAATTGTTTTAACACCTTTTTAAAATATTCGGGCAAATCACAACAAAATGATAACCTCTTATTTGTAGATGGGTGATTAAATTCAATTTTATATGCGTGCAAAAGTTGTCCATTTAGTTTAAACTTATCTTTACCTCCATAAACTTCATCACCAACAATTGGATGTCCAATATATTTTGAATGCACCCTAATTTGATGAGTTCTGCCCGTTTGCAAAACAAATTCAACAAGTGTATATGTTCCATACCTTTCAATAACATTGTAATTTGTTATTGCAATTTTGCCCTCATCGTCATCACAAACAGCCATTTGTTTTCTATCTTTTTTGCTTCTTGCTATGTGCGTTTTGATTGTGCCAGAGTCTTGTTTAAAATTGCCAACACAAAGTGCAATATAGTGTCTGTGACAAGTTTTTAGTTCAATTTGTTTTGCAAGATTAATATGTGATTTGTCATTTTTTGCAACAATCAACAACCCAGATGTATCCTTATCTAACCTATGGACAATTCCCGGCCTAATAACTCCATTAATTGAACTTAGATTTTTTAAATGATACAACAATGCATTAACAAGCGTGCCATTTTCATTCCCATTTGCAGGGTGAACAACCAAGCCCTGAGGCTTATTAATCACAGCCAAATCATCATCTTCATAAACAATATCAATATCAATGTTCTCTGGTTTTACATCAAGAGGTTTAATTGTAATATCTTCTATTTCAACAACATCACCAAGTTTTAATTTTTCACCACTTTTTGGAGTTTTTCCATTTAAAAAAATGTGATTATTTTCTATCATATTTTTTATATGTGACCTAGAAAACTCACTTTTTACAGAACATAAAAAAATATCTAATCTTTTGTTAACATCATTATTTGTTATAATAAATTTTTCCATTTTACTTCGTTTTTATATTATTTTTATTCGACTTAAATAAATTATCAAAAAATATTAAATAAATTGCAAATAAAATAACGCCAATTGTTAAACAAGCATCTGCAATATTAAAATTAAAATTAAAAATGCTTAATTTTATAAAATCTCTAACATAACCCAAGAAAATTCTGTCTATTAAATTGCCAATTGCTCCACCAATTATAAGTCCCATACTAATGCTATAATAAATTGATTTATTCTTGTTAAAATAATTATAAACAATTAATAATATCAGCATAACAATTGAAACAGAAATAAGCAATGCTGTTTGACCAGAGAAAATCCCATATGCAGCCCCTGTGTTGTGTGTTGATGAAAACCAAAAAAATCCATCTATTATTGTTATATCAAATCCATCAGTAATTATCTTGAAAAATTGGTCCCAAAAAATACACAATAACACAACATATGTTATTATAATTCCAAATTTATATTTTAATAATTTTTCATTTTTTAAAAATTTCATAAATTTCCTTTTTTTAATTTATTTTAGGACAAAAGAAAAAAGTTTTTTCTCCAACTTTGCTTATTTTTCCATTTAAAGCATAAATTGCACCAGACATAAAATCTAATGCTCTAACAAATTCAATGCCACTCATATTTTGTAAATCTACCATAACACATTCAGATTTCTTTAATAAATCAACAATATTTTGCACATCTTGTTGTGAATTAGGTTTATATATTTTCTTTTCATCAATTTTTAAATCGGTTAAGTTATATTCTGCACCAGATTTTTTATAACTCACCTCATTATTTTCAATTTTTTCCACTTTTGGTTTTTCGGTAACTTTTTTATTGCTTTCAAATCCAAGACCTTTAAGCAAACCATTTAAAAAACCCATTTTCTCCTCCACTAAGATAATTTTTCTGCAATTTTGCACAAACTTAAAAATTCAGTTTGAGTTATTTCTTTTAAATATAACTTTCTTGACCTATTTATTGCATTAATAACCGACCTTGCAACCGATTTTCCAAGTTTTGTTAGCCTTATTTTATATTTTTTTACTGTGTCACCAATTTTTTGAACATAACCTTTGTTGTTTAAAGTTTTAATAACCCTTGTTGTTATTGCGCCATCGTTATCAACGCAATTATTTAAGTCTTTAACAGTCATATCTCCATTTGCATCAAGTGCCATAATATAAACAGCGTGCTGAGCAGTTATATCATATTTAACCAAACTGTTGTTTATTTCATCATTGAATTGTTTAAATTTTTTTCTGTAAATTAAAAACATATTGCTAATTTTTTTATAATCTAACATTGTTACCTCAAATACCTAATATTCTATCATTTTATAATTGATAAAGTCAATAATTTGCTTGGATGTAATAAAAAATTTATCACACAAATATTATAAGTATTTTTAACTAAAATAATTTAATAATTTTTATATAATTTATTATTACCTAAATTAATCAATAAATCTATAAAAACAATAATATGCATAATTAATTCAAAAAAACAAGTGTTATAAAATACTAAAAATCTTTCAAACCCTAATGACAAAAAAATTTGACACACTTTTTGACACACTTTTTGACACACTTTTTGAAGATAAAAAAAATAAATGATATAAAAATATCATTTATTTATACAACATATAGTATTTCCAAAAATTTTTAACACAATATATATTATGCTGGTGCGGATGAAGGGACTTGAACCCCCACGGTTACCCACTAGATCCTAAGTCTAGCGCGTCTGCGCGTCAAAACTATCGCTTTTACTCGATTTGTTTCACAAATCTCGCTTTTCGCTCTGTTTTTCCTTTCCCCAAAAGTTTTTTTAAACTTTAGGGGTCCCCCACTAACTTTGGCGAAATTGGCAGACGCAAAAAAACACATCTTTCGATGCGTTTTTTGGTGCGGATGAAGGGACTTGAACCCCCACGGTTACCCACTAGATCCTAAGTCTAGCGCGTCTGCCAATTTCGCCACATCCGCTTAAACAAAAAATACAAACTGGAACTCAATTTGTATCTTGGTGGCTCACCCGGGATTCGAACCCGGGACCCCTTGATTAAAAGTCAAGTGCTCTACCAACTGAGCTAGTGAACCATATATTTGCATAATTGCATTGGCTGGGGTGGCAGGATTTGAACCTACGCGTGCGAGAGTCAAAGTCTCGTGCCTTACCACTTGGCGACACCCCAATATGCTTTTACATTATATATAATCTAAATGAAAATGTAAAGACATTTTTAAAAATTTTTTAAAATTTTTCCCCAGATTGGCTGGGGTGGTAGGATTTGAACCTACGAATGTTGGAGTCAGAGTCCAATGCCTTACCACTTGGCGACACCCCAATAGGTATCACTTATCATTGCGAAATCGCTGGGGTGAGTAATGAGACTCGAACTCATGACATCCAGAGCCACAATCTGGCGCTCTACCAACTGAACTATACCCACCACAATATGACTTTATTATATTATCAAATAATAAAACAAAAGTCAACATAATTTTCAAAAATATTAATAATCATCTAAAAAAGTTTTGTGTTCCCCATTTTGCACATAACCAATAATTGTGTCTAAGTTGACTTTGTGTATGCTTCTAAAAATGTTTATATCAACTGATGGATTAATAGTTTTTAATTGTTTAATTAAATTTTTAACTTCCTGTCGTTTGGAACTCATATTTCCAGTGTTAACTCCCTCTGTTAATCTGCAAGCACACTGCAAAAAATTTAACTGATTGTAAACAGTCCAATGTTTTATATCATCTTCCCTAACTAAATACAAAGGTCTAATTAATTCCATTCCCTTATGATTTGTGCTTTTAAGTTTCGGCATCATAGTTTTGTATTCTGCACCATAGAACATACTCATTAAAATTGTTTCAATTGCATCATCAAAATGATGTCCAAGTGCAATTTTATTACAGCCAAGTTTTTTTGCAAATTCATACAAATACCCTCTCCTCATTCTTGCACAAAGATAACAAGGCGATTCATCTATTTTTGAAACAATTTGAAATATCTCTGTATCAAAAAATTTTATAGGTACATTTAATTGTTTTGCATTGCTTTCAATTAATTGCCTATTTTCCTCATTGTAACCTGGATTCATACAAATAAATTCTAACTCAAAATTAACATTCCAATGTGCCTTTAACAACTGCATACACTTTGCAAGAAGCATACTGTCTTTGCCACCAGATATGCACACAGCAATTTTGTCACCTTCTTGAATTAACTTATATTCATCAACTCCGTGAATAAACCTTTTCCAAATAGTTTTTTTAAATTTTTTTGTAATACTATGTTCAACTTCTTTAAATTTTTCCATTATCACCTATAACCTTTTTAATAATGTAATTAGAAATTAATAAACCTGCAACACTAGGCACAAAAACAATTGAAGCAGGTATTCTTGATTTTTCACCAAAGCACTTTGGCTCTTCTGTTGAAAATAAAACAGTCAATTTGTTTATATTTCGCTTTCTTAGTTCTTTTCTCATAACTTTTGCAAGTGGACACATTGAAGTTTTTGATATATCAACAATTTGCAATTTTGTTGCATCAAGTTTGTTTCCAGTACCCATACAAGAAATAATGTCAACATTAAATTTTTTTGCCTTTTCAATAATAAACAGTTTTGAACTCACCATATCAATAGCATCAACAATGAAATCAAATTTAGTAAAATCTATGTCATTAATAGTGTTTTTATCAATTTTTACCTTTAATGTTTCAACATTGCAATTTTTATTAATTGATAAAATACGATTTTTCATAACATCAACTTTATACAAATTTAAGGTTTCATTTGTTGCAATAATTTGCCTGTTTATATTGCTTTTTGAAACAGTGTCAAAATCCACTAGAAACAAACTATTAACTCCACACCTTGCAAGCCCCTCGCAAACATAACCACCAACACCACCAATTCCAAAAATAGCAATTTTTAATTTTGAAATTCTTTCAAATTTTTCTCTACCTATTAAATTTATTAATCTTTCAAACTCTTCCATAATTTTAATGCATAAATATACATATACTTGTATATTTATTACCAATCCTCTTTAAATCCTTTACTATAATCTTTTATATCTTCATAAAAATCATAATATTTTTGCTTCATTTTTTTATTTTGTTGTTTAACAATTTTTTTATCTTTAATCATCATTTTTCTCCAATAAAACAAGAGTTTCAATATTTGATGTATTTGGAAACATATCATATGGTTGAACAAGCACAATCTTGTAATAACCATTGTTTACAAGCACTTTTAAATCCCTTGCAAGAGTATTTGAAGCACAAGACAAATATATCAATTTTTGTGCTGAAAAATCTATTACACTTTTTAATACTTTATCTTTCACACCCTTTCTTGGAGGGTCTAAAATTATGCAATCAACTTTTTCATTTATTGTTGGCAAAACATCTGCACAATCTCCACAAATGCATTCTACATTGTTTATATTGTTAGTATTTAAAATATTTTTTGCATCTAAACACGAAGATTCTTCAATTTCAATTGCATAAACTTTTTTTGCATTAGTTGAAATTATTGCCGACAAAACACCCCTTCCAGAATATGCATCAACAACAATATCCCCCTTTACAAATTGCTTTATTTTATCATAGATTTTAGATTTGATGTAATTATTAACTTGAATAAAACTGTAACTTGAAATATATGATTTTATATTTTCTTCGCAAAAACTAAGTTGTTTTTCGCCTGCAATATACTTTAATTTTTCACCAAAAATCATAGTGTTATTTTGTTTATTTAATGATAAATATATAGAATATTTTTTATTTAAACAATTAAGCCTAAAACAAAGATTGTTTATGTTAGGCAATTCTAGAACTGTTGCAACAATTGTAATAAGAAAGGAATTATCTACAAATTTTATATCAACTTGTTTAATATCTCCATTGTTTTTTACAAAATCAAAACCTTTTAGGTTGTTATCAAAAAAATATGAATTAAAAATTTCTATACATTTGTTTATATTTTCATCAACTAGATAACATTTGTCAATTTCAACAACATCGTGTGAATTGTTTTTAAAAAAACCTAATTTTCCATTTTTACTTACAGCAAATGTTATGTGATTTCTGTAAAAAAATTGTTTATCACTTTTTATTGTATCATTTACATCGCATTTTATATTTGATATTTTGTTTAAATTATTTTTCACAATATTTGATTTTATTTTCAATTGCTCATCATAATTTATATGTTGCAAATTGCAACCCCCACATTCAAAGTAAAACGGACAAACAGGTTTTGTTCTAGATGGACTTTTTTTATTAATATTAACAACTTTTGCAACACTATAACTTTTATTATCCTTTATAATTTCACACTCAACATTTTCATCTTTAAGTGTGTATGGAACAAAAATAACTTTGCCATTGTCAATGCCAACACCTTCGCCATTTGCACCATATCTTATAATATCAATATTTTTTTTCATAAAATAATATTATCACACAAACTCTTTAGATTCAAATAAAAAAACATATTAGTTTTATCTAATATGTTTTTTAATTACTTACTTCGCAGGCTTAACAGGTGGCTTTTTGGGTGGCAATTTTGGTGGCATTTTTGGTTTTGCGTTTGATGAAACATTTTCTGCTTCTTTCTTGACTATATCATCACCAGCACCAACTGTTTTATCTGCATTTTGACTTGCAACAGGTTTTGGTGTTTCCTTTGCAGGTTTTGCAGGAATTTTTGGTGGCAACTTCTTGCTTACACTTGAAGTTGATTTACTTTCTTCTTTTGAGGCACTGCCTTTATCTGTTGTTTCATTAGAACTTGTGTTTGCACTTGCTGATTTTGAAGAAACAGTAGTTGCTATTTTTGGTGACAACTTCTTGCTTACACTTGAAGTTGATTTACTTTCTTCTTTTGAAGCACTGCCTTTATCTGTTGTTTCATTAGAACTTGTGTTTGCACTTGCTGATTTTGAAGAAACAGTAGTTGATATTTTTGGTGGCAACTTCTTTTTGTTGTCTTTAACCTTAGGCATATCTTCTTGTTTTTTCTCAACTTTTTCAGTTTCTACAGGTTTATCTTTATTTTCAACCTTATCGGTTTTTACATCAGCAATCTTTTTATCATTTTTTTCTGTTTTATTTAATGTGTTGTCAGCAATCTTTTTATTCTCGTTTTTAGTATTTTCTTTATCTTTTAACTTTTCATCTTTATCAGTTTTTGCATTATCATTTTTTATCGCGTTTTTATCTTCACCATTGCTTTGCTCTTGATTTTGTGCAACTTGTTCTTTTAATTGAAGTTCTTCAGTTTCCAACAACAAATTTTCTTTTTCTTGTTTGTATTTTTTATGTTCTCCAATTAAATTGATTGTTAAAATCACTAAAAGAAGTACAGAAGGAACAACAATTAATAAAATTGTTCCAACAGGACTAATGCAGAAATTAAATAGAACACCAATAAAACTATTATTGTTAATATAAACACCAACAACATAATCTTCCATTATCCAATGGTCATCAGCATTATTATTTGCATCACCTTTTGTTTGGAAGAATAGTTTTCCATAATTTGGGTCATCTGGATTTGTTGGAGTTGAAATATTTACTATTCTGTGAAAAATAACTTTTGAGTATGCTTGGGCAGCCAACTTTTGATTTTCATTTGTTGCACCCGCACCGAAGAAACTAGCTAAAGATGTTTGTTTGTTTTCATCATTCTGGCTTACATAATCTTTTAGAACATTGTCCTCTAAATCTTGTTCATCAACACCATCTTCCATATAATCATAAAATGCAATAACATTTCCAACTGATAAACTTCTTGCATTTACTTGTTTAACAATAACAATGTCATCAACTTTAAACTCAGGTTCCATACTTCCCGTTAAAATTTTAACTGCCGAATATCCAAACAAAGATGGCACCTCATTTCTCATCTTTGCACTATACATTAAAATCGAAGACACTAAAATGATAAAAATAAAAGGTATAAACAAAATGTTTCCCAAAATTCTTATAGTTTTATAAAATTTTTCATTTTTTATCTTAACAGTTTTTTCGTTTGCCATAGTTCCTCCAACAAAAACAACTATAATAAGTTTAAGCAAATATAGTATAAATATTATTTTTCGTTTTTATTATATCATTTTGATTTTATTGTGTCTATTAATTTATAAAAAAAGAAAAAAATATGATTTTAAAAAAAACCATATTTTTTACTATTTTTACATCTAAGATAACATTTCATCTTGTGAAACAAGCGTTTCCTCATCAGAAATTTTGTTTATTGAAACTTCATAGGCAATTCTTGAAACAACCTCGCCTGTCTCCAATTTTTTCTGATATTCTCTTGATTGTATTCTTCCAACAAGATTAACCTTTTTCCCTATTTCCAAATTTTTAACAAATCTGGCATTTCTTCCCCAAGCAATGCAAGGCAAATAATCTGACTTATTATATGCTCTGTTCACAGCAACAAGCACATCACAAATTTCTCGTTTAAAAGGTGTTGTTCTGTATGTTGGCTCTTTGCAAATAAATCCTGTTATTTCAATAATATTTGGATTCATTGTTTCATTGTATTCAATAATTTCTCTAACAAAAACAGTTAACATTAATTTGCTTTTGCCATCTTCAATTTTGTTATAACTTCTAAATTGACCTTTAAGTGCAAGTTTACTGCCCACTTTCATATCACTTGTTAAAAGTTTATCTGAAATTGTAACGGGAATAATGTCATTTTGATTAGACAACCTTTTTACACTCAGTTTAATTTCATAAAATGCTTCGCCAAAACTTTCGTGACTAAAAACGGGATTGGTCTCTATTGTTCCACAAAGGAACACCTTGTTGTTTGATAATAATTCGTATTTCATTTATTTTTTCTCCTTAATTTTTGAGTTTTTGTACTCCTGCACGGTCAATTGTGTAATTTTCTTTATACACTAAATCACCAACAGATGTTATAGTGTAGCCTTGACTTATTAATCTATCTAAAATCATAGGTAATGCATCAGTTATATGGTCTGAATTATTGTGACAAAGAATAATTGAACCATTTTTTACATTGTTTAAAATTCTGGTAGTAATTTCCTCTGCACTAATACCCTTCCAATCCAGCGAATCAACACTCCATTGAATAGGAATTAAATTTAATTCCTGACTCACTTCAATCAGCATATTGTTATATGCTCCATATGGTGGTCTGAATAGTTCTATTTTTTTATTTGTAATTTTTTCAATCATTTCAATGCAAGTTGTTAATTCCAATTTAGCAGCCTCTCTTGACAACTTTGTCATATCAGGGTGCGTGTTTGAATGAGTACCAATTTCAAAACCATTTTCGTTAATCTTTGAAACCAACTCTGGATATTTATCAACCCAAAAACCAACCAAAAAGAATGTAGCACCACTGTTATACTCTTTTAAAGTTGCCATAATTTGCTCAGTTTTGTCGGCACCCCAAGCAGCGTCAAAAGAAATCGCCACTTGCTTTTTGTCTGTTTCAACACTATAAACAGGAACAAGTTTTGTAGAATATCCAAAAAACACTTGTGCAGATGAAACACCATTGAATGATATTGCAAGTAAAACAGCAACCAAAAGCACCACTAATACAAATTTAATAGATTTTAATTTGACAACACAAAACATTAAAACCTCACTTTTAACTATAATCATTATATAAATATATTCAAATGCTATATTTATACAATGTTATATATTTTTGTTATTTTCTGTCGAAATACTATATTATTGAAAAACAGATAATATTCGTATAAAAATAATATTGTTTAAAAATTTTTAATATAAAAAAAGAATTTAGGGAAAAGCCCTAAATTCTTTTCATTTTATAAATCAATATTCACTTTTATATATCAAACTATAATTTATTTTGTGTATTTAACATATCCATCTTTGTCTGATGTTGTTGCTGTAAATCCTGCACTTGTTATTCCTGTTCCAACACTAAGTCCTTCTTTCACATATATTGTTGTTGCATAACTTATTAAATATGATGAAGAGTGACTATTAAGTCCTGCAATGTCAGCACTATCTATTGTTACAGTTATTAAACTACTGCAACCAAAGAATGCATAACCTTCTATACTTGTTACACCATTACCTATTGTTACACTT
>CASFHZ010000070.1 GCA_949294585.1 uncultured Christensenella sp. | reverse complement strand
CGAAGTTACGGGGTCATTTTGCCGAGTTCCTTAACAAGAGTTCTCCCGTTCGTCTTAGAATTTTCTTCTCGTCTACCTGTGTCGGTTTGCGGTACGGGCACCTAATATCTACCTAGCAGCTTTTCTCGCCAGCGTGAATTCACAAACTTCGTTACTAAATTTCACTCCCCGTCATCACCTAGGGCATGCACTAAACGTACTTCACTATTTAGTCCCCTCATGATTTGGACACGGATTTCCATCACCGTGCATTTGCTATCCTTCTGTGTCACTGCATCAGCTCTTAATCGATATTCGGTGGTACAGGAATATCTACCTGTTGGTCATCGCCTACGCCGTTCGGCCTCAGCTTAGATCCCGACTTACCCTGGGAGGACTGCCCTTCCCCAGGAAACCTTAGACTTTCGATGGTGTGGGTTCTCGCCACACTTTCGCTACTCATGCCGGCATTCTCTCTTGTATGCAGTCCACAGTCCCTTACGATACTGCTTCAGCCCGCATACATTGCTCCTCTACCGATTGTATTACTACAATCCCTAAACTTCGGTGATATGTTTTAGCCCCGATAATCTTCGGCGCATTGTCACTCGACCAGTGAGCTATTACGCACTCTTTAAATGAGTGGCTGCTTCTAAGCCAACATCCTGGTTGTTTTAGCAACAACACATCCTTTACCACTTAACATATACTTTGGGACCTTAGTTGTAGATCTCGGCTGTTCCCGTTTTGACAATGAAACTTATCTCACACTGTCTGACTCCCTATTAACAATTGACTGGTATTCGAAGTTTGATAGGATTCGGTAACCGGTGAAGGCCCCTAGTCCATTCAGTGCTCTACCCCCAGCAATCTCTAAATAGAGGCTAGCCCTAAAGCTATTTCGAGGAGAACCAGCTATATCCAGATTCGGTTGGAATTTCTCCCCTATCCACAAGTCATCACCGACTATTTCAACAGGCGTGTGTTCGGACCTCCGCGGTGTGTTACCACCGTTTCATCCTGCTCATGGATAGATCATCTGGTTTCGGGTCTACGCTATACAACTTTCGCCATTTTCAGACTCGGTTTCCCTTCGGCTCCGTGACTTAATCACTTAACCTCGCTGCACCACGTAACTCGCCGGCCCGTTCTACAAAAAGTACGATATCGCAGGGGACAAGCCGCACTGCTTTATCTGCTTGTAAACATACGGTTTCAGGTTCTTTTTCACTCCCCTCCCGGGGTTCTTTTCACCGTTCCCTCACGGTACTATTCGCTATCGGTCACTAGGTCGTATTTAGGCTTAGGAGATGGTCCTCCCACATTCACACCGGGTTACACGTGCCCTGTGCTACTCTGGATACCCACATGCTTTGTTCAGTTTCGGTTACGGGACTATTACCCTGTTTCGTTCAACTTTCCAGAAGTCTTCACCTACCAAACTTAGTCAATTACTGGGTCCTAACCCCAAGAATATTACTACTCTTGGTTTGGCCTCTTGCAATTTCGCTCGCCACTACTTTCGCAATCGTTGATTTACTTTCTTTTCCTCCAGGTACTTAGATGTTTCAGTTCCCTGGGTTCCCCTCATACCACTATGAATTCGTAAGTATGATACTGTTGGATTAACAACAGTGTGTTGCCACATTCGGAAATCTACGGATCGAAGTTTATTTGCAACTCCCCGTAGCTTATCGCAGCTTGTCACGTCCTTCATCGGCGCCTAGTGCCAAGGCATCCACCATATGCTCTTTGTAGCTTAATCTATTTCTAGGTATATACGATTGATTCTTAGCATTTTTGCTTTGTTAATTAACTCAACGTAATTGTATTATATTATGCATATTACACTATTACTCGTAATTAATAATTACTGATATTTGTTTCTAAATTATGCAGTTGTCAAGGTACTATAAGGAAGATTTTTCTTCCTGCTGTTTGCCTTTCTCGGTAACAGCATTGACATAATACCATAGGGAGGAATTTAGTGTCAACAACTTTTTTCAAAAATTTTTTAATTTTTTTCACTTTTTTGGCACTTTTTTTAAATTTTCACAAACACACGGTGCGATGTATGAACTTTTGGGCCGTTTTTCAGTAAAAAACTTATTAAAATTTTTTAAAAATTTTTTTAAAAGTTATAAAATTTATTTAGTTTTTTCTTAATTTTCCAAAAATCTTTTTGAAAATTTTTTTAAAATTTTCTAATTTTTGCACTTTTATTTTTAATATCGGGGTTCATTTTGCGTAGAAAAATATAACATTTTAATACTGATACATAATAAGATGTATAATTTTTTTTATTAAAGTTATTTGCAATATTACAAAAACTCATTTAACTGATAAAACTTTTAATTGTTTTGTATTGATTATTTGTTATAAAGTTTTATTTTGTTATATATCTATATTTATTATATATATAATATATACAATAAAAAAGAAAAAAGGACTTTTTTAAAGTCCTATTTATTAAATTCTTTTCTTATTATTAACTTAACTATTTCGCTTAAAACAAAAATGCACAAACTTAGAGCAAGAACAACAAGCCATTGAATTAAAGAAAGATTAATAAGTCCCAAAACAGTTCCTAGTGGTGTTAATGCCAACAATAAAACAATAACTACTCCAAATCCAATTGCAAACCAAATCCATTTATTTGCAAAAATGTTATTTTTAAAGACAGATGAATTAACTCTCATTGAGATTAAATAGGTAAACTGACATAAATTCAAAGTGTAGAAAGCCATACTTGTTGCAACAACCTGACTGCCATAAACTTTGTAGCCAAGTGCAAATGCTAATAAAATTACAACCGTTTGCAAAACCCCCATTGATATAATTTGTATTGCACTTCCATTTGAAAATATAGTTTTATTACTTTTTCTTGGAGCATTTGTCATTAAATTTTTTTCAGGAGGCTCAAGTCCCAATGCAATTGCAGGCAAACTATCGGTTATCATATTAACAAATAAAATTTGAACAGGGAGTAGAAACGTTAAATTTGGGAAAAAAATTGTTGCAAAAAACAAAGATAATATTTCTGCCATATTTGCTGAAAAGAGAAACGTTATTGTTTTCTTTATATTTGTATATATTCTTCTGCCCTCCTCAACTGCAATTATAATTGTTGCAAAATTGTCATCAGTAACAATTATATCGGCAACTTCTTTTGTTACATCTGTTCCAGTTATACCCATTCCAACACCAATATCAGCAGTTTTTAAACTTGGTGCGTCATTAACCCCATCACCTGTCATTGCAACAACATTTCCAAGTTGTTTAAATGTTTTAACAATTCTAACCTTATTTTCGGGACTAACTCTTGCGTAAACTTTTATGTTGTATATTATTTTTTTATACTCATCATCACTTAACTTATCCAATTCACTACCAAGTAGTACTTGGTTTTCACTTTCACAAATTCCAATCTGTTTTGCAATTGCAAATGCTGTGTTTTTATGATCACCTGTAATCATTATAGGAATCATTTTTGCCTTTTTACATTTTTCAACTGCATCTTTAACTTCAATTCTTGGTGGGTCAATCATTCCAGCAAGACCTACAAAAATTAAATTGTTTTCATCTATTTCGCTTGAACTATAAACTTCTTTTTTTGAATCAATTTCCTTAACAGCAAATCCAAGCACTCTAAGAGCATTATTACCCATCTCTTTGTTTGCCTGTTCAATTTTATTTAACATTGTTCTTGTGAGAGCAACGACTTCGCCTTCTATTAAAACTCTATCACATTTTTTTAAAATGACATCTGGTGCACCTTTTGTGTATGCAATAACCTTTTTTCCATTTGCATTAACAGTTGTCATAAGTTTTCTTATGCTATCAAACGGAATTTCCCCAACTCTTTTATGAGTTTTGTCTGTTTCTTTTTTGTCTGTTCCACATTTTTTTGCAAATTGAACTAGGGCAATTTCTGTTGGGTCACCCATATAACCTTTTTCACCTTCAATACAATCGTTACACAAAACCATTGCATTTAATAATGTTTTTAGTTCATCACAATTTTGTTCATCTGTTTGCAGTTGCCCATTATAAAATAGTTGTGTAACTGCCATTGCATTTTGAGTTAAGGTTCCTGTTTTGTCACTGCAAATAATTTGAGTACTTCCCAAAGTTTCAACTGCGTGTAACCTTTTTACAATTGCCTTTTTTTTGCTAAGCCTTGCCACCCCCATACTCATAATTATTGTAATTACAGCAGGCAAACTTTCGGGTATAGCCGCAACACTAATCGCAACAGCCGTTAAAAAAGCATCTAAAACATTGCCATCAGGTTTAAATAATACTTCTAAACAAAATGTTATGCTTGCAATAATCAAAACAATTATTGTTATTATTTTACCAACCTGTTTAATATTTTTTTGCAGTGGAGTTTCTGATTTTTCTGTGGTGTTTAGCATTGTTGCTATTTTGCCAATTTCTGTATCTTTCCCTGTTTTAACAACAACACCCTCACCTCTGCCAAAAGTTACAACACTTCCCCTATATGCCATATTTTGCCTTTCAGCCAGTGCAGTTGTTTCTTTACACAATATTTCACTATTTTTTTCAACAGCAACACTTTCACCAGTTAGTGAACTTTCATCACATTTTAGGTTTATGCTTTCTATAAGTCGTAAATCAGCAGGAACAATATCTCCAGTTTCAAGAACAATAATATCACCAATTACAATTTCACTAATGTGTATTTTTTCTACTATGTTATTTCTTCTTACTTTAACCATTGGTTCGGAAATGGACAACAATGCTTTCATTTCCCTTTCTGCCTTTAATTCTTGAACAAAACCTATTATTGCATTAATAAGAACAATTGCTAGAATTATAAAACCATCAACCATTTCAGAATATGTTTTATTCACAATGGCAACA
This sequence comes from uncultured Christensenella sp., assembly GCA_949294585.1. GTDB lineage: Bacteria > Bacillota > Clostridia > Christensenellales > UBA1242 > UBA5893. The sequence continues at coordinate 1,668 of CASFHZ010000070.1, read as the reverse complement.
ACAATTGAAATAATTGCTGATATTAATAAAATAATTATCATCACATCACAAAATTGTGCAAAAAATCTTAGAATTTTACTTTTTTGCTTTTTTGCAGGAATTTTGTTTTCACCATATAATTGAAGCAGTTTTTTTGCATCTTCGTTTGTTATCCCCTCTTGTTTTGAGTTTGTTTGCTCAAGAGTTTGCTCTATTGTTTTTGTAAAATATTCCATATTCCCTCTTATAAAAATATACTTTAAAATTTTTGTACATTTTTATTATAAATTTAAAATTTTTTTTATTATTAATAATTTAAACTTTTATATGAAATAGTTTACCTTTTTTTAAAATATTTATCAATTAAAAACATTAATAACTTAAATAAAACAAGCAATTAGTGCAATTATGACTAGATATATCGAGAAATAGTAATATCTTCCTGTTTTTGCAAATTTTTTCATTATCTTTATTGCAAAAATTCCACTAATTAAAGCAACAACAAAAGCAATTGCCAAATTTAGATACGAACCAACAAAAAACTGTTGTCCACTTTTTAAACAACCATAAACTTCATAAACTAATGAAGCAAGAATTATTGGTATGCTTAGTATAAATGAAAAACTGGTACTTGTTTCACTGTCAACACCTTGCAGAACATTGGCAGAAATTGTCGAACCACTTCTGCTTATCCCCGGTAAAACAGCAAACCCCTGCATTATTCCTACAAACATTGCATTGTAATATGTCATTTTATGATAAACAACGGAAGTTGTTGATTGGGTTTTGAAGTATGTTAGCATTAACAATATTGCAGTTATCATAAAACAAATTCCAAGGTAGCTACCATCAAAAGCATTTTCAAAAAAACCTTTAAAAAGAAGTACAATTATAACAGTTGGTATTGTTGCAACAACAATTAATAGTGTATTTTTTGAAAATGGGTGTTTTATAAGTTGCCATATTTGTTTGTAATATAAAATAATTACACTTATTAAGGTTGCAACGTGCAACATTATTGAAACAAATATAAAATTGCCTGTTTCAACTCCAAAAATTTTATCCAAAAAAACTAAGTGTCCACTTGATGACACCGGCAAAAACTCTGTTAAACCTTGAACTAAGCCAAGCAATACAAAATAAAGTGTTTCCATACTAAAATAGTATGTATTTTTTTTTATTTTATTACTCTCAATTGGTTTTAGTACAAAAAAACAACGGGAAGCAAAATTTAACAAAGTTAAATTTTGAATTGCGAATGCAATTCGCTTGCAAACGCAAGGCTTCCCGTTGCCCCCTTATTATACTCTTACTTTAAAAATCCTTTAATAATTTCCTTTTCTGCCTCTTCCATTGTCAAACCAAGAGTTAAAAGTTTAAGTAATTGTTCACCTGCAATTTTACCTATGGTCGCCTCGTGAACCAAAGATGCATCAGAAGAATTTGCAACAATTTTTGGTACGGAAGTAACTCTTGCATCACCAACAATAATGGCATCACATTCAACGTGTGCAAAGCACTTGTTGTCACCTATAACATCTGAGTAAAATTCTTGTTTTGATTCATCTTTTGCAACAACTCTTGAACTAATTTTAGATTTGGAATTTTCGCCGTCTAATTTGACATAGAACTCACTTTTTGCAATTTGCGAAGCATTTGTCATAACTTTTTCATTAATAATTAAACTTG
>CASFHZ010000069.1 GCA_949294585.1 uncultured Christensenella sp. | reverse complement strand
TTACAAACTTTTGGGTGTACCAAACCAAAACTTCCAACAACTTCACCATTGTCGCAAATAATATCTGCACTAATTCCAGGGTGTAAATATGTTAGTTTTGAATAATCTAGTTTATAGTTAAGTTCAAAATCTCTTAATAAGTTTTCAATAATACCTTTTAAAGTATAAAAATCATCATTTTTATTAACTGTGCAAATAGATAGCATATTAATCTCTTTTGGCAATTCTGTTAATGGCAAACTGTTTGGTATATAAACTCTTCCAACTTCGCAAAATCTAAAACCTTCATTTTTTCTTGATAAATTTCTTGCAACAGTTGTGAACATTGAATTTGCCATTGTTGTTCTAACACAAGAAAGGTCTTCACTTATTGGATTTGCTATTTTTATCATATTGTATTGTTTTGAATTTTTGTCCAACAATAATTTGTCTTTAACATCTTCTGCACAAATAGAAAAGTTTACAACTTCAAAATATCCATAACTGCACAGTTGAAGTTTTAAATCTCTTGCAAGTTTCAATACATTATCATATTTGCCAACTGTAACTGTTGCATTGTTTAGTGGTGGAACATCTATATCATCATAAACACCATAGCCATACATTCTTATTATTTCTTCTGCAATATCTGCATCGTTTTCAATATCATTTCTATATGCAGGAACAACACAACTAAGTTTGTCGCCGTCAATTGTTGATTTAATACCTAGGTTATTGAGTATTTCTAAAATCTTGTTATCTTCAATTCTTATTCCCAAAATTTTTTCAACTCTGTTTAAAGAAAAGTCCACATTTCTGCTATTTGGTTTTACTTTAACATTGTCAATAATTCCACTTACAATTTCACCTGCATTTAATTGATAAACAAGATTTAATGCTCTTTGCATTCCAATCTCTGGTGAACTTGCATCAACACCTTTTTCAAATCTTGCAGTTGAATCTGTTCTAACACCAATTCTTCTGCTTGTTTTTCTTATGCTTGACCTTTCAAAAGAAGCTGATTCAAGAACAGATATTTGTGTATCATCAATAACACAACTGTTTAGTCCTCCAATTATTCCTGCAATAACAACAGGTTTTTTGCCATCACAAACACAAAGCATATTTTCATCAACATCATATGTGTTTTGGTTTAAAACCTTAATATGTTCACCTTTAACACCCTTTCTTACAATAATCTTTTTATCTTCCAAATACTTTTGGTCAAATGCGTGCATAGGTTGACCATATTCCATAAGAACATAGTTCGTTATATCAACCATATTATTTATAGGTTTAATTCCAACAGCAACAAGTCTTGCTCTTAACCATTTTGGAGATTTTTTAATTTTGATGTTTTTAACAACACTTGCCATATATCTTGGACAGAGATTATAATCTTCAATTTCAACACTTAAATAGTTTGAAATATCATCATTTTTATCAACTTCATAAGACAAATCTTGTTTTTTTAGTTGTTTTCCTGTTAAAGCACAAATTTCTCTTGCAATGCCTATTATACTCATACAATCAGGTCTGTTTGCTGTTACATTAACATCAAAGATAACATCGTTCATCATCAGTGCTTCATCAATTGGTGTTCCAGGTTTTAAATCAGAGTCTAGTATCATAATTCCATTAACTTCACCATCATAATCAGTAACACCTAATTCCTCAATGGAACAAAACATACCATATGAATCAACCCCTCTAAGTTTTGAGTTTTCAATATGAATTCCATTTGCCAAATCTGCTCCTGGAAGAGAAACAGGAACAATATCGTTTACCTTTATATTTTTTGCAGCAGTGACTATTTGTGTTATTTTGTCTCCAATGTCAACCTTGCACACAACCAATCTTTCTGCATTTGGGTGTTGTTCAATTTCCAATATTTTACCTACAACAACATTTTTTAAATATTTATTTTGATATATAATTTCTTCTACTTCATTTCCAGAGTTTGTTAATAGTTCAGCAAGTTTTTCTGGACTAACTTCAATGTCAACAAAATCTTTTAACCAATTTAATGTAACTATCATTTTTTATCTCCTATTTTAATTGTTCCAAAAATTTAGTATCGTTTTCAAACATCATTCTTAAATCAGGTATTTTATTTACAACCATAGCAAGTCTATCAACACCAGGTCCAAATGCAAAACCTGTGTATTTTTTGCTATCTATACCACAGTTTTCAAGCACTTTTGGATTAACCATACCTGCACCAAGCAATTCCATATATCCTGTGCCTTTGCAAAGTTTGCAACCCTCTCCTCCACAAGATGGGCAAGTTGCATCAACTTCAACACTTGGCTCTGTGAATGGAAAATAAGATGGTCTGAATCTAATTTTTGTATTTTCTCCAAAAAGCATAGACAACATTTTTGTAAGCATTGATTTTAAATCAATCATTGATATATTTTCATCAACTACCAAACCTTCAAATTGATGGAACACAGGACTGTGTGTTGCATCACTATCTGCACGATATGTTCTTCCAGGACTAACAATTCTAAAAGGTGGCTTTCTGTTTTCCATTGTTCTAATTTGAACAGAAGATGTTTGTGTTCTCATTAAAATGTTATCTGTAATATAAAATGAATCTTGCATATCTCTTGCAGGGTGGTCTTTTGGTACATTTAATGCTTCAAAATTATAGTAATCATATTCAATTTCTGGACCAGTAACAACCTCAAAACCCATAGCAACACAACAATCAATAAGTTTATCAAAAACTTTGTTTAAAGGGTGAATTTCACCTTTTTCAACAACTTTTGATGGTTCTGATATGTCAATTTTTTCACCGTTTAATTTGTTTGCAAGTTCCTCTTCTTCAAACTTTTTTTGCAATGTTTCAATTTCATTTTCAATTTCACATCTTGCATTATTAATCAGTTGTCCAATTTCAGGCTTTTCTTCTTTTGAAACATCTTTCATTCCTTTAAGCAAAGCTGTAATTTCACCTTGTTTGCCAAGATATTGAACTCTTATAATGTTTAAAGAATTCAAATCCTTACAACCATTTAAACTTTCTTTTGCCATTTTATAGACTTCATTAATTTTCTCTCTCATACTCTCTCCTATTAATTAATTTATCTAACAAAAAATGCTTTGCCAAATCTTAGGGCGAATTTGTTCGCGGTACCACCTAAGTTTTATGCAAAGCACACTCAATTAATCTATAACGGGATTTCCCGGCCAATCCTACTTACTTAAATGTTCAGTTGGCAACTAGAAAGTGAATTCACTGTAATTCATTAAAGAAAATTTTTCAGCCACGAATTTTCCTCTCTTATTAACTACCAATACAGTTACTTGTCTTTCATTATAGTTTTTCAAAAACATATAAACAATATCACATAAAAAAATTATTGTCAATTAATTTACATATTAAAGATTTTGAGTTAAAATAATTTTATTATGGAAATAGTTTACAAAGATATAACAGTTAAAAATCCAAGAAAAAATGATACCATTTACACCTATTTAAAAACAAATGGTTACAGTGAAAACTATCTAAAAAATTTAAGAAAGCAAATGGGCTTTATAAAGTTAAACAACCAAGATTGCATTATAACAACACTGGTAAATGAAAATGATGTGATAAGTGTTAATGTAAACCCAAATACAAAAACAAGTATATATTCTTGCATAATACCACTTGATATTGTATATGAAGATGATGATATATTAGCAGTAAACAAACCAAGTATGCTTCCAACAATGCCATCAAAATCGCATTTTAAATATAACCTAAGTGGTGCAGTTTTAAATTATATGGAAAATAAAATTCCAAATTTTGTTGTAAGAATTGTTAACCGACTAGACAAAGAAGCTTGTGGAATTGTGCTTATATGCAAAAACAGTTTAGCCAGTAATTTTTTAAACAAAGAGGAAAACACAAAGAAAACATATTATGCGTTTTGCAAAGGAAATTTAACAAAGGATAGCATAATAGACACGAATATTTTAACTGAAATAAATCAATTTGGATACAACAGCAACAAGAGAAAAACATCAACCATTTCTGGGAAAAAAGCAAAAACATATGTGGAACTTGTAAAAAACTTTAAAGATTATTGTTTGGTAAAAATAACATTAGAGCACGGAAGAACGCATCAAATTAGAGTACATCTTTCCAGCATTAATCACCCACTTCTTGGCGACACTTTATATGGAGAAAAAAGCAATTTAATCAGTCACACTGCCCTAATATGCAAAGAGATAGAGTTTACTCACCCAACAACATTAAAAACTGTGAAACTAAGTATTCCATTCCCAAGCGAATTTAATAAACTTAATCAGGAATAAGGTTAAGCATATCATCAACACTTGATGAATTTAGATATGTATCAGGAATTTTTCCAACAATAATGCTTTCTGCAATCATAATTTGAGTTGTTGTTTCAATTGTTTGATTTGCAGTAGGTAAAATAACAGACACTTTTGATGTTACATTTAGGTATATTTTATGATTTGTTTGGTTTATTCCTGCATTGATAAATTCTGAGCTGAATTTGCACGAAATACTTCCAATTGGCAACAATTTTATATTGATGTTTGGGCCTCTGCCAACAAAGATGGGCATACCTGTGAATGTACCTATTGGTATATCAATACCGTGTGCACCCAAATTTTCTAATTTTTCTTGTGCAACTCTAGCAAGTTCTCTTGCAAGCATATTAATTTGCAGTGTATTTGCACTTATGTAAACAACATTTCCTTCTGCATCTCTTGAAATCATAATCAGAGTATCATAAATAGCACTGTCATTTATTGTTTCATAAATAGCATCTTCAACTGCCTTTTGTGATAATGACCTTATTTTTGCATTACTAGATTCAATAATAACTGGATTTACAACATTGTTTAGATATACAAAAATAAAAATAATAATCAATAAAAAAACGCAAGAAAAAAGTCCAACTTTTAACTTAAATGGCATATAAAGTTTTTTTCTTCTCCCACATTTTGACATATTAATATATATGCAATATTCATATATTTTTCTACATATTTTTAGTTTTAGCTTTAAATATTATTCCAAAAATAAAAGCAAAGAAAATTGCAGCAGCAATTCCACCTGCAGTTGCTTCAATTCCACCTGTAAAAATTCCAAGTAATCCCTTTGATTTTACTGCATTAATTGCACCTTTTGCCAGTGATGCACCAAAACCAATAATAGGAACATTAATTCCTGCTTTGCAAAATTCTGACAGTGTATCAAAAATGCCAACTGCTTGTAAAAAAACTCCCAAAGTAACAAACAAAACCAAAATTCTTGCAGTTGTCATTTTTGTTTTTATTACTAAAATTTGTCCAAGTAAGCATATAAAACCACCTGTTGCGAAAACAATTAAATAAACATACCATTCACTCATTTTTTTCTCCTTCTATAACTATTGCGTGAGCAATTCCCGGGACAGTATCACCTTGTTGACAACTTAGCGTACTTAAAAGTGCACCTGTTGCCATAAATAATACTTTTTTATATTCACCTGATATAAGTCTTTTTAAGATTATGGAATTTAAAACACTTGCACTACAACCACAGCCACTTCCACCCATTAGCACATTCTGATTTCTCTTGTATATAATTTGCCCACAGTCTTTGTAGTTGAGTCCAAGTTTGTATCCCTCTTTTTCCATTAAATCAATTAATATTTCGCTTCCCAATTTGCCCAAATCTCCTGAAAAAATCAAATCATAATCTTCAGGTTTTGTTTTTGTGCATCTAAAATGAGCGATAAGTGTACTCATTGCTGCAGGTGCCATTGCTGCACCCATATTGTTAACATCAGCAATTCCAAAATCTGTAACTTTTCCAAATGTAGCACAAGTAATTCTTGGACCGTGACCTTTACTAGACAATATGGTTGCACCTGAACCTGTTACTGTCCATTGTGATGTTGGAGGTCTTTGATTTCCAAGTTCAAGTGGACTTCTAAATTGTCTTTCTGCAGTTGAAAAATGACTTGATGTTGCACAAGCAACCGTGTCAAAATGTCCACCATCAACCAAGCACGCCCCAAGTGCCAAACTCTCTGCCATTGTTGAGCAAGCTCCAAAAACTCCAACATATGGAATATCAAAAGACCTTGCTGCATAGCTTGAACTTATTATTTGATTTAATAAATCACCAGCTAAAAACAGCCTAACATCTGAAAAATCAATTCCTGCATTTTTAACAGCACCACTTAGAGCTCTTTCTATCATTACCCTTTCTGCTTTTTCATATGTTTTTTGTCCAAAAAAATCATCTTCGGATATTTCACTAAAATATTCTCTTAAATTTCCTTTGCCCTCTTTTGGTCCAACAATTGAATAATGTCCAATTATAATTGGCTTGTTTTTAAATATAATAGTTTGCTCTTTTTTTTCATTTTTCATATTACACCTATACAAACAAATAAATTAATCCCACAATCATACTGGCAACAGTACCAGACACAATAACAGGACCTGCAATTATAAACATTTTTGCACACATACCAAAAATTATTCCTTCGTTTTTAAATTCCAATGCAGGACTTGTTATAGAATTAGAAAATCCTGTTATTGGAACAATTGTTCCAGCACCTGCAAAAGTTCCAATCCTATCAAAAACACCTATTCCCGTTAAAAATGATGCCAAAAATATTAAAATAATTAATGTATATGCCCAAGCACTTTGAGTTGAAACACTTGGAAAAATGTATAATATTAAGTCATTAATAAGTTGACCTAATGTGCAAATTAGTCCACCAACCCAAAAAGCATTAAACAAACTAGGCCAAGCGTGTGTTTTTGCTAACTTAGCCTCAACATATTGATTATATCTTTTATTCCTAAGCTGTTCTTCCATAAATCCTCCAATTGTTTTATTGACAGTTTTAAATTTAATTAAACCTTTAAAATTTCATAAAATATTATTTTTATGGAAAACTAACATTGGAGGATAAAATGAAAAAATTTTTCGTTATTTTAGCAATTTGTTGTTTTATTTTTGTGTTTGGTTGTTCAAATAGCACATCAAAATCAATTGATAAAATAAATTCAACTATTGAACAAATAAGAATTATTAGCAATAACATAGATAATTCTTTAAATTCAGAACTAACAAACACATTGCTTGGAATAGAAAAAGGAACAACCTCTAATAGAGAAATAGTGGAATATGTTCCAACAAACAGTGACACATCAGAAGATGATGAAGGCACAGGATATAACGGTTCAACATTCACAAGTGGTGAAAACATAAATGAAAGTGACATTAAAATGTATTCAAATAACCAAAATGTTTTTGTGCAAAATGAAACAACAAAACATTTAATAACCTGCCTTGATTCAAAAGTTAATAGTCTGCAAAGTTACTGCTCAATTTTAAACAATAAAAAATTCTCATTATCAAACTCACAAAACAACACAATAACAGATATTTGCAATAACTTAAATAACACAACAAAAAAAATTTTGACAAATAAAAATGATATTGACAAAGAATTTAGTTTGCTTTCAAACGCATCTAATGGCGATAGCACATATTCAATTGATAACAGTTACAATAGTTTAAAAAATTATATAAATCTAAGAAATTCTTATATAATAACAATATGCTATGGAATAGATAATTTGTATCAACTATTGTATTCTTGCAATACTAGTACAAACGAAAATAATGGAAATGAAGAAACAAACAACTCTTTATATAATATTGATAGTTATAAAAATAGTGTAAAAAACAACCAAACAAATAATACGAAATCAACAAATAATATTATAAATGAAAATTATAACTATAATCAAAACTATGGTTATGGAAGAACAAATCCCTATTATTCTTATGGTTATGCAGGAAGATTTGGTGGTATGTTTGGAAATTATCCATATTCACCTTACACTAATTATAACCCATATATGCCAAACATTGACACGTATGGAAGTTTTAAAAATATAGATACATATAAATCTGTTGATGACTTAAATAATCTTAATCAAAATGAAGACAGAGAAAATCAAAATAATAACAATAAAGAAGAAAATGAAAATTTAGATGATAACACTCAAAAAAATTTTAGTTATCCAAACAATATGCAAATTAAATTGATTGATACAAATTTAAGTTTACACATTTTAAAAGATAATAAACCACCTAAAATTGAGAAATTAGAAAAAAATTAACTACCTGTTGTAGTTAATTTTTTTAATAAATTTTACACAAATCAAACATACATAATTATTGAAC
>CASFHZ010000068.1 GCA_949294585.1 uncultured Christensenella sp. | reverse complement strand
TTTCTAGCAGTTTCATTGTAAGATAGATTATGTTCCCGCATATCTATTATACATGAAATTTTAAATTCTGGACTATATTTTCTATTTTTTCTCATAAAAAATGCACCTCCTAAAGTGTCCAACTTTTGGGGTGCACTTCATAATGTTGTTATAGTGTTTTTTTGTTTGTTCGTAAAAAATAATTTATTTTAATTTTACAATAAATTGCTATTAATTGCAGGGCTTATGCTCAGTTATGTTGTTGCAGTAATTATTTTAAATGCAATAAATTTGTAATTTTTTAAGTTTAAATTATGATTTTTAGTTTTATCAATAATATATGTAAAAATGCCTATTTTAAAATAGGTGTTTTTTATTGGTATTTTGTTTTAAAGTTGATAAAAAATAGCCGGAGGAGGGGAACGGGAAGTAAAATTTTGAATTTTCAAAATTTTTGGTTTTGTAAACAAAACTGCGAACAAGTGTTCGCACTTCCCGTGTGTTTTGGTGGAAAAATTCACTATTGTACAAAAATCATTATAAAAAAGGATTATATATAAACAACTTCAACTTTAATAAATGCAATAAGCACTTGTGTTTTATGTTAATAAAAGGTTAGTTTTAAAAACAATTGTTTATTTGTTTATTGTATTATCAGTTTTATTTATTAAATCGTTTGTTAGTTTTTGTATAATTATGTATAATACAAAGTATGGAAAAAAGAAGTATATATAATAAATATGATGCTGGAACAGGCTTTTTTGGTGCAATATTAATGCCACAAATTATTGCACTTGTGTTTGTTATGATTTTAATGTTTGTTGGTTCTTTGTCGGGCATTTCATATCAAGCTATGATTGAAAATAACTATGTTATGATGATTTCGCTTTTGATTTCTCCAATTGCATTCTTTTGTGTTTTTGCATTGACAAACAAAATACATCGTGTCAATTGGAAAAAGGCTTGCAATTTGAATTTTAAAGTTAACATAGTGAATGTTTTGGTTAGCATTTGCATTTCTGCTTGTTGTGTTTTTGGTGTTATGCAATTTGTAAATCTATTTGATGCAATTGTTGAACTAACAGGATTTAAAGGTTCATATTCTTTGCCAATTCCTCTATCAAATGCAGGTTGGTTAATTGCTAATTTAATTTTTCTTGCTGTTCTTCCTTCAATATTTGAAGAACTTGTTTTTAGGGGTATAATATTTAATGGCTTAAAGCAGTATGGAAAAAACATAGCAATTTTTGGTAGTGCACTATTATTTGCTTTAATGCACGGAGGAATTGAACAAACTGTTTATCCAATAATTGTTGGTATTGTTCTTGGTCTTGTTATGAGCAAAACTAACAATATTATATATCCAATGATTATACATTTTTGTAATAATGCTATTGTGGTTGTTATAAATTATATTTATACGGTTAGCAATGTTCAGTCGCAAACACAATTCACATTCTCTGTTTATTCAGTATTATTTGCAATTATGTTGGCGATACTTGCTGTGCTTGTTATTTGGTTATTAATTAAGTTATTAATGAAAAAAGAAAACAGAATATCAATTGAACAAATTGAAGTTAGTGATGTGAATAAATCAAATTATAATTTCAACAAATCAAATATATTGTTGTGGTATGGTATTGCAATTGGAATTTTATTTTGGATTGTTGACTTAATTTCGGGTTTTGTTGCATAGAATATATTAAGGGAAAATTATGTTTAAAAAAAGAAGTGAAATTTTTGATACTAATTTTGTGTATTTCATAATACTCAGTTTTTTTGTGATTATTAGAATAATTGCATCAACTTTTGTTATAAACACTGCATTAAGTTATGTTCTAAATTCAGTTATTCAACTTGGTTTAATGCTTTTAATTCCTTTATTTTTATTTACTTATTTGCGTAAACAAAAAATATCAACAACAATAAAACAATATGGATTTAATAAAATTAACATAAAATCTGTTTTGCTTTCTTTGTTAATTGGAATTTTGGTATATTTAATTACAATTTTTATTTCAACTTTCTTTTCGTTTATATTGTCAATATTTGGTTATGAAGGCTCATCTTCAAGTGGAGCTGTGTCAAGTTATCCAATTTGGTTGCTTTTTGTTGAGTTAATTATGACAGCAGTTTTGCCCGGCATATGTGAAGAAGTTGCACACAGGGGAATGTTACTTAATGGATATAAAAGTATGGGAACAAAAAAAGCAATTTTGTTTTCGGGCTTGTTTTTTGGACTTATGCACTTAAATATTGAACAGTTCTTTTATGCAACAATTATTGGCTTTTTCTTTGGCTTTGTTGCAATAATAACTGATAGCATTTTTCCAACTATGATTATGCATTTCACAAACAATGCAATTAGCACATTTTTAGGTTTTGCTGTTGCTAACAAAATGCCAATTGGAAGTGCAATTTCATCTTTCTTTGAAAAAATTATATCAAGTGGTCCAATTTTGGCAATATTAATGCTATTTTTGGTTATAGGAATAATACTATTTTTATTGTTCTTCTTAACAATGCTTTTGTTTAAAGAAACAAGATTAAAAAGATTAACAGCAGTTGCTGATAAAATTTTAAAACACCAATTAAGAAATGAAATAATGAATGGAATCGATGAGGCAGAAAAAAAACCTTTTAACGATTTTGATGAAGATGTTATTTTTAGTCAACAAATGCTTGGAAATAAAAGAGTTGTTAATGTTAATTTTAAAAAAGATTTGTTCTATACTAAACAAATTTATAAACCAACTTTTAAAGATAATATTTTTATGTATGTAAATTTATTTTTGGGAATTATTGTAACATTATTTACTTTTATTTGGGGAGTTTTATAATGTTTAAAATAAATTTATATTGTGTTGGAGATTTAAAAGAAAAAGAATTTGTTTGTCTTTGTGATGAATATAAAAAAAGAATATCAAGATTTGCAAAAATTAATATATATGTAATTAAAGAAAAAAATAATTTATCTGATATAAATTTGATTGTTGATAATGAGAGCAATGAAATTATTTCAAAAGTAAATTTAGAAAAATCAATATTGTTTGATGTGAAAGGACAACAATATTCAAGCGAAGATTTTGCAAAACTTATTGAAAATTGGTTTTTAACAAATAGTGAATTAAATTTTGTTATTGGTGGAAGTTATGGTGTGTCAGATGAAATTAAACAAAAAACAAAATCAAAAATAAGTTTGAGTAAAATGACATTTCCACACAGACTTTTTAGAGTGATGGCACTTGAACAAATTTACAGAGCATTAACAATTATCAATAACGTTTCTTATCATAAATAAAAAAATAAATAATTAATTAATCAAAAAAAAAGATTAATTATTTTTATTATTTTATTTAATTTTTTAATAAATAATTTTTATTAATTTTTATTTTTTATTTATTTTGTTAATAAAATAATAAAATTAATTGTTTGACAGAATAATATTTTTTGTGGTACTAAATACATATGAAAAGTTTTATTGATTTAGCAATAGAGCAAGCAAAAAAAGCTTTTAAAAAAAATGAAGTTCCAATTGGTGCTGTAATTGTAAAAAATAACAAGGTTATATCTTGTGGATATAATAATAGAGAAAAATCTCAAATTGCCACAAATCACGCAGAAATTATTGCAATAAATAAAGCCTGTAAAAAATTGCACAGTTGGAGATTAGATGATTGCGATTTGTATGTAACACTTGAACCTTGTCCAATGTGTGCAGGAGCAATTTTGAACGCAAGAATAAAAAATGTTTATGTTGGTGCAAAAAATACAAATAATAACAAAAATTTGTGTCAAGAAATTTTAAATAATTCATTACTGTTAAACCACAAAACAAATTTATTTTTTTTAGAAAATGAGGAGTGTAAAACACTGTTATCAAACTTTTTTAAAAGTAAAAGGTAATAATCATTTAAAATTATTTCATTTTGTTTGTAATATTATTTATAAATGTGTTAAACTAAAAATATGGCAAAAGAAAAAAAGAATACTCTTTATACTTTGTTTGGAAAGATAGGTGATATTTTGTTTATACCTATCATTATTTTTGCACTTATTGTTACAACAATGATTTTCTTTCAAAGAGAAAACAACAAAGCCCCTTCGCTATTTGGAATTTCTGTTGTTAGAATATTGTCGGGAAGTATGATAGCATCTGGTTTTAATGTTGGAGATACAGTTTTTGTTACAAAAACTGATACAGATTTGTTGTGGGAAGGTGATATTATTGCATTTTTCTCATATAGTGACAGTGCAGATAAATATTTGAAAAAAACAAAACTTGAAACTGTTGACCAACAAATTGTTGCAACAATGCCCGTTCCAGAAAACAGGGTGACAATTAATGATATACAAGGCAAAAACTATAAAATTGTTTTTCACCAAATTGTTGGGGTTTACTATGATGAAAGTGGAACAAGGTATTTTGAAACAAAAGGTACTTCAAATGGTTCAGTAATCGACAGCACTTTAATTAGGGAAGATTTTGTTGTTGGCAAATATGTCAACACTCCAAATTGGCTACGCTCGTTTGCAAAATGGTTGTCTAGTGCTGTTGGTATGGTTTGTTGCGTTTGTATTCCAATTGGTATTTTGGTTATTTTGCAATCGTTGTCTCTTATTGAACAAATTAACTTTTTGTATGTAGAAAAAAGATTGATAAAGGGTGAAATTGATTGGTTAGACAGAGAGGCGCAAAGATTGATCAAAACTGGTGATATGGAAGAGATTTGCAAAATTATATATTACACAAAAGTTGATGACGATGAAAGAGATGAGTTTGCAGAAACTGTTTGGAGATTTAAAGGAAAGCTCAGTAAAAAAGAAAGGTTATACAGAGATAATCTTGAAGAAAGTTTTGATATATTTGAGGAAAAGGGCAAAAAGGAATACTTTTTGTTTTGGAAAAATCACCTAAAATGGAAATGGGACATTAAACAAATTGAGCAAGAACTAACCTATATAATGTATAATGATGAAGTTAATAAAAAGTTAGAAAGCAGATAAAACACAACTGCTTTCTTTTTATATAGATAACAAAATGCAAAAAAATGTGAAAATTTTAAAAAATTTTAAAAAATGTTTTAAATTTGTTTGACCTTGTTTTAGATAATGTATATAATAACAACGAAAGGTTAAAAGAATGCAAATTTTTTAAGTTTGTGTGATAAAATTGCCGTTTCATCACATAATAAAATTGCCATCGCATTTGATTAATTTTTCAAAAGTGGCGATATGTAGTGTTAAACCAAATTGCCGTTATTGGTTACATAAAACACTATTAAATTGCAAAACAAAATTCAAAAAATTTTTAAAAGGGAGAATTTATGAAAAGAAGAATAAAGATTTTTTCAGCAATTGCTTCTCTTTGTTTAGCAGTTGCATTAATGGCTTTCGGTGTATATGCAGCAATAGCTGTTGATTACACAGTAAGTGGTTCAGTTTCATATACAGTAGATGATGTTCTTGTTCACGTAAATATGAAAGTTGAACAATTAGAAAATTCAACAAAAGGATATGCTGATGTTGCAGTTGCAACAGGTTTAACTGATGAAGCAGCAACTTTCGGTGCTAGTCCAAGTTGGGTAGCTTATAACTTTGCAAGTGGTAACACAACAAATGTTGTTGATTGGTACACATATGATCAAGCAACAGGTGTTAAAAACGCAAATGAACACGGTTCTGAAACATTGAACCTTGACTTCAAAACATCAACAGCTTACAGAATTACATTCACATTAACAACAGTTCAAAAAGATACAGGTGTTGATGTTAAAGTAACATTGGCAGAAACAGTTGGTGACAACTTCACATTGGTTGGTGCAAAAGCTGATACAGAAGGTGTTGATGCAACAATTGACGCTGCTACTGGAACAGGTGTTGCAGAAAACGAGACTCCTGTAACACTTATGTACTATGTTTACTTGAATGATACTACAAAAGCAATTGATGCTGGAGCAAGCAGTTATTCAATTAAATTAGATATGACACAAACACAAGTTGGTGATTAATTCTAATTAAAAAAACAATAAATTATAACGGCAGAAAGAACAACAGGACAACCTGTTGTTTTTTTGTGTCTGTTATTGAAGTTAAAAAATAGAAAGTTAGTTTTATGAAAACGAAAAAGTGTGTTTGATAGAAAAAAATGAGTCAAAAATATTTAGAGCACTAAGTTTAAAACAATTATAAATTGATTTTGTGGAATTTTAAAGATTTATGGTTTATTTTTATATCTTCTTAACTGCATAGAGGGTGTATTTTGCTTAAAATTTGCTATTGTTTCATAAAAATTTATGGCAATAATTCACTGTTAAAAATTTTTTTAGAAAATAGTAAAAAGGTGTTGACAAGTGGGTATAAATTATTATACAATACGATGTAATATGGCAAATTATGGGTTGACGCATAAAGTTACTTTGCTCCTAGCAAGCGGAAAAAAGATAATTTATGCCGACAAGTTCTGCTTAAAGCAGGGCGACCAACACGCCTTTT
This sequence comes from uncultured Christensenella sp., assembly GCA_949294585.1. Classification (GTDB taxonomy): domain Bacteria; phylum Bacillota; class Clostridia; order Christensenellales; family UBA1242; genus UBA5893. The sequence continues at coordinate 13,069 of CASFHZ010000068.1, read as the reverse complement.
TATTTTAGAGCCATTTACAAACACACGGAATAGTGTTGTAATAAAAATAAAAGGCTTACTTTATAAGTAAAGTTGTTGGCAAGCACAATACAACGGGAGGTCAAAAAATGGCAACACAAAAAATTAGAATCAAACTTAAATCATACGACCATACACTACTTGATCAAGCGTGCATAAGAATTATTAACACAGCAAACAAGAGTGGTGCCAAAGTGGTAGGACCTGTTCCACTTCCAACAGACAAGGAAGTTATAACAGTTATTCGTTCACCACACAAACACAAAGACAGTCGTGAACAATTTGAATCTAGAACACACAAAAGAATGATAGATGTGTATCCAACTTCACCAAAGCAAACTGATGCATTTATGAAATTAGATTTGCCTGCTGGTGTTGATATAAAAATCGAACTATAAGGAAGGAGAAGAATATGAATAAAGCAATTATAGGCAAGAAGCTCGGAATGACACAAATCTTCACGCCTGATGGTTTGGTTGTTCCAGTTACAGTTGTTGAAGCTGGTCCTTGCAAAGTTGTTCAAAAGAAAACAGTTGCAAGAGAAGGCTATAACAGTGTTGTTGTTGCTTTTGATGAAACAAAAGAATCAAGAGTTAACAAAGCACAAATGGGAACATTCAAAAAAGCTAATGTTCCAGCACACAGAATTTTGAGAGAATTAAAACTCGATAATTCACAAGAATATGAAATCGGAACATCAATCTTATGCGATATATTCAATGAAAAAGACAAAGTTGATGTAACTGGTTTAACAAGAGGTCGTGGTTTCACTGGTGTTATCCAAAGATGGAATCAACGCAGATTAAAAATGACTCACGGTACAGGCCCTGTTCACAGAGAAGTTGGTTCAATGGGTGCTAACAGTACTCCATCAAGAGTATTCAAAAACAAGAGAATGCCTGGACATTATGGTCACGAGAGAGTAACAATTCAAAATTTGGAAATTGTTAAGGTCGATTCTGCTCGTAATTTATTACTTATTAAAGGTTGCATTCCTGGTCCAAGAGGAACAGTTGTAACAGTTAGTGAGGCAGTAAAAGGAGTTAACTAATGAAAGCAAAAGTTTATAATATGCAAAATGCCGAAGTTGGCTCTATTACACTAAAAGATGGAGTTTTTGGCGTTGAATATAACGAACCTTTAATTCACGAAGTTGTTGTTGCTTACAATGCAAACAACAGACAAGGCACAAAAAGTGCTTTAACAAGAAGTGAAGTTAGAGGTCACGCTAAAAAACCTTGGAAACAAAAACACACAGGACACGCAAGACAAGGTTCAACAAAAGGTCCACAATTTGTTGGTGGTGGAGTTGTATTTGCTCCAAAACCAAGAGATTTCTCTAAAAAAGTTAACAAGGTTGCAAGAAGATATGCTCTTTGCAGTGCATTATCTCAAAAACTTGCTCAAAAAGAACTTGTTATATTAGATGAATTCAAACTTGAAAATGCAAAAACAAAAGAAGTTCAAGCCTTTTTAGATGCATTCAACTTTAAGGCAAGCACTTTGATTGTTTTAGATGATGTAAATGTAGATGCATTAAGAGCAACAGCAAACATTCAAAAAACAAATGTTACAACTTCAAACTTATTAAATGTTTATGATGTTGTGGCTAACAAACAAGTTGTTCTTACTAAGTCCGCTGTTAAAAAATTAGAGGAGGCTTATGCAGAATAATGAAAGCACACGATGTTATTATTAAACCTATCCTTACTGAAAAGTCATATGCTGGAATTGCAAATAAAGTTTACACTTTTAAAGTTGCAAATAATGTGAACAAAGTTCAAATTAGAAAAGCAGTTGAAGAATTATTCAATGTTCAAGTTGAAAAAGTTAACACAATTAAAGTTAAGGGTAAAGAAAAATCACAAAACACAAAACAAGGAAGAACAGTTGGTAAAACAAGTGATTACACAAAAGCTGTTGTTACTTTAAAACAAGACAGCAAACCAATTGCGTTCTTTGAAAGTTTATCATAAAAGGAGATTTAATTAGTTATGGCTATAAAGAAAAGTAAACCAACTTCTGCTGGTCGTAGATTTTACTCTTGTGCAAGTTTTGAAGAAGTAACTAAAAAAACTCCTGAAAAAAGTTTGCTAGTTACAAAAAAGAAAACAGCAGGCAGAAATGTTAGTGGAAAAATCACTGTTCGTCACATCGGCGGTGGTAACAGACAAAAATATAGAATTATTGATTTTAGAAGAAACAAAGATGGAATTCCTGCAAAAGTTGTTGGAATTGAATATGATCCTAACCGTAGTGCATACATCGCACTTTTAAACTATGCCGATGGTGAAAAAAGATACATTTTAGCACCACTTGGACTTAGTGTAGGCGATGTTGTTATGAGTGGTAAGGATGCAGAAATAAAAGTCGGAAATGCTCTTCCACTTGAATATATCCCAGTTGGTAGTGTTATTCACAATGTTGAACTTGCTGCTGGCAGAGGTGGTAAATTTGCAAGGTCTGCAGGTGTTGAAATTAGTCTTATGGCTAAGGAAGGAAAATATGCAACACTTCGTATGCCAAGTGGAGAAATGAGAAAAGTTCTTTTAACTTGCAAAGCAACTCTTGGAACAGTTGGTAATCCAGATCACGAACTTGTTTCAATTGGTAAAGCAGGAAGAAAAAGACATATGGGTGTTAGACCAACAGTTCGTGGTGTTGTTATGAACCCTAATGATCACCCACACGGTGGTGGTGAAGGCAAGAGTCCTGTTGGACACAAGTCACCTCTTACACCTTGGGGAAAACCTGCTCTTGGTATGAAGACAAGAAAGAGAAACAAAGCATCAAATAAATTGATTGTTAAAAGAATTAACTAGGAGATATTAAAGTATGAGTAGATCATTAAAGAAAAAACCTTATGTTTGCCCAAGGCTTATGAAAAGAGTTTTAGAAATGGATCCAAGTAATAAAAAACCAATAAAAACTTGGTCTCGTGCTTCTGTTATTTATCCAGAATTTGTGGGTTTCACATTTGCAGTTCATAATGGAAGAAAACATATACCAGTTTATTGTACAGCTGAAATGGTTGGACACAAACTTGGTGAATTTGCACCGACAAGAACCTTTAAAGGTCATGCGGGAAGTAAAAAGTCGACAACAACAGCAAAGAAAGGCTAAGAGGTAGAATATGGCAACAAGAATTAGAGAAAAAGCTGAAGCGAGAAAACAAGCAAAAGACACTCGCCCATATGCGAAAGTTAAATATGTTAGAATGAGCCCTTCAAAAGTAAGAATCGTTCTTGACACAATTAGAGGCAGAAAAGTTGAAGATGCTGTTGCTATTTTAGCTAATTCAACAACATCTGCAGCAGAAGTTTGCTTAAAACTTTTAAAATCTGCTATTGCAAATGGTGAATATAAAGGACTAAACAGAGCTGACCTTATGGTTGATGAATGTTATGTTGGACCTGGACCAACTCTTAAAAGACTTGATATTCGTGCAAGAGGCAGAGCAAATAGATTATTAAAAAGAACATCACATATTACCATTATTCTTGGTAATATTGTGAAATAAGGTAAGGAGGCAAAATAATGGGACAAAAGGTAAGTCCAATTGGATTTAGAGTAGGAATTAACAAACCTTGGGATTCTTCTTGGTTTGCAAGCAAAGAAGATTTTGCCAAATTCCTTCTTGAAGATAACAAAATTAGAGAATTTTTCAAAAAATCTTATGCACAAGCCGCAATTGCTAGGGTTTGCATTGAAAGAACAAAAGAAAGATTGGTTATTAATCTTTACACAGCAAGACCTGCAATTTTAATTGGACAAAAAGGTGCAAATATTGAAACAATTAAAAAACAACTTTCAAAAATCATTAATCCAACAAAAAATCTTGTTATTAATGTTAAGGAAGTTAAAAAACCAGACCTTGATGCAACTTTAGTTGCTGAAAGCATTGTTGCTCAACTTGAAAAGCGTGTTGCTTATAAAAGATGTTTAAAACAAGCTTTGCAAAGAGTTATGAAAGCTGGTGCAAAAGGTTGTAAGGTTAGAGTAAGTGGCGTTGTTAATGGTGCTAACACTATTGGCACAAGCGAAACTTATATGGAAGGATCATTGCCACTTCAAACAATAAGAGCAGACATTGATTACGGTGTTTCTGCTGCCTATACCAACTATGGTAAACTTGGTGTGAAAGTTTGGATTTATAAAGGTGATATCCTTGATAAAAAAGAAACAAATGACAGCAAAGGAGGACAAGATTAATGTTAATGCCAAAAAGAGTTAAGAGAAGAAGAGTTCATCGTGGCAGAATGAAAGGCGTTGCTACTCGTGGTAACACACTTGCTTATGGCGATTTTGGTATTGTTGCTCTTGAGCCATGTTGGATTAAATCAAATCAAATTGAAGCTGCGCGTATTGCAATGACAAGATACATTAAGCGTGGTGGTCAAGTTTGGATAAAAATATTCCCTGATAAACCAGTAACAAAAAAACCTGCTGAAACTCGTATGGGTAGTGGTAAAGGTTCTCCAGAATTCTGGGTTGCTGTTGTTAAACCAGGAAGAGTACTTTTTGAAATGAAAGGTGTAAGTGAAGAAGTTGCCAGAGAAGCTTTAAGACTTGCTGGACACAAACTCCCTTGCAAAGTAAAATTCATTAAGAGAGAAGAAGTAATACAAGGTGGTGCTAATAATGAAAATTAAGGAATTAAGAAGTTTAACAGTTGAAGAATTAAATCAAAAACTTGTTGACTTGAAACAAGAATTGTTCAATCTTCGTTTTTCACAAGCTACCGGTAATTTGCCTAACCCTATGCAAATTCACAATGTCAAAAAAGACATTGCTAGGGTTAATACATTATTAAAAGAGAAGAAGGCATAGGGGGTAAGATATGGAAAATTTAGAAAGAAATGATCGTCCTACAAAAATAGGAACAGTTGTAAGTGCTGGAAAAATGGACAAAACTGTTGTTGTTGCTATTGTTTCTAGCAGAAAACACCCACTTTATAAAAAAGTCGTTAAACAAACAACTAAATTTAAGGCTCACGATGAAAACAATGAATGTGGAATTGGTGACACAGTTGAAATTATGGAAACTCGTCACATTTCTAAAGATAAATATTACAGAGTCGTTAGAATAGTTGAAAAGGCAAGATAGGAGGATACGAGTATGGTTCAACCACAAACAAGATTAAAAGTTGCTGATAACACTGGTGCAAAACAAATTATGTGTATCCGTGTTCTTGGTGGTTCATTTAGAAGAAGTGGAAACATTGGTGATGTTATAGTTGCTTCTGTAAAAAGTGCTATACCTGGTGGTTCCGTTAAAAAAGGTGATGTTGTTAAAGCAGTTATTGTTAGAACAAGCAAAGGACTTCGTCGTCCAGATGGTTCTCACATTAAATTTGATGACAATGCAGCAGTTATTATTGATAATCAAAAACAACCAAAAGGTACTCGTATCTTTGGACCAATTGCAAGAGAACTTAGGGATAAGGGTTATATGAAGATTATATCTCTTGCCCCAGAGGTTATATAAAAGGAGAAAATGATGGCAAAATTATTTGTTAAAAAAGGTGATACAGTTGTTGTAATTGCTGGTAAAGAAAAAGGTAAAACTGCCAAAGTCTTGGGTGTTTCTCCAAAGGATAACAAAGTTCTTGTTGAAAATGTTAATGTTGTAACAAAACATCAAAAGCAAAGATCACAACAAGAAAAAGGTGGAATAATCAAGAAAAATGCACCTATTTGTGCATCAAATGTTATGGTTGTTTGTCCAGATTGTGGAAAAGCAACAAGAGTTTCACATAGTGTTGTTGATGGTAAGAAAGTAAGAATTTGTAAAAAATGTGGTGCAAGTCTTGATAAGGCTATGGCTAAAAAAGTAAAAAAACAAGCAAAAGCAACAAAAAAAGTTGAAGAAAAAGTAGAAGAAGTTAAAAAAGATGAAGTTGTTGCAGAAAAAGCAACTGCTAAAAAAACTTCAACTGCAAAGAAAACAACTTCTGCAAAAACAGTAGAAAAGAAAACAACCACAGCAAAGAAAACCACTGCTAAAAAAGCAGAGGCTAAGAAGGAGGAATAATGAAAAGCAGATTAGCAGTTTTATATAAAGAACAAGTTGTTCCTGCTCTTAGGGAAGAATTTGGTTATAAAAACATAAACGAAGTTCCAAAAATAAGCAAAATTGTTTTAAATATGGGACTTGGTGAAGTAAAAGATAATTCAAAAAGTTTCAACATTGCTGTTGATGAACTTACTGCAATTGCTGGACAAAAAGCTGTTCCAACACTTGCAAAAAAAGCAATTTCTAACTTTAAGGTTCGTCAAGGGATGAAAGTTGGAGCAAAAGCTACTCTTCGTGGAGATAGAATGTATGAATTTTTAGACAGACTTATTTCTATTGCTCTTCCAAGAGTTAGAGACTTTAAAGGTGTTTCAACAAAGGCTTTTGACGGAAAAGGAAATTATGCTTTGGGAATTAAGGAACAACTTATTTTCCCAGAAATTGACTATGACAAAATAGACAGAATTAGAGGTCTTGATGTTATAATAGTTACAAGTGCAAAGTCGGATAATGAGGCAAAATCCCTATTAGAAAAATTGGGAATGCCTTTCAGAACAAGAGGTTAAGGAGAGAAATATGGCAAGATCAGCATTAAAACAAAAACAACAAAGAAAACAAAAATATGCTACAAGAGAATATACTCGTTGCTCAATTTGTGGACGTCCACACTCTGTTCTTAAAAAATATGGCATTTGCAGAATATGTTTTAGAGAACTTGCATCTAAGGGAGAAATTCCTGGTGTTAAGAAGGCTAGTTGGTAAGGAGGAATAGAGTTATGATTTTAACAGATCCAATCGCAGATATGCTTACCCGTATTCGTAATGCGTTAACGGCTAAGCACAAATCAGTTGTTATCCCTGCTTCAAAAGAAAAAATGTCTATACTTAACATTCTTATAGAAGAAGGTTACATTGTAGATGCTAAACTTGTTGAAGAAGGAACAAAGAAAAACATCGTTGTTAATTTAAAATACGATGCTAATGGGGATAGTGTAATTCAAGGTCTTAGAAGAATTTCTAAACCTGGTCTTAGAGTTTATGCAGAAAAAGATAAACTTCCTAAGGTTATAAACGGTCTTGGAATTGCAATTATTTCAACAAATAAAGGAATTTTAACAGATAAGCAAGCTCGCTCACTAAATGTTGGTGGTGAAGTTTTGGCTTTTGTATGGTAGGAGGAAAATATGTCTAGAATAGGAAGAAAACATATCGATTTGCCAACAGGAGTTGAACTTACTGATAACAATGGTGTTATTACAGTTAAAGGTCCAAAAGGCACTTTAACACAAGAAATTGACAAACTTATCACTGTTAAAGTTGATGGAAACAAAGTTGAACTCGTTAGAGCAAACGATGAAAATGAAACAAAGGCTAAACACGGCCTATACAGAGCACTTTTAGCTAATATGGTTGAAGGTGTTACAAAAGGTTTTGAGAAAAAACTTGTAATTAATGGTATTGGTTACAAGGCAACAAAACAAGGAAACAAAGTTGTTCTTAACTTGGGTTACTCTCACAACGTTGAAGTTGTAGAAGAAGATGGAATTACTCTTGAATGTCCATCTGCTCTTGAAATTGTTGTTAAGGGTATAGACAAACAAAAAGTTGGGCAATTTGCTTCTAAAATTAGAGATCTTAGAAAGGTTGAACCTTATCACGCTTATGGCGTTCGTTATGCAGACGAAGTTGTCATAAAGAAAGTTGGTAAAGCAGCTGGAAAAGGTAAGAAGTAGGAGGAGAGCATAAATGTTTAGTAAAAGAGATAGAAACGAAGAAAGATTAATAAGACATACTCGTGTTAGAAAAAAAATCTCGGGTACAAGCGAATGTCCTAGACTTAATGTTTACAGAAGTAATGTTGGTATTTATGCTCAAATCATTGATGATACCAAAGGTGTTACATTAGTTTCTGCTTCTAGTCTTGACAAAGATTTGGAAAAAGAGCTTAAAGGTAAAACAAAAACTGAACAAGCTAGACTTGTTGGTGAAGCTATTGGTAAAAAAGCACTTGATGCAAAAATTAAAACTGTAGTTTTTGACAGAGGTGGATATATTTACACAGGAAGAGTTCAAGCATTAGCCGAAGGCGCAAGAAATGCTGGACTTGAGTTTTAGGAGGTTATTGTGGCAAAACAAGAAGAAGTTAAAAAGACCAGAGCTCCAAGAGAAGACAGAGCAAGAAGAGAAGATGATGGAATCGAAAAAAGTCTTGTTGCTGTTAGAAGAGTTACAAAGGTTGTTAAAGGTGGTAGAACACTAAGATTTTCTGCTGTTGTTGTTTGTGGCGACAAAAAAGGTAATGTTGGTATGGGCATTGGCAAAGCAAAAGAAGTTCCTACTGCTATTGACAAAGCAACAATGGCTGCCAAAAAAGATATGAAACCTGTTAATATCGTTAATGGAACAATTCCACACGAAATTTTAGGTAAATATGGCACATCAAAAATATATTTAATGCCAGCAAAAGAAGGTTCTGGTATCATCGCTGGTGGTGGTGCTCGTGCCGTTTTGGAACTTGCAGGTGTTAAAGATATTGTGACAAAAATTCACGGTTCTACAAACAAAATCAATTGTGTTAGAGCAACTCTCACTGCACTTAGAGCAGTTAGAACTAAGGAGCAAATTGCCGCTCTTCGTGGCAAATTGCCAGAGGAAATCTAGGAGGAATTATGGCACAAGATAAGAAAATAAAAGTTACTTTGGTAAGAAGTCCTATTGGCTATAATGCCAAACAAGCAAAAATTGCCGAAGCACTTGGATTAAAAAAATTAAATCATTCAGTTATTTTACCAGATAATGATAGTGTTAGAGGAAGTGTTTTTCACATTAAACATTTGGTAAAAGTTGAAGAAATTTAGGAGGAATTTATGGATATTCAAACACTTTCTCCTGCTAAAAATTCTAGAACTGCCTCTGTTAGAGTTGGTCGTGGAATTGGTAGCGGTATAGGCAAAACAAGTGGCAAAGGTCATAAAGGACAAAACGCTAGAAGTGGTGGTGGTGTTAGACCAGGATTTGAAGGCGGACAATTGCCATTAGCTAGAAAATTGCCTATTAGAGGATTTAATAATTACAACTTTGCAAAAGTTTATTCAACTTGCAATGTTGGTGATTTGGAACAATTTGAAGAAAACTCAGTTATTACACTTGAACTTTTATACGAAACAAGAGTTGTAGGTAAAATGGAGCCATACGGACTTAAAGTTCTTGGAAATGGCGAACTTACAAAACCTCTTACTGTTAGAGCTAAAAAATTTAGTAAAAGTGCTATTGAAAAAATAGAAAAAGTCGGTGGAAAAGCTGAGGTGATCTAATGTTTAAAACATTTATTAATGCTTTTAAAGTAAAAGATTTGCGTAAAAAAATGTTAATCACACTTCTTTTACTTTTCATCTATAGAGTGGGTTGTTGGCTTACTGTTCCTGGCATAAGCCCTGGTGCATTGCAAGATGCAGCATCTGGAACAGATGGCATAACATTCCTTTCACTAATGAACTCTATAAGTGGTGGAGCTCTTGCAAATGCATCGTTTTTTGCGTTAGGTGTTTCACCTTATATTAGCGCATCTATTATAATTCAACTTCTTGCTGTTGCAATTCCTTCTCTTGAAAGAATTTCAAAACAAGGCGAAGAAGGCAGAAAGAAAATTAATTTTTACACTAGAATTGCTGCATTAGTATTGGCAACTGCACAAGCAATTGGTATTGTTGTGTCATATGCAAACACTGAAGGTTTTATTGATACAAGAATGCTTGGTGAAGGAACTCCTATTTGGATTTCTTGTGCATTTATTGCTTTGGTGTTAATTGCCGGTGCAATGTTTACGGTTTGGCTTGGTGAAAGAATTACTGACCTTGGTGTTGGTAATGGACTATCACTTTTAATATTTGTTGGTATTTTGTCAACAGCTTGTACTGGACTTTATACTGCAGCACAAGGAGTTGCAACAGATATTGATTATTTGTGGACAATTCTTATATTCTTGCTTGCTGTTATTGTTATATTTGCATTGATTGTATTTATTGACAATTCAGAAAGAAAAGTACCTGTTCAATATGCAAAACAAGTTAAGGGAAGAAAAATGTATGGTGGACAAACCACTAATATTCCGATTAAAGTAAATGCCACTGGTGTTATTCCTATCATTTTTGCAAACGCAATTGTTTCTTTCCCACAAATGCTTATTAGCATTTTCTGGCCAAATACTGCTTTTGCAGATTGGTGGACAATGTATATGGGAACAAGCTCTTGGGTTTACATTGTAGCAACGGCACTACTTATTTTGTTCTTTGCTTATTTCTATTCTCAAATTACATTCAATCCAGAAGATGTAAGTAAGCAAATACAACAAAATGGTGGATTTATTCCTGGTATTCGTGCGGGAAAACAAACTGCTGAATATTTGGGCAAAATTTCGTCAAGACTTACTTTGTTTGGTGCAATTTTCTTAGCATTTATTGCGTTGGTACCAAGTTTGGTGTTTAATGCACTTGCAACAACAAGTTTAGATTCAACACTTATTAATGCTTTCAGTGTTACTGGTCTTATGATTTTGGTATCAGTTGCACTTGAATTAGATAAACAATTAGATGCTCAATTATTAATGAGAAATTATAGAGGTTTTTTAAAATAAACAAAATTTAAACTAATTGTTAAATTTGTGTTTTGGAGTAATACAAAAGCAAATGCTTTTGTATTGCCAACACATATTTTACGAGGGTGTTATATGAACATTATATTATTAGGTGCTCCTGGTTCGGGAAAAGGCACAGAAGGAAATTTAATTTCAAAAAATTACAATATCCCAACAATATCAACAGGCGATATTTTTAGAGAGAATATTAAAAATAAAACAGAGTTAGGTGTTGTTGTTGAAAAATTAATGAACAATGGTCAACTTGTTCCAGATGATTTGGTTGTTTCATTAATTAAGGACAGATTAAACTGTGATGATGTGAAAAATGGTTTCATTTTAGATGGCTTTCCAAGAACTGTTGCACAAGCACAAGCATTGAAAGAAATAGCAAAAATTGATAAAGTTATTTTAATTGATGTAGATTATGAAATAACTGAACAGAGAATATTATCAAGAAGAGTTTGTCCTGTTTGTAAGTCAGTTTACAACACAATGACATATAGTAAAGACATTTGTGACAAGTGTGGTGCTTCACTTATAACAAGAAAAGATGATAATAAAGAAACTGTTAAGAAAAGATTTGATGTTTATGTAAATCAAACCAATCCAGTTATTGATTTTTATGAAAATGAAAATTTATTGTATAAAGTTGATGGAAATTTAAGTCCAGATACTGTTTACAGTGAAATTGATAAAATTTTACAAAAATAAATGAAGGTTGATCAATGATTTGTAAAACACAACAAGATATTGATGGTATGCGTAAGGCAAACAAAGTGGTTAGTGAGGCTCTTAAGTATGCCGAAACATTAATTCGTCCGGGTATTTCTACTTATGAACTTGACAAATTAATAGAAAAGTTTATAATAGATAAAGGTGCGATACCATCGTTTAAAGGTTATGATGGATATCCTGCAAGCATTTGTGCTTCTGTTAATGAAGTTGTGGTTCACGGAATACCATCTAAGTCAATTGTTCTTAAAGAAGGCGACATTATCAGCATTGATATTGGAACAATTGTTGACGGATATAATGGAGATGCTGCAAGAACTTTTCCAGTTGGAAAAATAAGCAGTGAAAAACAAAAATTAATTGATGTAACAAAACAATGCTTTTTTGAAGGAATAAAAAATCTTCGCGTTGGAGCAAGACTGGGCTTGCTTTCTAGTGCAATTCAAAACTATGCTGAAAGTTATGGCTATGGAGTTGTAAGAGAGTTAGTTGGTCACGGTATTGGTCACCATATGCACGAAGAACCAGAAGTTCCAAATTATGGTTCCCCACACAAGGGCATTATTGTGAAAGAAAATATGTGTCTTGCAATTGAACCTATGATAAATATGGGGAGAAAAGAGATATATATGAAAAACGATGGTTGGACAATCGCAACTTGTGATGATAGCCCATCGGCACACTATGAAAACACGGTTATTGTTACTTCAAATGGTGTGGAAATTCTGTCGTTATAAAAGGAAATCTATGCTAGAAATAAATTCAGGTGATATTGTTAAGTCAACCAAAGGTAGAGATATAAACCAAATTTACATTGTTAAGTATGTTGAAAATGGGTATGCTTATCTAATTGATGGTCGTGGCAAAACAGTACAAAAACCTAAAAAGAAAAAATTCAAACATATCCGACCTACAGGTCAATGTAGTTTATCTTTAAAAGAAAAGTTGCAAAGTGGTGCAAAAGTTCTTGATGCAGAGATAAGAAAAACAATTAATAATTTAAGTATAATCTAAAAAGGAGTTTGTATGTCGAAAGAAGATGTGATAGAATTTGAAGGAGTTGTTGAAGAAGTTTTACCAAACACAGCTTTTAAAGTTCGTCTTGATAATGGTCATGTTATCACTGCCTATATTTCAGGTAGGTTGAGAATGAATTATATCAAGATTTTGGAAGGTGATAAGGTTAAAATTGAAATGAGTCCTTATGATTTAACAAAAGGCAGAATAACTTATAGAATTAAATAGTTGATTATAGTTAAATTGTAAATTGATTATGACAAAAGGAGAGGGAATATGAAAGTAAGACCATCAGTTAAACCTATGTGTGATAAATGTAAAGTTATTAAACGTAACGGAAAAGTTATGGTTATTTGCTCAAAAGATAAATCTCATAAGCAAACACAAGGTTAATTTAAGTTCAAAAACAACGAAACTGCAAGCGGCTGAATTTTGTAGTTCGTAAATATATATTTATTTTTAAATTTCGGAGGAGATTATGGCAAGAATCGCTGGTGTTGATTTACCCAGAGAAAAAAGAGTTGAAATTGGTTTGACATATATTTATGGTATTGGTAGATATACTGCAAACAAAATTTTGGCTGAAACAAAAATTAATCCTGACACAAGGGTTAAAGATTTAGATGAAAATGATGTTGCTAAACTTCGTA
>CASFHZ010000067.1 GCA_949294585.1 uncultured Christensenella sp. | reverse complement strand
TCATTGACAAACTAAAAGAATATATATATTATTACAATAACGAGAGAATAATACTCAAATTAAAAATGAGTCCGGCAAAATACCGAACTCAAAATCAAATTATTTAATTAAATTTTTGTCCAACTTTTGGGGTGCACCCCAATTCGTAAAGTTCCTTTTTTATTTTGATTGTTTCAATTTATTTTATCTTTACCCTAGTTTTTAACCTTGAAGACCTTTTGATTGACGGAACATATCTTCAACAACAATATCATATATTTCACCAAGTGTTGAACAATATTCAAGAACTTTCCAAGGCTCATTGGTGTGATAATGAATTTTTATTAGTTCGCTATCACCTACAACAAGTAAACAATCACCTACAAAATTATTTTCTATGTAATCTTTTATGTCATCTTCACTTAAATCTTTTCCATCAATTAATAATTGTGTATCATATCTATAATTTAAAACTTCATCTTCATCCATAATAAACCCCTTTATTTTTTTAACAATAAAATAATTGTAACAAAATAATTATACAGTATTTTTAAAAATTTTAAAACTTTTTTAAATATATTATTTTTTATTTTTTAATAAAAATATATCTTTTACAAAATAACCATCGCAATTTTTGGTTCAAAATTTGTTTTTTGTTTAAAATATTTTTAATGTGACATAATTCTTTGCAAATATTCTGCCTTGCTATGTTCTTTTTCCGCAATGTTAAATCCTAACCTTTTTGCCTCTTCAACAATTTGATAATCAGCAAAATGCATACAATAAACTTGTTTTCTCTTTTCTTCTGGGAATATGTTTGCCAAATCTTGTAAAGAAATATGTACATTATAACCACCTAATGAACAATCGGTATAAATCAAATCATTTTCTTCCAAGTTGTTTAAAATCATTTGTAAATAATTTTCATCGTTGTTGTCACCAACATAGTAAACTTTTCTATCATCAAATTGCATTTCAATTGCAAAACTGTCCAAATTTTCACAATGGTTTATATAAGCATAAGAAAAACTTGTTAAGTTTTCAAAAATTTTAACTTGTTTATCCTCAACAATATCAAAATCGCTCATTGGAATGCCTTGAATTTCAAGAAAATCAATTAAATTTCCACTTTGACTGCTTTCATCTTCATTTGGAACAATAATAGATGGTCTAATGTGTTTATTTAAAGTCAAATAGTAAATTAAACTTGCAAGTCCACCAATATGGTCTGGGTGATTGTGTGTTATTGCTATAAACACATTTTTTACATCTTCCAAAACATCAAGCTCTAATATCCTTTGAAAAGTTAGTGTACCGCAATCAATAAGCAACATTGTATCATCTTGTTTTATGTATGCACTTGTGTTTCCTAATTCTCTATTTTCTAAATTTCCAACTCCTATAAATTTTAACATAATAAAATTCCTCCTATTAAAATTATTTTACAATAAATTTTTTCCTTATTAAATTTTTTTCTCTGCCATTTTTGCTTGGAACATAATATATTCTATCCTTCAATTTATCTGGCAAATATTGTTGTTTAACATAGCCACCATAATCGTGTGGATATTTATACTTAGTTTTTGGACCATTAATTGATGGGTGATTTTTTAAATGATTTGGGACAACATCGTCTCTCACATTTTCAGCATCTTCTTTTGCCTTGTTTAGTGCAACAATAACAGAATTAGATTTTTCTGCTTCACAGGCATATATAATTGCGTGTGACAATGGTATAAGACATTCAGGCAAACCTAAGTTTTGAACAGCATACATTGCACTTGTTGCCAATAACAAAGCATTTGAATCTGCCATTCCAATATCTTCACTTGAGTGAGCAATTAATCTTCTTGCAATAATCAAAGGGTCGCAACCTGCACTTATTAATCTTTGTGAATAATAAAGTGCCGCATCAGTATCCGAACCCCTTATGCTTTTACAAAAACAACTCAGTAAGTCATAATACTCTGTTTCACCTATGGACAAAACCTTTTTTTGAATACTTTGTTCAGCAACCGTTTCATCAATAAATATAACCTTTTCTTCATTTAATGGTGTTGTTTTCACAGCAAGTTCAAGTGCATTAAGTGCCATTCTTAAATCGCCTGCACTTGCCCAAGCAAGATGTTTTAATGCACCATCAGTTATTTGTATTGGAAAATCACCTAATCCATTTTCGCTAACAATTGCCTTTTTTAAGGTTGCAACAACTTCTTCATCGCTTATTTGCTTAAATTCAAAAACCCTGCATCTAGAAACAATAGCCCTTGTCATTGATGTGAAAGGATTTTCAGTTGTTGAACCAATAAAAATTATACTTCCATCTTCAATTGCAGACAAAACACAATCACTTTGTGCCTTGCTCCATCTGTGACATTCGTCTAGCAACAAGTATGTTTGTTTTCCAAACAACATTTTATTTTTTTTTGCCTCATCAATTATTGCTTTTGCATCTGAAACACCACTTGACACAGCATTTAATTTTCTAAAATTTCCGTTTAATGTGTTTGAAATGATATTTGCAAGAGTTGTTTTTCCCGTGCCCGGTGGACCATAAAAAATACAATTGCCAACATAACCCATTGTTATTGCACGCCTTAGAAGCATATTTTCACCAACAATGTGTTTTTGACCGACAAAATCATCAAGTGTTTTAGGTCGCATTCTTTCTGCCAATGGCACAAAATTTTCCATAGTTTCTCCAAATATATATTAGCACATCAAAGATTAAATAACAAGTACTAAATTAGTAAATTTATCAATTTTATTCTTTGGAATAATTGTATAATTATAATATTTAACATTGCCAATTTGAACATAACTATAACAACTCTTTTTAATCAAAACTTTTATTGTTATTATATCTTCTTTTAATTTGTAATTTATATCAAAAGATTGCTCGCATAGTGGATTGATTTTTATAAAATTTTCATTTTCAATAAAGCCAAAATACTTTTCTTTTAACCACATATAAAATTGATAATAGTTTATCTTTTTTTCTTTAAGCAAATCATAAACCACATTGTAACTCTTTTCGTTAATTGAACAACTTTCTTTTTTATCTTCTAAAATAATCTTTTTGGGCAAAAATTCATTAAACAAGTATTCTAACTTTTTATCATCAATTTTAACAGAAAAATTAACAATGTTTTTAATTCTATTTAAGTAATTGCAAACACAACTATTTATTTGTGTTTTTGTTAAAAAACAATTACCAAAATACAACAAAAAATCTGTTTTTTGATATGGTTTTAGCACTATTTGTTTAGTTATCATAAAATATGGATGTTCTATGATATTATTTTCATTTTCTGGATATTGAATTTTTATATAATCATCACTTTGCACAAAAAATTTTGTTTTTTTTAAAACATCATAAATCATTAAACCATTTTTCTTTTGATAGGAATAATATTTGTTATCTAATTTTTTTTGAATTTTGATTTTTATTTTTTGATTAACACTTGTTTTATTATTTATAATAAATTTTTTAAACTTTCCATTATATACAAAAGATTGAACCTCTATATCAACATTATTGTTGTAATAACAATCACAATAAAAGTTATTATCTATTTTTGATATTGTATTTAATTTCAAACCACTATTTTTTATTTCAAAAAAATTGTCTAACACAATTTTTTTTACTTTAAACTTATCTTTTGCATTTATATTTAATAGCATAATGTTGTTTAATAATTTCAAACTGCAATATTTTTCATCAATAACAAGAAATTTTATTTTATTTTTTAGTTTTTTATCTTTATTTTTATTGAGATAAGAATTATTTAAAAAAATTATATTAAAATCTGCATAATTTTTTGCACAAATTAAGTGTTTAAACATTACTTCATCAATATTTTCAACAAAAAATATTGGCAAATTACAATTAATTCCAGCATTTTCTAATACCTTTAAATCTACCTCTTTGCCATAGGTTTTGGGCGAGTTATATAAAACACAAGACAAAATATGGTCAACACATTTTAATTCTTTTAAACTTTTAAATTGTTTAAAATTTTGACTATTAAAAAAATTTAACAACATTTGCCTTGTTGTAAAAATATTTTTTTTAGGTTTTGCTAGATAATATAAATTTTTTGTTTTTATTAAACTTTTTTCACTCTTTTTATTCTTAATTTTAAGAATGGTTATAAAAATTAACAAAAAAACTAAAACTGAAATAATCATACCAAATTATTGCCAAAAAAAAGATATGTAACACAATTATTTGCATTACATATCTTTTGGTATAGTTAGTCTATAAGCCGAGTTCTGTATTTGATGGTCATCTATCTAGTTGTGTTGTTCCCAACACAATCAAGCGGTGTTTTTAAGAAACAATGCGAACAACATATGCGTTTCTTTTAACCTTGCTTCGAGTGGGGTTTACATTGCACCGTTTGTTACCAAACAGTCGGTGGTCTCTTACACCACCATTTCAACCTTACCTAAAAATAGGCGGTATAATTTCTGTTGCACTTTCCTTAGAGTCGCCTCCACCAGCAGTTAACTGGCACCCTGTTCTGTGAAGCTCGGACTTTCCTCATTATGGTCATAACAACCATACTGCAACCATCTGGCTAACTACCTTAAAATAGTAACATAATTTTTATTATTTGTCAATGTTAACCAACAGTAAATATAGATTTTACAGTGTGATTTTTTCTATCTCTAACAAAAGCTTGCATAATTCCATCGGCAGAAATTTTAATTGCAACGCCATATCTTGCCAGTGTTTTTGTTGCAGCCAATCTTCCACCACCACTTGAACCAGCATTAATTTTTACAATTGCACCAATTGCAACAATTGTTCCATCATAATCAATAATTGTTGCACCATCAACAGCAGTTATTTCTTCCCTAAACTTTCTGCTTAACTCTTGGAATTTTCTTTGTCCAATACACTCTCTTAAACAAGAAGATTTAACAAGATTGTTTTTTTCTATATACTCCAAAAATGTATCTTCTTCTTTTATTGATGGTTCTTTTCCCAAATTGTATAATTTTCTTGATTCTTCAATTAACTGTTGTTTTTTTAATTCAAAATATTTTTCATCTAAAATATCATTTATATCTATATGTGTTAGAGCATTTTCTATTTCATCTTTATTCAAATAAACCAAGCAACCACCCGTTCCTGCAAAAGAACAATCTAGTGCAGTGAAATAAATTGCCTTTCTTATTTCCTTAATTGTGTGTGATGTTCTGTTTGAAAGAAGTTGTATAATTTCATCGTGGCAATAACTTCCCCAAACACCTCGTTTTTTACAAAACATAAGTTCTCTGTTTTTAAACAAAAGAATTTCACCACTTTCCAAAAGCACAACACCTATTCTTTTTTCATTGCAATATTTTGCAACACCAGTATAGTCATATGGTGTTATTGTTGGTGCAAATCTTAATTTTTCAAATATAATATGATTTAAAATATAACCTTCTTTGTCAACTTCAATACAACTTTGAATACCGTTAGACATAACAGTAAAAAAGTCTTTTTTAAACAAATTTTTATAATTTAGGTTTGGTTGTTTATTTTGACAATTGGTGTATTCATTTATAATCACACCAAATTTTATCCTGTGACCTTCATAAGTTTTTCTTGCATAACTATCTAATTCTGAAATAATATTTAAAAGTGTTTCATTTGCAACATCTGTTAAAGATTTGCAAATTGCCTTTTCCATCGCCATTGCTCTAAGCCTTTGCCTATAAGTTATGTCTTCAATTCCATACTCACTTATTTTGTCAAGCTCGAAAATTATTGCCTGCATAAGTTCAATATCTGCATTTTTAAAAGGCTGACTTCTTTTTAATATTAAGCGATATTCATCATCTTTGTGTGGTTTAACAAGCATTGTTCCATTTGAACCTTGCGCAACCTCGTTATCTCTTGGTGTTGAAACCTCTTCACCCATAATGTGTGAACCTGTAAACAATGGAATAACCATTTCTTGGACATATCGAATAAAACTATCTTTTGTCATATTTACCCCTAAATTATTCTCTTATAATTTAATATATAATATTTTTTTTTAATTTTCAATACTATTATTAAAATTTTTATTCTGAAAAAATATTTTTTTCCATATTATTTTTTATTATTTTTAATGATTTTGTTTCTATTCGTGAAATATACGACCTAGAAATACCCAATTTTTCGGCAACTTCCCTTTGAGTTAATGCTGGAGTGCCATTTATTCCATATCTCATTTTAATAATAGTTGCCTCTCTTTCTGTTAAATTTTTATCCATAATTTCCAATATTTTTTCTGTTAAAATATTATTTTCAACTATGCTAAAAACTTCTTCTTCACTTGATGGAATAATATCTGCCAATTCAATATCGTTGCCATCTTTATCCTGACCTAAACTCTCTTCTAATGAAAAAACTTTTTTATGTTTTTTATTTAGTCTTAAAAGCATTAAAATTTCATTTTCAATACATCTTGCAGCGTATGTGGATAGTTGTGTTCCTTTGCCATATTCAAAAGAGTTTATTGCCTTAATTAAACCAATTGAACCAACAGAAATTAAATCATCTGCTTCGCCACTTCCAGAATATTTTTTAACAATGTGAGCAACTAGCCTTAAATTGTGATTTATAAGTTTATCTTTTGCACTTTTATCCCCTGCTTTAAATCTTTCAAAACACTCCCTTTCTTCTTCACTTGTCAATGGCTTTGGAAACCCTTGTGCATTATTTATGTAAGATGAAAACATTAAAATCTTATTCATAAATAAAATGAAATTTTCAAAAATCATACAATCTCCTTTGAGATTATATATATGTAAAATAATGTCGAATTTTGCTTGTACAAAAAATTTGTTTTGAATAATAAAAAAAGCATTAACAAAAATTGTTAATGCTAATTAGTATATTAAAATAAATTATCAACAAATTCCTTTGCATCAAATTCTCCAATATCATCAATTTGTTCACCTGTTCCTATAAACAAAACTGGAAGTCCCATTTCTTTGGCAATGCTAAGCACAACGCCACCTTTTGCCGTTCCATCAAGTTTTGTAAGTATTATTCCCGACAAATTGATATATTCATTAAAGTGTTCAATTTGGCTTAGAGCATTTTGCCCTGTTGTTGCATCAAGAACAATTATATTATATCTATGTGCCTCTGGATATTCCTTGTTTATTACTCTATCTATCTTTTTTAACTCTTCCATTAAATTTGTCTTAGTTTGCAATCTTCCTGCTGTGTCAATTATAAGCACATCTGTTTTCTTTGCCTTTGCACTGGATAAACCATCATAAACAACAGCACCTGCATCAGCGCCCTCTGAGTGTTTAACAATTCTAACCTTGTTTCTGTTTGCCCACTCTGTTAATTGTTCACTTGCTGCCGCACGGAATGTATCTCCTGCAACAAGAGTTACCTCTTTTTTTTGACTTTTAAAAAACTTTGCAAGTTTTCCAATTGAAGTTGTTTTTCCAACTCCATTTACACCAACAACAGTTATTATTGCTGGATATTCAATTTTTACTTGGTTAGTTTCATTAAGTATGTCAGACAATATGATTTTTAATGCTTTTTTTACCTCTTCTGCTTTGCGAATTTTGTTTTTTCTTGCATATTCTCGCAATCTTTCAACAATTTCTTCGCTACAAGAAAAGCCAACATCTGATGAAATTAAAATATCGGTTAATTCTTCATAAAACTCATCATTTAATTCTCCGCCAGAAAGCAAACTATCCAATTTTCTGGCAAGTGCCTCTTTTGTTCTTCTAAGTGCCTCTGATATTTTTTTAAAAAATCCCATTATTTAACCTCCACATTTTTAAGTGCTTCGGCAAGTTGAACACTTACCATTTTAGAAACGCCCTTCTCTTCCATTGTAACACCATACAAGCAGTCTGCAAGTTCCATTGTTGGTTTACGGTGAGTGATTACAATAAATTGTGTTACTTTGCTAAATCTTCTTAGATATTCAGCAAATCTACCAACATTTGAATCATCAAGTGCGGCTTCTATTTCATCAAGCAAGCAAAAAGGCATTGGTCTAAGTTTTAGAATTGCAAACAGTATTGCAATTGCAGTTAATGCTTTTTCACCACCAGATAACAGTGTTATATTTTGCAATTTTTTACCAGGTGGCTCTGCAACAATATCAACACCAGACTCTAAAAGATTGTCAGGGTCTGTTAGTTCAAGTCTAGCATTTCCTCCACCAAACAACTCTTTAAATGTAATTTTAAAGTTTTCATTAATTTTATTAAACTCTGTTTCAAACCTAGATGTCATTTCTGATGAAAGTTCGTTAATAACTTTTGTTAAGTTATCCTCTGCTTTAACAAGGTCATCTGTTTGCTCTTTAAGTCCGTTATATCTTTCCATTAAAAGTTTAACATCTTCAATTGCGTGAACATTAACATAACCCAGTTTTGATATCTCTTTTTTAATGTTGTTAATTTCAGGCATTGCATCATTGATATCAAAATCTGGTCTAACAAATTCTTGGCAAGATTCATATGTTAAAGAATATTCTTCATATATTCTTTCTTGCATTTGCTCAATTTCTATATCAACTTTTTGCAATTGATTTTCGCTATAATTCTTTTTGTCATTCAATTTAGAAATTTCATCAACAATTTGCATTTTTTTGTCATTAAGCAATCTGATGTTGTTTTGCAAATCTTGCTTTTTCTTCTCAAATGTTTGCATCTCTTCACGAAGTTTTGCCAACTTTGATTTTGCCTCTTGACTTGCCTCTGTTTCAATTTGTTCTCTTATTATATTTTCGGCTTCTGTGATTGTTTTATCAATTTTTGACAATTCTTGTTCATAAGAATTTTTAAGAAGATTGTTTACTCTAATTTCTTCATTTAACCTAT
>CASFHZ010000066.1 GCA_949294585.1 uncultured Christensenella sp. | reverse complement strand
CTGGCAAGTACCCTTTTTTTATTAAATAATCATAAACTTGTTTTTGTGTTTTTAGACACTTTGAAACATAATTAAGTGCTTGACTTTTGCAAGTTAAGTAGTCGCTTTGTTCTTTTAACTTTAAAAGTTCATTTTTGGATATATCCAAACCTTTCTTTATTTTATTTTTAACAATAATTTCTGCTTCTAACAAGCAACAAAAAACATCATCAATATATATTTTATAAAGTTCACTTTTTCCTCTTTGAACTATATCAGTTATCATTATTCCTCCAAAAACAAACTGCTTGCACATTTTGTGTATGCTCTAACAAGTCCACCAGCACCAAGTTTTATTCCACCAAAATATCTAATTACACAAATTAAAACATTCGACATCTTTTTCTTTTCAATAACACTAAGTATTGGTTTGCCTGCTGTTCCACTTGGTTCGTGGTCATCACTAAATTTTACAATTTCAGCACCATTCACAATTTTGTATGCGTAACAAATATGAGTTGCCTTTTTGTGCTCTTTTTTTAACTGCAACAAAATATTTTCCACATCTAAAACATTATTCACATTATACAAAAGTCCAATAAACTTTGATTTTTTTATTTCTAATAATGTTTGTTTCATTTTTTTGTAATAACCTTAATAAAATTCTTTTTACCTTTTTTTAATATAATACAGTCGTTTTTTAAATCTTCACAACAAATTTTTTTGTTAAAGTCACATATTTTTTCATCATTAACCAAAATGCCACCTTGTGCACATAATCTTCTAACTTCACTTTTTGAACTAACAAGTCCACATTCAGTAAATAAATCAGTAATGTTTATGCCTTGTTTTAAATTTTCAAAATCCACTTCAAAAGTTGGAGCATTATCTAAATTCCCATTGCCATTAAACAATGCGTTTGATGCCTCTTGTGCTATTTTTGCATCTTCTTCACCTCTAATGAATTTTGTTATTTCATAAGACAGAACTCTTTTTGCATTAACAATGTCCTCTTTAATTAATCTTCTAACTTCATTTATATCAACATCAGTAAAAAGAGCAAACATCATTTCAACGCACGCATCTGGTGTTTGATAAACTCCTTGATAAAAATCATATGCAGAAATTTTATCTCTGTCAATCCAAATTGCTCCCCTCTCTGTTTTGCCCATTTTTTTACCATAGGGAGTTAATAGCAATGGATTTGTTGCTCCAATTAATTCTATATTTGTATTTTCAGCAAAATTCAATTTTCTTTGAAGTTCAACACCTGCAACAATATTTCCCCATTGGTCTTGTCCACCATATTGCAAAGTGCAACCATATTTTCTGTTTAGTTCAATAAAGTCATATGCCTGCATTAACATATAACCCATTTCAAAAAATGTAAGTCCACCTTCGCTAATTCTGTTTGCATAAATTTCATTAGATAGCATTTTATTCACATTAAAGTGAATGCCAATATTTTGCATAAAGTCAATATAACTATAATCTTTAAACCAATCATAGTTATTAACAATAATAGCAGGATTATCTCCATCAAAATCCAAAAATATTTTCAATGAGTTTTTTATTTTCTCAATGTTTTGATTAATAGTTTGTTTATCCAAAACTTTTCTAATTTCACTTCTCCCTGTTGGGTCACCAATGCAAGCAGTTGCACCACCCATTAAAAGAATAACCTTGTGCCCTGCCTTTTGAAAACGCCTTAAAATGCAATATGGAACGCAATGTCCAATGTGCAAACTATCTGCCGTTGGGTCAGTTCCTTCATAAAGCGTTACAGGAACACCACTTGTTAACATTTTCTTTAATGCTTCTTCATTTGTGCATTGGTATAAAAGTCCTCTTTCTTTTAAAACATCAAACAATTTTGTATCAACCATAATTTTCACCTCTAAATAAATTAAGCACATTATCCATATAAGGACGAATGTGCTTTCGTGGTACCACCTTACTTCACAAGTTAAACTTGCCTTATTAATGCATTAACGCTTGCTTTGCGACTCGCTCCAAAATTGTAATTCAAAACACAGCCTTGAAAACCTTTCACCAACCGATTTTTCTCTAATTACCAACAATGTTTCTACTATATTCCTTCAACGCTTGCAAAAAAAGTTTAATACAACAAAATTTTATTGTCAAGTAAATTTATAAAACAAAAAAATAAAAAATTTTAATATTTATTTGTTTAATAAATTAAATTATCATATAATAAACTAAAATAAAGGAGAAAATATGGAAGAACTAAACGAGTGTGTAAAATGCTTAAAAAGCAGAGGTTGTTCACCTATTCCCGAAGAGGGCAAATGGGTTTTTGCGAAAGAAATTAAAGATATAAGTGGATTTTCACACGGTTGTGGAAAATGTGCTCCCCAACAAGGAACTTGCAAACTAACACTAAATGTAAAAGATGGAATAATAAAAGAAGCACTTGTTGAAACAATTGGTTGCACAGGAATGACTCATTCAGCAGCAATGGCTGGTGAAATTTTGATTGGAAAAACAATTTTGGAGGCACTAAACACCGACCTTGTTTGCGATGCAATAAACGATGCAATGAAACAAATTTTTTTGCAACTTGTTTATGGCAGAAGTCAATCTGCATTTTCAGAAAATGGCTTGGAAATTGGCAGTGCACTTGAAGACCTTGGCAAAAATATGTCAAGTGCAGTTGCAACTGTTTATTCCAATGAAAAAATTGGTCCAAGATATCTAAACTTAACAGAAGGCTATATAACAAAACTTGCACTTGATTCCAACAATGAAATAATAGGCTATGAATATGTAAATTTGGCAAATTTAATGCAACTTTTGGAAGATGGAATAAGTTATGTTGTTGCAAAACAGAAATCAACCAAACAATATGGCAGATACAACGAAGGCATTAAATTTATTAATCCAAGAAAGGAGTAAACAATGGAGCGCAATGATTATATAAAACGAGGAACAGTAAAAGAGGTTCTAAATAAATATGGCATCACAAGTTTAGAAATGGCAAAAAAAATATGTGATGAACACGAAATTGATGTTGAAGGAATTGTGAAAAGCATTCAGCCAATATGTTTTGATGATGCAGTTTATGCATACGAACTTGGTTGTGCAATTGCCCTGTTAAAAAATGCAAAACTTGCAGAAGAAAGTGCAAAATACATTGGAGAGGGTTTGCAAGCATTTTGCACAAACGGAAGCGTTGCAGATGAAAGAAAAATTGGACTTGGACACGGAAATTTGGCATCAAGACTTTTAAGTGAAGAAACAAAATGTTTTTGTTTTTTGGCTGGACACGAAAGTTTTGCGGCAGCAGAAGGTGCAATGGGAATTGTAAAAAATGCAAACAAAGTTAGAAAAACACCATTAAAAGTAATATTAAACGGTTTGGGAAAAGATGCAGCATATATAATTGCAAGAATAAATGGTTTCACATATGTATCAACCGAATATGACCACTATAATCACACATTAAAAGTGCTAAACGAAAAAGCATTTTCCAACACAGAAAAAGCAAATGTAAAAGTTTATGGTGCCTATGATGTTATGGAAGGTGTGGAAATAATGAAACTTGAACAAGTTGATGTTTCAATAACAGGAAATTCAACAAATCCAGTTAGATTTCAACACCCTGTTGCGGGAACATACAAAAAATGGTGTAACGACAACAACAGAAAATATTTTTCTGTTGCATCAGGTGGTGGCACAGGAAGAACATTACACCCTGACAATGTTATGGCAGGTCCAGCAAGTTATGGACTAACCGACACAATGGGTAGAATGCACTGCGATGCACAATTTGCAGGCAGTTCAAGTGTACCTGCTCACGTTGAAATGATGGGTTTTATTGGAATGGGAAACAATCCAATTGTTGGAGCAACAGTAGAACTTGCTTGCAAAGTTAGTCAATCACTACAAAAGGAATAAAAATGATAGATTACAAAAGTTTAATAGAAAAAGCATATAACGCTATGCAAAATTCACACTCACCATATTCAAACTTTAAAGTTGGTGCTTGTGTTCTAACAAAAAACAAAAAAACATACACAGGAACAAATATAGAAAATTCAAGTTTTGGTGCAACCGTTTGTGCAGAAAGAGTTGCAATAAACAATGCAGTTGCAAGCGGAGAAAAAGACTTGTTATGTCTTGCAATAATCTCATCAAATAATGAGTATGTTTTTCCTTGTGGCATTTGCAGACAAACAATGATTGAATTTTCAGACACAATGGAAGTGGTTGTTGCAAAAAGTTTAACTGAATACAAAGTATTAAAAATAAAAGACCTACTTCCCTACTATTTTTCAGCAAAGGATATAAAATAATGAGAGCAGTAATTGAACGCGTTAAAAACTGTACACTATACAGCGAAGGAAAAGAACATAGCCATATAAACTATGGAATTTTAGTATTATTTGGAGTGCACGAAACAGACACAGAGCAAATGATTAAACATTTTGCACAAAAAATTTTAAAACTAAGAATATTTAGAGACGAAAATGATAAATTAAATAAAGATGTTTGCCTAGTTAATGGCGAAATAATGCTAGTGAGCAACTTCACACTATATGGCAGAACAAAAAATACAAATCGACCAGATTTTACACACGCAAAAAAACCAGAAGAAGCCGAAAAAATATATAATTTGCTTGCACAAGAACTAAGCAAATATTGTCCAACAAAGACAGGTGTTTTTAGAACACATATGGAAATACAAATGATAGCCGATGGTCCGGGAACATTCCTTTTGGAAGAATACAGCAGTGGTGATGTTATTGTGTGAAAATAATAAATTTATTTTAATAAAAATATTTAATTCTATGTTTAAATAAAAAAAATCTTGCAACAAAAACAGTTCGCAAGATTTTTTTACTTATTAAATTAAAATAACAATAATTTTATTACATTGAAAATTCATCAGATAAATTATAGTTGTAACCTTTTAACTTTCTCAATTGATTTTTATTAATCATAATTACTTTGCCACCATTTGGTTTTATTTCTTCATCACCAAAAACAACCCAAATTGCATCAATCTTTTTTGCTGGCATATTTGCATAGCCATCAGTAAAAACTATTTTATTTTCTGCCCTTGAAGAAAAAGAATTAACTGCAATGTCAAAATCAGTTCCTCCACCACCCATAAAAGGAAAATTATCAATGTCTTTTTCTGTTTGTATTAAATGAAAACCATAAAATTTTGTGTCAAAACAACCAACTTTAAGTTTGGACACATTCAAAATGTTTTTACATTCTCTCAAAAAGTTTTTCAAAAGTTTTGTATTAATTGAGCCACTTGTATCAAGCAATATTTCCGTTTCATTATCCTCAGTATGTTCCAAATTTGGAATTAAAACACCATTTTCTATAACTGCATTTTTAAAAGACCAATCAACTTTTGCTTTTGTTGCATCTTTTAAATACATTCTCCAATCAATAATAGGTTTTTGATGTCCAATATCCGATATTTGAATATTTTTCTTGTCAGCAACTTTTTTAGATAATGCTTCATTAATAAGTGAATCAACAAAATTATTTAACCTCTTGTTTCGCTCTTGTTTGTTCTCTTCAAAAAAGTCTTTTTCACTAATATTTGATGTTATTGTGTCATCATCGCTAAATTCTTCATCATTCCACATTTCGTGATTATCAATTTTATTGTTTTTATATGCTTTCTTTAAAGAATTAAAAACATTCTTTTCTTCCTCGTTTTTTAAATCTTTATAAAACACATCATATAAATACTCAGCATCATAGTGAATTGCAAAAGGAATATAAACTCCCCCAACATCAGGCATAATTAAACCATCATTAACTAAATTTGCATTAATAACTGCATCTGTAACAATATTCCAAATTTTTTCATCTTTACCATTTAATCTTTTTAAATGATTAAAAGCAATATGGCACAATTCGTGAGAAAAAATAAAAACTTGTTCATCAACCGAAAGACTATTAATAAAGTCCTCATTATACAAAACAACTTTTCCGTTTGTCATAGCAGTTTTTGTGTTAGTGCTTGCACTAAACTTTAAATTTACTATTAAACTTGCAAAAAATGGATATTTATTGATAATTTTCCATTTTATGTTTTCAAAATTAAAGTTCATACCTTTCACCTATACTAAATTTTAGCAACCAATGAATAAATTTGTTTGTTAATATACTCTTTGCCAACTTTGCTTGAATTAACCAAAATTGCACAATTTTTTGGCAATTCAAAAACTCCAACCTTTCTGTATTTTAACAGTTCATAAAATTTAAGTTGCTCATCTTTTGAAATTTTGCATAAATCATCAATAACAATAAGTTGAATGTTATTTTTTGTTAAATTACTAAGCCAATTTGGAGCAACTTCCTTGTCACCTTCAAAATGCCCAATAAGGTCAAGTTTGTCACAATCTGCATTTATGCAAATATAATTTTTAAAATTACTTAAATCAAGGTCACAAACAAGAATGGGGCAAACATTACATTTTACAAGTTGTTTTAAATAATCAATATCAAAACTCATTAGTGTAATTCTCCGTTTTTTCTTCGTTTTTTTCTTTTAATTTAAGTTCCATTATATAGTTAATTCTGTTTTCATCACCATTAATCCAATAAGAATCAAAAATTGCAACAAACTCGTTTCCAAAATTTTTAATAAATTGTCTAACACTTTCAACATAATTTGTGTCAACATAACAAAGCCCCATTGTTGTTGCGTATTTTTCTGCTGTTGTTAGTTCTTTTAACATAGAACAGTCATATTTTTTATTCAAAATGTCATCAAGAGTAAACGCTTGTTTTTGACAAAACTCAGCAAATTCATATGCTATTTCTTCACCAACCAATGCCCTAATCATTAAAGGATTTTTTGTTTGATACAAAATTTTGGAGGCAAGTTCCCACTTTCTTGGGTCAGCATTTGGCTTTTCACCGGTATATTCAGTTCTTAAAACATTTTCCCTTCTGTGTGCAATAAACCCAAAAACTGCAGGGTGAATTTTCTTTGTTTGAACATTGTTAGGCAAATCTAATTTTTGTGGAGTTTTGTCACAAGAAGTTGCCCATTTAAGCCAACTTTCAACAGTTGTTTCAATGTAAATATGTGCAAACCTATTAAACAAAGGTTCAACAAGTGTATTTGCAGACAACGAATCTTTTAACTCATTTCCAGATGCAACAATTCTGCAATTATTCGGCAATTTCCACTTGCCATTAACTTCTCTGTCAAGAACAATATTAAATGCCATACCTTGCAAACTTGGCAAAGCATTTGTCAATTCATCAAAAAACAAAATATGTATTTTATTTGGTTCATCTTTGCATTTTTTTACCAATTTTTGATACCAAGTTGGCTGAATATCAATCATTTCGCCTGTATCTTGTTTATAAACACTTTTACCATTCAACGAGTCTGGTGTTGCATTTCTTAAATATATTATTTCACAATCTGGGTCAAGTTGCTTAACTCTTGCACTTTTTCCATCAGAAGATTTACCGTGAATAAAAACTGGCACATCAGAAAGAATTGCAGATTTTAAAATATCTTCTTCGGAAACTTTGTTATTTGTAAAATTGTATAAGTTGCTTCTTTTAAGTGTGGTTTTTACTTCATTAACCAATGTGTTTTCCTCATTTCTATAAACTTCAACACTTGTTCCTTTTTTTAACCCTAAATAATTAAAATTAACTTCACTAAACAACATCCCTGCTTTTTCATTGTTAATAATAACAAATTTTGCCAAATCGCAAGATTTAAAAGCATTTATTCCAATTTCACTTAGTCCATTTGAAATAACAACATTTTTTAATTGAGAACAACCCCAAAAAGTCATTGTTCCTATCTTTTTTACACTTTCTGGAATGTTAACTTCCATAAGTGAAGAACAACCATAAAACAATGAATCTTTTAACTCAGTTAGTAATGATGGCAAAAAAGCACTCTTTAAACTAGTGCAATATGAAAATGCTCTGTCACCAAGTTCCTTTAAAGAATATGGCAAATCAACACTTAATAGATTTTTACAACCATAAAATGCCTCTGAGCCAATTTCTTTAACACCAATTGGCAAATCTATATTACTAAGAGATATGCACAAACGAAAGGCATTCCTACCTATTTCCCCCAAATTGCTGGGCAAAATAACTTTTTTCAACTTTTGACAATTAGAAAAAGTACCTTCTTCAATAGTTGTTATGCTATGTGACAAAATAACCTCTTCTAAATTGTCTAAATTAGAAAAAGTATTGGCATCAATAATTTTAACAGAAGATGGAATAATAACCTTTTCAACATTCCCCTTATATAAAAATGCTTGCCTGCTAATTCTTTCAACACCATCAGGAATTTTCACAACTTTAAGTTTTCTGTCTAAATCTTCAAGAACACCATTTCTAATTAAAAATTTTCCCATATATCCCCACAATATAAAATACTAAACATATTTTAATACATAACATCTTTAATGTCAATATGCCATAAAAAAGAATATATACAATTAAATTTATATTAATAAATAAATATTTAAAAAGTCATTGTTTTTTTGCCTAAAAAACATAAAACCTCATAAATTTATAATTAAATAAATAATAATTTATAATTAAAAAACAGCATACTTCTTCACGAAATATGCTATTTTTATTTTTTATATCGCTGTTACAACAAGGTTTGTTATGTAAACCTCATCATTGTTTTTAGATTGACTACCATCTTTTGAATATTGGAATTGTAGTGTTTGACCAGCCTCTAAAGTGATGGTTTTTGACCCACTTTGTGTTCCCGAATATGAACCTTGACTTTCTCCATTTGCAGTTATTATCAATTTGTCATAACTACTTTCCGATGATGTTTCGTAATTAAATGTTATTGTAACATCCACTAACGCAGTTATAACAAATGTTGATGTTGTGCTATCGGATTTATTTGTTGATGTTAAATTTAATCCACTGTCTGTTTCTTCAACAACAAATGCATATGTTGCATCGTTCGTTGTTGTGTATGGTTTAAGTTTTGGAATAACAACAACTATCTCCTCTCCACACACACTACATTTGTATGTTTCACTACCTTCTGTTGTTGCAGTTGGTTCAACTCTACTTCCTTCAACATAAGTAAATGTACTTGTTAATATAGAAATGTTGCCATCAACATAATTCCATAAGTTATCTCCGTGAACACAATCTATGCCAATGTTATAATAGTAAACATTGCTAACAGTACCTAGTAAATTAACACTGCTCCATTGTTCTTCTGTGCCTTTGTAGAATATTCCAGTTAAACTTGTACAACCATCAAATGCACTGGCATTTATGTTTGTTACACTTGTTGGAACAACAATTGTTTCTATTTTTGTGCAATTAGAGAATGCATTACCATTAATTATTGTTGTTCCTTCTGTTATTACTACATTTGCATCAATTTGCTGTGTGTAACCTATTATAATAAGGTCACTTGGAGTTTGTATATATTTAATTCCATTTTCTTCAAACGATGACGCTCCCCAAATAACTTGAAGTGTTTGTGTTGAACTTGAACCATACCAGTTCCAATATGTACTCCATCCACTTGGTTTTGAACTTGCCTCGCAGCATATAACCAAAGTTGAAGAACAGTTGTAGAATGGTGCATATGAATAACGACTTGCACTTATTGTTGTCACACTACTTGGTATATATATTGTTTTTAAACTTGTGCAACCTTCAAATGCAGAACTTCCTATACTTGTTACACTGTCTGGGATTGTTACACTTGCTAAACTTGTGCAATCACGGAATGCAGAAGATCCTATACTTGTTACACCATTACCTATTGTTACACTTGTTAAGCCACTGCAACCATTGAATGCAGAACTTCCTATACTTGTTACACTGTCGGGGATTGTTACACTTGTTAAGCCACTGCAACCAGAGAATGCATAACCTGCAATTGCTTTAACATATATTAAATTTAACTTACCATCGGTTATATCTGTTGGTACATCTATAACATACCTTGTTACTCCATCACTTGCTGTTGCTATTCCATTGCTCTCTGATTGCAAATTTGTTAAATATGGTGTATTAAGGAATGCCTCGTTTCCTATACTTGTTACACCATTACCTATTGTTACACTTTCTAAACTTGTGCAACCATCAAATGCATAATATCCTATACTTCTTACACTGTCTGGGATTGTTACACTTGTTAAACCACTGCAACCAGAGAATGCATAATTTCCTATACTTGTTACACTATCTGGGATT
>CASFHZ010000065.1 GCA_949294585.1 uncultured Christensenella sp. | reverse complement strand
GTTCGATTTAATAAAAAAAACAAAGTACATTTACCTTGCTTTGTACTTTGCTTTGTTTGGTGCGTCCAGAGGGAGTCGAACCCCCAACCTTTGGTTCCGTAGACCAACGCTCTATCCAGTTGCGCTATGAACGCATATTATTTGGTTCCTACCAAATAATATACTATCATTTTTAAAAATTTTTGTCAATATTATTAACCTATTTCTTTTTTTCTGTTTTATTTACATTTTTTACTTGTTTTACTTGTGTTTTTAGTAGTTTATTTTTTTCTATATACTTACTTATATTTACAAATATATCATCTTCTTCACTATTTTTTTTCAAAAGTGGTCTATCATTATAAATAAAAAATGTTGAAGGTTTTTTTACTCCTTTTTGTTGCAGTTTTTTTATTTTTTCATCTTCCTTTATTTTTTTATCAGCATCTTCAAATTTTATAAATCCCTGTTCATCGTATATTTTTGCCTGCAAATCACATTCCAATTTGTCACATTTATAGGCAAAAATTGCCTCTTTTGTTGATAAATTATTAAAATTGTTTAACAGTGTTTCAAAAACTTCTTTTGCAATTAAATCTTTAAAAATTTCTTTAACTGCTTCTTCACCTTTTTTCTTTTTATCTTTATACCCTTCATCATATGGTGTTAAATCACCAATTATTATTTCTTCTGTTTCGTGAATTGCAAGTGTCATTAACACTTCTGCCAAATTTACTTGTGGCAACGTTTCTGACCAAATTGCAGTTGCAAGCATACACGTTCCATAAATATGCTCGGCAACACTTTCAAGTCGTGATTTTTTTACATTCCAATATTTCCAACCCGTTCTTATTGTGTCTTTTAACTTATTTGTTAACAAATAATAATTAAGTATTTTCTCAATTTTATCCATTAATTCCTCTCATATTTTATTATTTATTTATTTTTTCAAATGTATTTTCATTCATTTTTATTTCAATATTTTCATTTGTGTCCATAACCATATGTACATTGTGAGCTATTGGTTTCCATTCCACTTCTTTCTTAAACAACGCAGTAACATACAAAGGAACATAAAAACTCATATAAACTGGGAACATAAAACAACATTTAACAGCGTTTATAAATGAAATATTTATATGTTTTCTTTCTGCCAAAAGCATTACCATTGCATAACATATAAAAAAGAAATATATACTTGCTGTTGAAGCACCAAATGCTATATACACTTTATACGCAATTGGTTGTGCTATGCAACTTCCAACAATACCCAAAATTAATGTGAATACTGAGTATAAAATTGCAGTTGAAAGAATGCAGGCAACAGGCAAAATGCTTATTGTGTATTCATACTTACTAAGTCTATTCTTTTTGTCAAACAACAAGCCTTTTATTAATTTCTTTTTATATTTTTTATTTGCTTGTCCATATCCTTTAACCCATCTAAGCCTTTGATTCCAAGAAACTTTTAGAGTTGTTGGTTGTTCGTCATAAAACTCTGCATATTCGTTATACGTTGACTTTAAGTTATTGACAGTTGAAAAAAGTGAAAGTTCATAATCTTCTGTTAGTAAAAAGAATTTCCAACCTCCGATTTTTTCTAATATTTCACTTGCAATATAAAACCCTGTGCCACTTAGCAGAACATTTTGGTTAAATCTTGCTCTACATTTGTTGTGAAAGGTGTTAATCATAGAAAAAGTTAAGGCACTGCAACTTGCAACCCAACCACCATTCCAATTTTTACTATTTCTATAACCAAGTGCAAGTTGATATCCTGCATCATAAGTTTTGTTCATCTCTTTAATAAAATCTTTGGAAAGCACATTGTCTGCATCACAAATGAAAAATGCTTCATATTTTTTATCCGATTTAAAAATGTGCTCAATAACCTCGTTTAATGCATAACCTTTTCCCTTTAATTCCAAATGTTTTCTAATAAACACATTTGTGTTTGGATATTTTTTTGCAATTTCACAAGTTGGGTCATTCTCACTTTCCACAATAACATATGTGTCGATTAAATCGTGATTATAATTTTGTTCTTGAATGGAAATGAGTAGTTGTTCAATTACTTTACTTTCATTTCTTGCTGGTATTAAAATAGCATATTTATGGTCTTTTTTTGCATCTTTAAAATGCTTTGATGGAAAAAGTCCAACAATATGATATATTATTTTTTGCATTAATAAAATTACACTAATTCCAAGAAGAACATAAAAAACTATGTTGCCTATATTAAAAATTTGAAAATACATATATCTTTTATCCTTTTAGTACAATTCGAATTCTTTTATTTCTATGTTTGCAGAGCCTAACCTTAGTGCTTTCAATTTTTCCAATTTCATTTTATTTCTATCAAGGAAAAACGCATCAATGCCTTCCCACAAAAACACCCAAGCAAGCAAATCTACAATATATGATACCGAAGTTGGTATTTTGTTTAGTGTAAACAAATAGATTAAACTAAAAACACTGCCAAGCAAAATGAACCAAAGAGAGAACAACAAAGCTTTATTCATTCTGTTATTAATACCTTGAATGTCTGTTTCATAGTTTTGTTTTACTGCATTTTGAATTTCTTGTTTTTTATCCTCACTTGCATTTTTTATATGAAATCTTATTGTTAAATCATATTTAAGTGGAATTGTATTTGATTTTTGCATTAAATATTGAACTAAACTTGATGATAATGTGTCACCACCTTTATAGCAAAACTGCGAAAAAACATCATCATAGTTTTCTGCACCAACATCAATTATTGCCCTACCCAAACTATCAAATGAAAAACTTTTTCTGTTTGTTATTGAGCGAAACTTATCTTTTAATTGTTTTGTTCTACTTTTTTTTAGCATAATACCTCTAAGATGAGTATAACACAAAAAATAATAATATTTCAATAATATTAATGATTTATTAAAAAA
This sequence comes from uncultured Christensenella sp., assembly GCA_949294585.1. Lineage (GTDB taxonomy): Bacteria > Bacillota > Clostridia > Christensenellales > UBA1242 > UBA5893. The sequence goes on along the minus strand of CASFHZ010000065.1, from coordinate 21,053 downwards.
ACATAGGCACAAAATATTGCTAACCTATGTTTTTTTGTTATTAATTATTTTTTCCACAACAATTTTTATATTTTTTACCACTTCCACAAGGGCACAAATCATTTCTGCCAACTTCTTTTGGCTTTGAAACTGTTTGTTGTGGTTGGTTGCTAACAACATCTGCTGGTTTGAATGAGTGTTGTTTTGGCATTTCAACTTTTCTGTCTATTTGAATTTTTGCATTCAACAAAAAGGCTGTAACATCATCGTGAATTCTATCCACCATATTGTCAAACATTTCAAAACCTTGCCTTTTATATTCAACAACAGGGTCCCTTTGTCCATATGCTTGAAGTCCAATTTCATTTCTTAAAATTTGCATTTGGTCTATGTGGTCCATCCAAAGTGAATCAACAACTCTTAACAAAATCAATCTTTCGAACATAGAGAAATCAACTCCAACTTCTTTTGTTAAATCCACATTTTTTTGGTATTTTTCATTAATGATGTTCACGATTTTATCAACAACATCAGAAATTTCACAGTCTTCAACAAATTTTTCATCAACCAAATTTGTGCCTTTTGGGAACAATTTGTCTTCAAGTCCATTATTTAATGATTGCAAATCCCATTCAAAGTATGGTTTATCAGCATCAAGATATGTGTTGCAAATTCTTGATACAACTTCTGGATACATTTCCATTACTTGTTCGTGAATATCAACACCATCAAGAACTTTGTTTCTTTCACCATAAATAATTTGTCTTTGTTTGCTCATAACATCATCAAATTTCAAAACTGCTTTTCTTGAAGCATAGTTTTGTGCTTCAATTCGTTTTTGAGCATTTTCTATTTGTCTTGAAAGCATACGCATTTGTAATGGAGTGTTGTCATCTATTTTTAAAAAGTCTGCAATTTTTTGTAATCTTTCACCACCAAAGCGAATTAACAAATCATCTTCAAGAGATAAGAAGAAAATTGAAGAACCTTTGTCACCTTGTCTGCCGGCACGACCACGCAACTGATTGTCTATACGCCTTGATTCGTGTCTTTCTGTTCCAATAATGTGCAAACCACCAAGTTCAATAACCTTTGCCTTTTCTTCATCGGTTATTTGTTTAAATTCTTTATAGTATTTATTATAAACTTCCCTTGCTTTTAGCAAATTTTCATCTTCGCTTGGAGCAAAAGATGTTGAAAATGAGATTTGTTCCTCATCAAAGTTTTCATCTCTCATTTTTTTAACGGCCATATATTCTGGATTTCCACCAAGCAAAATATCTGTTCCACGACCTGCCATATTTGTGGCAATTGTAACAGCACCAAGCCTACCTGCTTGTGCAACAATTTCACTTTCTTGTTGGTGATTTTTTGCATTTAAAACAACGTGTCTAATTTTTTCTCTTTGCAATGCCTTTGAAATTTCTTCTGATTTTTCAATTGTTACAGTACCAATTAAAACAGGTTGACCTTTTGCATTTTTTTCTTTTATTTCTTCAATAATTGCATTTATTTTACCCTTTTGAGTTCTGTATATTATGTCGTTGTAATCAATTCTGCTGTTTGGTTTATTTGATGGAATTGTTATAACATCGACATTATATATTCCATTAAATTCATCTTCTTCTGTTTTTGCAGTACCTGTCATACCACTAAGTTTGTGATAGAGTCTGAAATAATTTTGGAATGTTACTGTTGCAAGAGTTTTGTTTTCATCTTTTATTTTAACACCCTCTTTTGCCTCAATTGCTTGATGCAAACCATCTGAATATCTTCTACCTTGCATTAATCTTCCAGTAAACTCATCAACAATCAAAATTTCATCATCTTTTACAATGTAATTTTCATCTCTTTTCATAATGAAATTTGCTTTTAGTGCATTCATTATGTGATGGTCAAGTTCCAAATTATCAACATCTGACAAATTGTTAACTTTAAAAAATCTCTCTGCCTTGTCAATACCTTGTTCTGTTAAGTGAATAGCTTTTATTTTTAAATCTATTTCAAAATCTTCATTTTCTTTTAATGTTTTGGCAAATTTATCAGCAGAATAATATCTTTCGCTTGATTTCATTCCCCTTCCAGAAATAATAAGAGGAGTTCTTGCCTCATCAATCAAAATGCTATCAACTTCATCAACAATGGCAAAGTTTTGACCTCTTTGCACTCTTTGTGATTTGTCAACAACCATATTATCACGCAAATAATCAAATCCCAATTCATTATTTGTGCAATAGGTTATATCACAATTATATGCATTTCTTTTTGATTTTTCATCCATACCACTTATGGCAACACCAACATTAAGTCCAAGGAATTTATAGACCTTTCCCATCCACTCGGCATCTCTTTTTGCCAAGTATTCGTTTACTGTAACAACGTGAACACCTTTGCCTGTTAATGCATTTAGATATGCTGGCAATGTTGCAACCAAAGTTTTACCTTCACCTGTTCTCATTTCGGCAATTCTTCCTTGATGAAGTGCAACACCACCCATTATTTGTACTTTATAATGACGCATATTCAAAACTCTCGCAGATGCCTCTCTAACCAATGCATATGCATCTGGCAAAATATCATTAAGAGTTTCGCCGTCATTAAGCCTTTGTTTTAATACATTAGTTTGATTAATTAATGTATCATTATCCATTTCAAGATATTTTCCTTCTAGTGCAAGAACACTGTTTGCAATCTTTTCTAAAATTTTTAATTTTTTCTTTTCGCCTGAAAATAAACCCATATTTTTCTCCTAAACTAAATGAGATTATACTACATTTAAAAAAATAATCAAACAAAATTAACCTACAAAATTACAGTATGTGCAATACTTATGCAGAAAATTTTGTTTGCACCTGCACTTTTTAATGCTTTTGCGCAATTATCCATTGTTGAACCAGTTGTAAAAACATCATCAACTACCAAAACATTTTTGCCTTTTATTGCCTTTCTATTCACCACTTTAAAAGAATTGATAAGATTTTTCTGTCTTTGCTCATAGTTTAACTTAACTTGCGTTTTTGTGTTAACACATTTAACCAAACTTTGTGTGTCCAATGGAATTTGAACAAACTCACTTAAATGATAAGCCAAAAGTTCAGAATGGTTAAACCCTCTTTCCTTTAACCTGTTTATATGCATTGGAACAGGAACAATAACATCACAATCAAAGTTATTTTCTATATAAGTGTCTGCCATAAATTTTGCTAAATGTTTTGCAAAATATCTACAATTTTCAAATTTTAATTCTTTAATACATCTTGCAATCTCATCTCTATAATAAAAAGTTGCCACTGCTCTATCAAAAGAGTGTTGATGGCGTTGACAACGGTCACAATAATTAGCCATTGAATTAATTGGCAAACCACATCTTTTGCATACTTTTCCTTTAATAAAAGGCAAATTTGTTTTACATTTTTCACAAACACAATAGAGATTATCGTTAAAAATGTCATCTCCACAAATAATGCAACTTATGTCATTTGGATACAAAACGTCTAAAAACTTTTCAAATAATTTCATTAGCAAAACAACTCCTTAACTTTGTCATTTGCAGTAACTAAAAAATCTTTTAGCATAGTAAATCGTTGCACAGTGTAAACATTTGAAATCATACGTTTTAGATTTTTCTTCTCACCAACAAGCACTACCATTTTTTTTGCCCTTGTAACACCTGTGTATATTAAATTTCTTGTTAAAATTAGTCCCGTTCCACTTATTATTGGAATAACAACAATGTCAAACTCACTGCCCTGACTTTTATGAATTGTTATTGCATACGCAAGTGAAAGTTGATGAAGTTCCGTTCTTGGATACACACATTCTCTGCCATCTTCAAACCAAACAATAACTTCACCTGTTTGTCGGTCTATTTTGTGAATGTAACCAATATCACCATTAAATACTCCTGCACCTTCTTCCGACATATAGTTATCTCGTTTCACCCAAGTTAAATCATAGTTATTTGACATTTGCATAACTTTGTCGCCCTCTCTAAAAATGGTTGAGCCAACATTTAGTTCAACTTTCATTACAGATTGAGGGTTTATAACTGACTGCAAACTTCTATTCAAATTTTCAATACCACAAACACCTGCTTTTAATGGTGCCAGAACTTGAATTTTTGTTGTGTCCGTATTTTTAAATTTTGGTATTCTTTTTGTAACCATATCAACAATGGTGTTTTTTATGTCTTCAAGTTCCACTTTGTTGTCAAAGAAAAAGTCACTACTTGAATTGTCAATAACAGGCATTTCACCATCGTTTATTAAATGTGCATTTGAGATAATTAAACTATTTGCATCTTGTCTGAATATTTTTGTTAAATAGTTAACACTAATTATATTGCTTTTTAATATATCATCTAAAACATTACCTGCCCCTACACTTGGCAATTGGTCTTTATCTCCAACAAGAATTAGTTTGCAATCTCTTGGCAAAGCCTTTAACAACGCATTCATTAAAATAACATCAACCATTGAAACTTCATCAACAATAACTGCATTTACATCAAGAGGATTTGTTTCGTTATGCATAAACATACCTTTTTCATTTCTAAAATCAACTTCAAGTCCTCTATGAATAGTTTTTGCCTCTTCCCCAGTGCTTTCGCTTAATCTTTTTGCTGCTCTACCTGTTGGAGCAAGCAACATAATTTTGTTTTTTTGCTGTTTTAAAATTGTCATTATGCATTTTATGATTGTTGTTTTTCCTGTTCCCGGCCCACCTGTAATTAAACTTACACCATTTTGAACACTGCTTATGATTGCATTTTTTTGACTTTCATCTAAAATAATTTTATTCAACTTTTCAAATTCCTCAATGTCCCCACAAACATCAATACTACTTGATGATGCACTTATATTTAAAAGTGCGAGTTTTTGAGCAACTCCCGTTTCAATAAAATAATATTTTGTTAGCATAACAACAGAATATGGGTGTTTATAAAATGTAGTCACCAACTTATCTAAAATTAAGTTATCTAAAACTGCAACAAATTCGCCACTGTATTCATCTTTGTCCAAGTTTAGAAGTTTTGAAAGTTGTTCTAAAAGCATTTCTTTTGGAATGTACGTGTTTCCATTTTTATCTGAATTTTCATTTAAAATATGCAAAAAACCCGCTCTGATTCTAAACGCACTATCCATTTTTATTCCCATAGATTGTGCAATTCTATCTGCTGTTAAAAATCCTATTCCATCAATTTCTTCAACCATTCTGTATGGATTTTCTTTAACACAATTTATTGTCTTATCCTGATAAATTGCATAAATTTTTAGTGCCATATTTGTTGAGATGTTGTAACTTTGCAAAAACATTACTGTGTTTTGCACTTTTTTTAATTCGCTGAAAGAATCGCCAATATACTTTGCCTTCCTTTCGCTTATACCCTTAACTTCTGCAAGTTTTTGAGGACTAAATTCTATTATTTCAAATGTGTTTTCTTTAAATTTTTTTACAATTTCTTCTGCCGTTATTGGACCAACACCTTTAATTAACCCACTTGATAAGTATTTTTTTATACCTTCAACCGAACTTGGCATAATAACTTCACTGCTTTCAAAACTGAATTGTTCTCCATATTTTGAATTGGTTACAAACTTACCATTAAGCCTTACATTTTCACCAATGTTAACCGATAAGAACTTGCCTACAACAGTTGAGTACTCATCTCCGTGACTAAGCATTGCCACTGTGTAACCATTAGTGTCATTCCTAAAAATTATCTCTTCAATTATTCCTTCTAAAATCATATCTTGTATATTGTAAAATAATTCTAAAAAAACTGCAACATAAATTAATGTTTTTTTGTTTGACATAAAATTTTAAACAATTTATTATATGTTATATGAGTTTAGCAAGAAAAATTTTGGAGATAAAGTCTTTATCCCAAACAATATGCAATATATCTAAAAACGAATCAACAAACACTCAAATTAAGGTGCTTTATTTTGTTGATGAATATTCAAGCATATCTCCACAAATTTTAATTAGCAAATTGGGAATTGTAAAATCCAATTTGGCACTAATAACAAAAAAGATGATTCGAGAAGGTTTAATTGAATCAAAAAAAGGACTAAATGATAAACGCTCAATATTTTACACAATAACTCCAAAAGGCAAAGAACAACTTGATTTATATTTGTCTGAACTAAACAAACTTTTTAAATTTGAAGATGTTGAACTTGAAGACAATATGGACAAAGTGCTAGAATTTTTAAATAAAAAGGTATAAAGTTGCAAAAATGTATGCAACTTTTTTTATTTTAAATCGTTCTAAAAACATTATCCTTTAATATATTATTAATATGAACGAAAACAAAATATTAAAAGAAAATGTATTAAAATTAGTAAACAGAAACGATTTGAGTATATCTGGTGTAAACAAAGTTATTTCTTTTTCGCCTACTCAAATTATATTGGTCGCTTTGGACTGTGAAATTCAAATAACCGGCGAACAAATGCAAACTACAAAACTTGATGAAACAAATGGAGAATTGGTTGTTCAAGGATTGATTAATTCAATAAAATGGAATGAGAAAAAAGAAAAAGTGGGACTTATAAAAAGGATATTTAAATGATTTTATTTGAAACCCTTTCACAACTCTATATTCTCCTATGCTTAATTGTTTTTGGTTTTATAAGTGGTTTTGTGTTTGATGTTTTTAACACAATAACTTTTTTGTGCAATAACAACAAAGTAACAAAAAACATTTTACAATGCATTGCAACCATTCTTTGTTTTTTCATACTGTTTTTAGTGAACTTAAAAACAAATTATGGACAATTTAGGCTATACATATTTTTAGTTTACTTTTTGTTTATTTTTGTAGAGAGAATTACAATTGGAAAAGTAATTGCAAAAACCAATATATGGTGTTATAATACTTTTAAGAAATTTATAAACATTATAACAAAAGGAAAAAAATGGAAGAAAAAAACAAAAGAAAATTTAAAATAATGTTAATTTGTATGAGCGCAGTTTTGTGTTGTTTTTTTATTGTTGGAATTGTTCAAACATTTATTTTAAAGTCAAAACAAAGCAATTTAAACGATCTAAAAAAAGAAAACTTTCAACTTGAGCAAGAATATAATGAAACAAAAGATGAATTCGACTATAAAAATGATGAAAATTACAACAACGATTATTGGGAAAATGAGAAAGGATATGGAGAAGATGGAGATAAAATTATTGAGATTGAGTAACAACCCATAACCTTATCTATAAAAAAACAGTGGTTTTTTAATGAACCACTGTTTTTTTATTAATTTTCTTTGCAGTAATAACTTCCAGAATGTTGTGTTGCAGGGAATCTTTGTCCTTCTTCAAGATAAACACTTCCGCCACAATGTCCATTCTCATCGTAACACGCATAATTACCTGTTGCAGGTGCTTGTTCGCCTGGTTTGTAATTTTTGTTATCCATATTTACCTCCGTTATTATGTTGTGTTTTTATTTGTTTTTTATTAAAAAATTTTTCAGATTTTTATTGAGTATTTTTATATTTTTTGGTTAATTTTGTAATTTTTTTGAATATTTTTGTATCACATTATTATTTTTTACTAGACAAAAAAAGTTAAAACCACTAAACTTTAACTACTTGGAGGAATTATGAAAAGCCAAAATGTAAAAATTTATTGTGAATTAATGGAAAATTGCAATGAATGTGCTCGCCTATTAATTTTAAGTCAACTTGCTATTGATGATGGTGATTTGCCTTTATCTCAAAAATATTTTTTGCAAGTTAAAGATATTTTATCAACGCTTGTTAAAGACACTTTTGAAGAAGTAAAGAGATTGTATAATTCTAATATTTTTGACAATGATGATTATGACATTTCAACTTTAAATCTCGCCTGCATTTTAAACAAAATTTGCAAAAGTGCAAGCATACTTGTGGATATGGAATACAACAATCAATCTGAAACAATTAAAAATAGCATTTTATATCAATTGATAAAAACATTAAACGCCTGCATTGAACTATACGAGGCACTTTTCAATTAAAAAAATAACCAATGAAGTAATTGAATTACCCATTGGTTCTTTTTTATGATGATATTCTTTTGTCCAAATCCGATATAACATTTTTGTATAATTCAAGCATTTCTTTAGGGGATTTATCTCCGTTATTTTTTAACCATTCAACAAAAATTCTATATATACCACCCGAAGTGAAAGAAATGTAATAATCTTCATATTCTTTATTCCATTTTGCTGTTAACGAAGATTTAACAATTTTTTTAACAACATCTTCAATTGCATTATATATGTTTATAAGCAGTCCATTTTTGTATGCAACCAAAAAAATATTTGAATTTTTAAAAATAAATTCAAAACTTTTCATAAGAACATTAGAACCACACGAAAAATCGTTTTCCAGTTCTTTATTATATTCTTTTATTAAGTCGGAAAAATAGTACTCTAAAATTTCCTGTTTACTTACGAAATACCTGTAAATTGTTCTTCTTGAAACACCAGCTTTTACAGAAATCATATCCATTGTAATTTTATCATAGGATATATTTTTCATCAGCAAGAATAATGATTGTGTTATATATCCCTTTACCTCGTTTTTTTCCATAGTAACCTCAAATGATATTTTTATTATGACACATTTGTGTCATAAATTCAATACCTTTTATAAAAAAATTTTTATTTTATGTCACAATATAACTTAATTTGATACATACTTTAAAAATGTTGGTATAATGATTTGAAATTTTTATATTCTATAGTATAATGCTTTTGTAATTAATTTGGCTATTTATAAAAATGGAAATTTTATTTAAAATTTGGTTATATTTTGGTTTATAATTTTTAAAATATTTATTTTTTTTAAAATTAATTTTGAAATTGACCCCACATATTACACTACTATAAAAAATAGATTCATTTGGTATTGCAAACTTTTTTCAATGCCCTTTGTATCTTAATAGGAGGATATAATGATAAGATTAGTAGTAGATTCAACTTTTGGACTCTCAAAAGAATATGTTAAAAAAAACAAAATTGAAGTAGTAAATTTAAAAATGATATTGGATAATGAAATTTTTGATGAAGGTTTTGAAGACACTTGGGATAAATTTTACGAAAAAATGAAAACCTCAAAAAGTTTTCCAACGACATCACAACCCTCACCTCAAGATTTTATGGACGCAATAGACAGAATTTACAAAGAAGATGAAAATGCAGAAATTTTAATTTTAACAATTGCAAATAGTTTAAGTGGCACAATAAATTCAGCAACAATTGCTGCAAATAGTTATGAAGGAAAAAGAATAGTTGCTCACGACACAAGGAATGCAACTACTTGTTGTCGTATGCTTGTTGAAGAAATTATTGAACACATAAATAACGGAATTTCTTTTGATAATTTGTTAGACTTGTTACCAACAATTGAAAATTCCTTAAAAATTCAATTTGTTCCTGCTTCAATGGACTCTTTAAAAAGAAGTGGAAGAATTGGAACTTTAAGTGCTACGCTCGTTGATATTTTTAGAATAAAACCTCTATTCCAATTTGCTAACGGAAAAGTTACCATAACAAAAAAAGTTTTAGGTCTTTCAAAAGCAATTACTGATGCAATTCTTCTATTGCCTAAAAAATTGAAAAAACTTTATGTTTGTTATATTTATGACAGAACAAATGTTCCAATGATTTTATCAAAATTAAAAACAATGCTTAACATTAGCGAAATTGAAGAAGTAAAACTTGAACCTGTATTTGGTGTTCACGTTGGAATTGGTGCAGTTGGCTTGGCTTCTTTGGCAGAATATTAATATATATAATATCAATTTTTATAATGAATAAAAAAGAATGATATTTAATTTTAACATCATTCTTTTTTTAATATGTTTACCTTATATTCTTATTAATCAATTGATTTATCTGTTGATATATTTAACTCTTTGTATATTTGTTGTTTTGCCTCATCTTTATTAAAATTATTAGAAACAAGAATTTGCAAAACTTTTATATCCAATTTTTTTAATATATCAATGAGATATGGATCTTGTTCATCAAGTTTTTCATCGTTATAAGATTTGTCATAAATATCTATAACTAAAACAGGATGCATATCTTTTTCTTCAAAAATAACAAAATCCAATGTTTTGTCAACCACCAAGTTATATATTGTTTTATCTCCATCTGGCAAAACAAGAGAATTTAGTGCAACCCTTGGAATTGCTAAAAAGTTTCGTGGAAGAATAGAATTTAGATATTTCCAAAACAACACCTCTTTCCTTACCATAAAATTTTCTACAAGTGTTAAATTAACATTTTTAACAGTAACCATTTTGCTTTTTTTCTTAGTTTTTTTAACTTTTTTTTCTTTTAGTTTTGGAAGTTGATTATCTTTGAATTTTTTATAATATTTATATAAAAAACCCAAAAGTAATACAACTATGCACACTGATATAATAATTATAACAATCATATTTTACCTCTATATTTTCTTAACTAGTGCCAATCAATTTCTTGTTTATTATTATCTTTTAATATTTGATTTATTTTTGAAAAGTGTCTGCACCCAAAAAAACCATTATAAGCAGATAGTGGACTTGGGTGTGCAGATGTTAAAACATAATGCCACGAATTTGTTATTAATGGCAAAAATGCCTTTGCATTACCACCCCAAAGCACAAAAATTACAGGATCTTTTCTTTGATTAAGCATTTCAATGATTTTTGATGTAAATTTTTCCCAACCTAAATTTTTGTGTGAATTTGCACATCCTTTTCTAACAGTTAAAACTGCATTTAAAAGCAAAACACCCTGTTTTGCCCATCTTGTTAAATCACCATTTTTCTCACATACAATGTGCAAATCACTTTCAATTTCTTTAAAAATATTCACAAGTGATGGTGGCAATTTTGTTTCTGCAGGAACAGAAAAACTCATACCCATTGCCTGATTTGGTTCGTGATATGGGTCTTGTCCAATTATAACAACTTTTACATCTTCATATTTTACATAATTTAATGCAGTAAATACATTTTCTGCTTTTGGATATATTATGTATTTATTGTATTCGTCATTTAATTTGTTTTGGAGTTCAATAAAATATGGTTTTGTAAACTCATCTTTTAATAAATTATACCAACTCTTTGTTAACTTTATCATATAAAACTTATAACACAACAATTTGAATAAGTCAATTATTATAAAAATTAATTAAATAAAACAAAGTTTATAAGTCTAAAACCAAACATTTTATATATTTAGAATTACTTTATATTATTTTATCATATAGTTGCATAAAAAATTTTTAAATGATATAATATAGCAAATAGAGGTGTTATATGACAATAAGCGATATTAATATGGCGATCGCCACGGTTTTTGAAGTTAGTCCTGTTACCCTTAACGAATGGGAAATAAAAACTAAAGCAAATTTTCAAAATGGTGAATCAATTAAAATTTTTATTGTAAATGAAAAAAACAATTGGTATTTAACCGACAACAAAACAACATTAAAATATATGAACAACATCTATGATTTAAAAGCTCCTGATGTTAAAAGTTGCATTGCAAGTGTAATTAGAATTTATGGTTTTAATATAACTGCTGGTGCTTTAAAGGCAAATATAGAAGATGAAGTTTCATTACAATCAAAAATATTTGATTACATAATGTGTGTTGGTCAACTTGCCAATATGTACGCTTTTTTTGATAAACCAGAATAATTATATTATAAAAAAACTTATATTATAAAAAAACTAATGCTTTAATTTGCATTAGTTTTTTTGTTTTGCAATGTATTCATTAATGGACGCCGATGCAATTGCACCATCACTGCAAGCAGTAACAATTTGTCTTAAAGGAGTGTTCCTAACATCTCCACCTGCAAAAACACCATCAATATTAGTTCTCATTTTTTCATCTGTTACAATATAACCATTGTCATCTGTTTTTATACCCTCAAAAATCTCTGTATCAGGTTTTCTGCCAATTGCAACAAAAAGTCCAGATATAGAAATGTTTTTTAATTCGTTAGTTTTTTTATTTTTAACGACAATTTCTTCAAGTTTATTTTGTCCCAAAATTCCAACTACTTCACTGGATAGAACCAACACAACTTTTCCCGAGTTTACTAGTTCTTTTATTTTCTCCACTAGTATCAAGTCCCCTCTAAATTCATCTCTGCGATGAATTAAATAAACTTTATTTGATATTTCTGCTAGGTATATGCAATCTTCTAATGCAGTATTTCCGCCACCAACAATTGCAACATCACTATTTTTATAAAGTGAACCATCACAAGTTGCACAATAACTTATTCCCTTGCCTATAAATTGTTTTTCGCCCATTACATTTAATGGCCTGCTTGATGCTCCTGTACACAAATAAACGCATTTTGATGTGTAACTTGATTTATATGTTGTTACAGTTTTAATTTGTGATTTTAAATCGCATTTCACAACTTCTTCAAATTTTACTTCTGCACCCAAATCTATTACTTGCTGATACATTTGCATAGCCAAACTAACACCATCAATTTTTTTCACGCTAGGAAAATTCTGTATGTTTGTTGTTAAACCAACTTGCCCACCAATCATACCTTTTTCCAGTACTAAGACTTTTTTACCAGCTCTTAAACAATAAACTGCACACATCATTCCACTTGGTCCACAGCCTATTATTATAACATCATACATATCAACTCTCCTTCAACTAGATTAGTACTAAAACATAACACGAGAAGTCTTGCCCTTGTCAAGAAAAATTGCATAGCAATTTTAAATTAAACAAAGTTTAATTACTTCTCGTGTTTTATATCTACTTTTGTTTTTCCTAATTCACAATAGAACCATTATCAAACTTGATAAATCTACTGCAAATACCATTTAATATTTCTGTATTGTTTGAAGCAACCAATGTTGTTACATTTTTATCTACAAACAATTTTTTAATTAAATTCAGCAATTCCCTACTTTCATCTTCTGTAAATTTTTCAAATATATCATCTATTAAAATTATATCAAGAGGTCTTAAAGTTAATCTTATAAATGATATAACATATTTTTCGTATAAACTTAGGTCACTTGCCTTAACATTGCGATATTTTTCTAAATTATATTCAATTAAACAATTGTTTACAATATTTTCAATGTCTTTCTCATTGTATTTTCTTTCTTTTAAAACATATTTCAAATTTTCATATACTGTTTTATTCTCCAAAAAAACAGGAGTTAAAGAAACATAACCCAAATTTATATCGTTTTTAAAATCAACTTTTTTTATGTTAATTTCTTTTAAATAAACTTCACCTTTGTCAAATTTTTCCAATTTTGCCAAAACTCTTAATAAAGTAGTTCTTCCACTGCCTTCTGCACCAATTAATCCAACACATTCGCCTTTATTTACTTTCATATTTATGTCATACAAAGCATAGTATTCTCTAATGTATTTTAAATATAAATTTTTTATTTCTATCATAATTCACCTATAAATACTATACATTATAACTAAAATTTTATCAAATTAAAAACAATTATTTTTCATTTTTTTCAACAAAAATATTAAATTCTTTTGAAACATCAAATTCATCTAACAAAACCATTTCATTTTCTGACAAATTACCAACAACCGCTTTCAATGTTAAGTTACAGTTTTTGTCTGACTTAATTAACACATTAAAACTAACCATTTTATCATAATGGTTATATTTTAAATCAACTCCACCTGAAACACTTAAAAGTTTTGTTAAACTATAAAAATTGTCTTTTTCTGTCAATTTAATAGTCAACTCATCTTCCAGTTCTTTTCGAATTGTTAGTGTTGTATTTTCCACATCACTTTTAACAAAAATATCTGTTCCTTTATTCTCATAAGAATTTTCTTGTTGATAACCAACTGCAACAGTATAATCTTTTGAACCTTTTGAAGTTAAATTAGAAAATGTAACAGAAATTGCATTACCATCAATATTGCAAGCACCTAAAATAAAAACAAAAATCAATATAAAAGCAAAAAATATATTTCTTTTTTTCATAAAAAAATACTCTCCTATAAGAAGAGTATTCCCTTTTTTATATAAAAATTACATATTTTAGTATCTGCATTCAATAAGACCAAGTTCACCATCTTTTCTGTTGTAAAGAATGTTAACCTTACCTGTTTCAGCATTTAGAAAAACATAGAAATCGTGCTCTATATTTTCCAAAAACTCTTTTGCATCTTCAACTGTTATTGGGTCCAAATCAAATACTTTTTGTTTGTAAACTTTCTTTTCTTCTTCTTTTTCTGGTTCTTTTTCAAGATATTCATACCCAACAACATCAAGTGAACCTTTTTTCAATTTATCTCTGTTTTTTGAAGCATATTTTATAATTTGTTTTTCAATTTTTGGCAAAACAACATCAATGTTTTCGTACATATTTTCGCCATATGCTTCACTTCTATATATGTTTCCCTTATTTGAAACTGTTAGTTCCAGTTTAAATCTTTTCCCTTCAAGAGCACAAACAACTCTTGCAACAGCTTCATCATTAAAATATCTAGATAACTTTTCAATTTTCTTTTCAAGAAGTGTTTGAAGTCTAACTCCTACATCATAATTTCTTTCAACAATATCAATTTTCATAGTAATTCCTCCTATTTTGATTATAGCAAATAAAGTTTGTTTCTCAAAATAATTTCACATTATTTATATAAATCTTTGTATATAATTTTGGTTTTTACTATTTTTTTACAATTTTTATTATTTTTATTGTAATAATTGTATTTATAATAATAAATTATATTTATGCAACATTCATAAACAAATAAATTTATTTTATAATAATTTTATTTTTATCTTTCAGATTTAAAAATTAATTCATTGTTTATTGCATCAATAATAACTGCGCCTGTTGATTCAATTTGTCCAAGCAATATTTTTTCTGCAATTCTGTCCTCAACTTCTTGTTGAATATATCGTTTAAGTGGTCTTGCTCCATATTGCAAATTTGTACCTTTTTTAATTATATATTCAAGTGCTCTTGCAGTCATTTTTATTTCCAAACCTTGATGTATTAATCTTTTGTTAATGTTAGATATCATTATTGTTGCAATTTTTGTTAAATCACTTTCAGTTAATGGGTGGAATATGCAAATTACATCTATTCGGTTAATAAACTCAGGCTTTAACCTTTTTCTTAATGCGTCCATATAAATTGAATTTATTTGCTCATCATTTTCTTCACTGTAATTTTCATTTTCACTAAATCCCAATTTTCTGTGTTCTTGCACTTCAAAAGTTCCAATGTTGCTTGTCATAATAATGATTGTATTTCTAAAACTAACTGTTCGACCCTGTCCATCAGTTAATCTTCCATCATCTAAAACTTGTAGCAAAATATTAAATATGTCAGGATTTGCTTTTTCAATTTCATCAAACAAAACAACACTGTATGGTCGCCTTCTAACCTGTTCTGTTAATTGCCCTCCCTCATCAAAACCAACATATCCTGGAGGTGCACCTATAAGTTTTGCAACACTATGAGGTTCCATATATTCACTCATATCAAACCTAATAATGTTATTCTCATCATCAAACATCGCTTCTGCAATTGCTTTACATAATTCTGTTTTTCCAACACCAGTTTGCCCCATAAATAGAAATGAACCAATTGGCTTTTTATTGTCGTGCAAACCAACTCTGCTTCTTCTTATTGCTTTTGCAACTGCTCTAACTGCCTCATCTTGCCCAACAACTCGTTTGTGCAAAATGTTTTCCAAATTAATCAATTTTTCTTTCTCTGTTTCTGTTATTTTAGTAACAGGAATACCCGTCCATTTTGAAACAACCATTGCAATTTCATTTGCACCAATAGAATTTGAGTTAGCACTTGAATTTTTAGAAAAATTTTCATTTAATTTCTTTAATTCTTCTTCTGTTCGCAATATTTCAGTTTGTAATTTTGCTGCCTTTTCATAATTTCTTTGAATTGAAGCTTCATCTCTATTTGCAGAAAGCAATTTTATTTTTTCCTCTTTTTCTTTAATTGCACTTGGTTTTAAATTAAAACTAACTTTTGCACGACTGCTTGCCTCATCAATTAAATCTATTGCTTTATCTGGCAAACTTCTATCCATAATATACCTATCAGACAATGTTGCAGCTGCCTCAATTGCTTGGTCTGTTATGATAACATTATGAAAAGCCTCATATGAATCTCTTAAACCTCTAAGTATTTCAATTGTTTGTTCAACTGTTGGTGGATTAACCATAATTGGTTGAAATCTTCTTTCAAGAGCTTTATCTTTTTCCATAAATTTTCTATATTCATCTGTGGTAGTTGCACCAATTGTTTGAAGTTCTCCTCTTGCCAAATATGGTTTAAGCATATCTGCAGGACTTGTTTCGCCTTTTTCACTTCCAACTTGTGCAAGTGTGTGAATTTCATCAATAAAAACAATTATATTTTTGTTGGCAATAATTGTTTCAATAGTGTCTTTTAACTTTTCTTCCATACTTCCACGATATTTTGTTCCTGCCATTAATCCACCAATTTCAAGTGAATATATAATTTTATCTTTCAAAAGTTCAGGAACATTACCAGCAACAATTGCCTGTGCCAAACCTTCTACAACAGCAGTTTTACCAACACCTGCTTCACCAATTAAAATTGGGTTATTCTTAGTTTTTCGGCAAAGAATTTCAATTATTCTTTCAATTTCGGCTTCTCTGCCAATAATTGGATCAATTTTGTTTTGCCTAGCTTTTAATGTAACATCATATCCCATATCTAATAGTTTTTCTGGCAAAGCACTTTTTAATTGTGAGTCTTGTGGCATTTCAGACTTAAATTCGTTATTTCCTTGCAAAAAAATAAGAATTTTTGACTTCATTTCAACAACATTGGCTCTGTAATATGATGAAACCAATCTAACAGCAAAACAACTTGAATTTGATAACAACGCAAAAAGCAAATGCTCTGGGCCAACAAAATTATGACCTAGTTGCATTGCAACTTGTTTTGCCATACCAATAATCTCTTTGCTTCTTGGTGTAAGTTCAACATCAACTCCAATCAAAGTTATTTGTTGTGAGTTTTCTTCAAATATGTCAATCAAATTTTCACTTGTAATTCCATATTCTTTTAATATCTTGCTTGCCATACAGTCTTTAACGCTTGTAAGACCATACAATATGTGCTCGGTACCAACTTGATTACTTCCAAATTTTAACGCAATTTTTCCAGCATTTTTTATAACTTTTTCCAAACTATCAGAAGCAGGATTTGCCATAAACTAAACTCCTTTAACTAATTTCCCCTCTAAATTTTCACCAACAAATTTTGCTCTAAAAACATCTTGTTCTTTTGTATTCATATCCAAAGAATAAAATTCCATAAGATGTGCAGGTTGAATTGTTGTGTATAATTCATCAATAATTTCAGGTTGTTTAAATTTTACTAACCCCAAAACAACCCCAAACCTAATTTTTGACAATAATTGAATACACTCGTTTGTTGATAGCATATAGCAATTTGTCAAAGTGCCATAAGCTCTGTAAACCATATCTATTATAACACTTTCATTCATATTTTTTAAAGTGTTTCTTGCCTGTTCTTCCATTTCAATGATTTTTGAAACATTTTTTTCTACCATTCCAATTATTTCTTCTTCACTTAAACCAAGTGTAAATTTGTTCGACATTTGATAAAAATACCCCTCACAAGAAGAATCTTCACCAAAAAGTCCTCTAACAGTAATACCATTTTGATTTAACGACTCAATTAATTGACTAATCACCCCATTCATAGTTAGTGCTGGCAAAAATAGCATAACCGAAGCCCTCATTCCAGTTCCAACATTTGTTGGACAAGCAGTTAAAAATCCCAACTTTTTTGAAAAGGCAACATCAATTCTATCTAATATTTGGTCATCTATTGCATTTATCATCTCATAACATTTGTTTAGTTCAAACCCCGACAAAATACACTGTTCTCTTAGATGGTCCTCTTCATTAATCATTATTATAATTTTATCATCACCTGATTTCGCATAACCCGAAATATCTTTATTGTCTATAAGTTCCTTACTTATTATATGACTTTCCAATAACGATAAGCATTGATTATTTGTTAAATTTTTTAAACGCCTAAATTCATAGTCTTCACCAAGAATTTCAAAAATAGCCTTTGATACACTTGAAGCAGATTCAAAATCACAAAGTTTGTTTGGAAAAGGAAGTCCCAAAATGTTTCTTGCAAGCCTAACTCGTGAAGAAATAACAATACTGTTAATCATTATTGCCTCCTTGAAGATGTTTTAATCTTGCAGTTAGCCTGTTAACTTGATTAATATCTTGGTTTTCCATTGCTTTGTTAAGCAGTTCTTCCAAATTTTGCAATTCTTCTTTTTTTTGAAATCTAACAGGTATCTTACCTTGGTGATTTTGATTTATTTGCACACTTTTTAATGCTTGCTCAATAACCAAAGAAAATTCTTCATAGCAGTTTTCACAACCAAGATAACTGCTTGCAATAAAATCTTTTAGTGTTGTTCCACAATTATGACAAAACTGATTTTTTATTTTAAATTCTGGATTAACAGAAAGTTCATCACTTCTTACAAGCAAAGAACGACAATGCTGACATAGATATTTTTGAACAGTCTTGCCATCAATTTTTATTTGACAAAAAGAAGTTGCATTTTTTTCTTTGCAATTTTCACAAATCATAAACACCTCAACTAATTATATACCCAAATACACAAAAAAACAATTAACTATATAAAATATATATTAAAATAAGAAAATAAAAATATAAAAAATTGTTGCAAAAATAATAATAGTATGCTAAACTTAATAGCGTGTTATAAAGACACACAATATGAATAATATACAAAACTTTATAGTATGATAATAAGGATACACAATTTAATAATATGCTAAAACTTATAGTGTGATAATAAACACGCAAAAACAAATAATATGCTGGTGTGGCGAAATGGCAGACGCACAAGACTCAAAATCTTGCGAGGGCAACTTCATGTGGGTTCGACTCCCACCACCAGCACCAAACAAAAAGCGAACTTTGAAAAAACTCAAAGTTCGTTTTTTAAATTACAATTGTTAGTCATATACGTACAAATTTTTTAGAAAAATTTGTTTTATAAAATGATGTCAATTATTTAATTCCTTAATATTTTTAATTTATGACGTGATAAATTTAATAACTATAAGCCAACATATAAAAACTTACTTAAACAAAGTTACACAAGATTGTAATGTTGTAATATACAAATTTAAAAATTATTTAAAAGCAATTTAGGTTAATTAAAATGGTTATTAATTATAAAATTTTATGTCGCCCGATTAGTAACAAATAATTAATACTATGAAAATTTTTGTGACAATTCTGAATAAATGCGAGATGATTCAATAACATTATCGTGTAAAAATTGTATCAAATCAACATTGTTAACAACAAAATCTATTTTAAATATTTTTTTAAATTCGTTTGAAATGTCAAATATTAATATTGCAATTCTCCCTAATATCCAAATGTTATGTTGTACATTAAATGATTGATTAATATAGTTTCCGTGTGAAAACTTGCAAGCGAATTTATACGCATTTAAATAATCTGTATGATACGTTTCATCTCCAATTTTCATAAATTTAAGCACTTCTTTGAACACATATTTCCTCTTTGTATGATTACCAACATTATTTAATTTATCAATCCATCCATAATTTAAAAAATTTTCCCAATAATAAACATTGCTAGGCACAAGTTTTTTAAATTCTTCTGAAAATATACCCGTTTCATCATATTCATTACGAAAATTCATAAATTTATAATAAGTTGTTGCAACATTTTCATCGTCATAAATAACATAGTAAACACAAAATATTTCCAACAATGTTCTAAATAAAGAATATGCACTACCTAAATTATTGCTTTCTATTAACAATAAAATAGATCTAACTAATTTTAAAATTACAAACAATGTATTAATTTTAAAATTTTTGTTTTTAATGGTTAAATCTTGATTTTTACTAGAAAAAAGAAATGAAAGCATATAATTTATTGCACTATGAATAGAGTAATTTAAAGATGTATGGTAAGTATAAAAACTTTCGTTTCCAATATCTTTATTTAAATGATGAAGTTTACATTGTATTAATACCTTTGTCTTTATTAGGTTTAAAAACTCCGAATTCGCGTTTTTTAAGCTTTTCTCATCATTATTTTCCAAAAGAGTATGATACCAGTAATTCATTGCAATTTTTAAACAAATATCATAATCTACGTCATCAATACCACTTGCCAAAATTAATTTTGGACGTAAATCATAACATTTTTGAAAAATTGATTGAAATTCCTCACTTGTTTTTATTTCTTCTTTCAATCTAATTAAAAGATTTCCTTTAATATATTTGTCGAATCTTTCTCTTAATTGTTTATTTCTTTCTTTGTTAAATGTACTAATGTTTTTTAACATTTTACTGTTATCTTCTATCAAATTTTACTCCTTTTTTAATATTTTTTATTTAATTACAACAAGTATGAATTTAATTTATATAATTTACTTTAATGAAGAAGTATCAAAAATATCTTTCTAATTACAACCATTATTTTAAAAATATTTCATATTATCATCCTTATCTAAATAGAACATCAAATAAAAATCAAATTTCATTTTCTTAGATATTATGTAAATCCTCTAATATTCAATATAAAAACAATATTTTTTATTTAAAATAATCATATGCCAAAAGCTTTAATGTCAATACAAAACAATTACCATCAAACCCAAATTTTGAATATTTATTGGTGATAATGGGTGTGCTAAAATAGAAAACCTAATTAACTCAAATAATTTTTTTGCTTTTAATTTTAAACTCTATAAATAAAATTGACTAACAACTCATTTTTTTAAATAAGAATGATATTATTTTTTTTTATATATACATTGTATGTAAGTTCATAGCTTCTATCGTACAAATTTTAATTAAATTTTTTAATGGTTTATATTATACATCATTACTCCATTGGTTTTATTTTTGATTCGATGAAATTGATTTCTTCTTCGTTTAAGTTGTATTTTTTATAAAGTTGTTTGTCAATTTCT
>CASFHZ010000064.1 GCA_949294585.1 uncultured Christensenella sp. | reverse complement strand
AGTTCATTACTATAATGATGTGAACTCTGAATATCACAGAAATTTAATGAGTGATTATAGATTATTATCTGATATTGGTTCTTCAATTAACAAAAATGGAAAAAACAAACTAAAACAAAAAGAAGATATTTTGTCGATGTAATTGTTTTATATAGTATGTAGTCTAGTGTTTTTGCACTAGATTTTTTTTGTCATTTTTTTTAATTGTTGACATTCTATTGTCAAATTATTATGTATAGAATAGAACATATGTTCTTTAATTGTGTCAAATTACGAGTTAATTAAAGAAAATCGTGCCGAAAGATGTCATTATTTGTAAAAATATAAAGAATTTTGTAAAAAATGTCATATTGCGTTGACTTTGCCCCGAGGTTTGATAAATAATTAAAGAAACAATTAAAGGAGACAATATGGAAAATATAAATTGGAGCAAAACAGTATTAGGAGTTTACAGATATTTGCCAAGGGTTACATATGCTTTTGATAAAATTGTTAAAACAAGAGCATACAATTCATTTTATGGAAGCAGTAACAATCCGGGCTTTAATGATGTTATGAATATATCAAATGCAATTTTAGATTTAACAGAGAGAAAAATTACTTTAATTAATTTAAAACTTATTGTTGAAAAGGCGTTAAAGAGTATTAATTCTGAATTGGCGAAAATTTTGGTTTTAAAATTTATTGATGGTAAAAAATCAACTGAGATTGCTGAAAAATTTGGCTTTTGTTTAAGAACTTTTTTTAGGAAAATAAACACAGCACTTGTTAGTTTTAAAAAAGCATTAAACAGATTGGGTTATGATGACTTAAAACTTTTTGATATGCTTAAAAATGAAAAGTGGATATTAGAAGTTTACAGAGCATATGAAAGTGAGAATTTGGAAAGTGATAATTTAATTGACAATGTTGATTTTGAAGATAAAATTAAAAACAAAATTATGTTTGAATTTAAAAGGGTTTCATCTTATTAATCAAAATAATCGCTGTCTAGTTCGTAGTAGTCTGAGCGTTTAAGGTGAGAAATTTTTTTCTTTTTCTTATTTTTCTTGGGTTTTGTTGGTTTTATGCTATTTGTTTTTTGCATTGCAATTTTGGTTGGTTTAAACAAAAAGTATATTATTGCTATGCAAGGTAAACTTATTAAAACAATTATTATAATTTGCCAAGGTGTTGTTATTGACAAATAGGTTGGACTATTTGGGTCATCTGGTGTTATTGTTGAAAAATCAGGAGTTATATAGGTAAAGTTTTCGGTGTTTTGTGGTATTGTTGACAACAAGTCACAAAGAGGGGAGTAAACATATCCATAAAATTCCTGATTTTGTTTTATATATTTGCAATAATACCAAATATTGCCTTTGTATGAAATTGCCTCTTCGCCTTCGCAAATGCCATAGTAGATTAAATTTGTTTCAAGAAAAGGAATTGTTGTTATAAGATTTGTAGCACCTTTGCTTTCATATGGTGAGGTTCTTAAATTTGCTCCACTTGGAGTGAAAACTCTGAAACTCAAATTGGAAGCATATGGATTTTGTGGTGTTTGATTTATGCAAGACATTTCATTTTTTAACACATAACCGTTTATTCCATTATACCTTGCTTTATAAAACAGTTCATTTTCATCGCTTAGAAGTTCAACAAAATAGGTTATTGGTATTTCAAATATTTTATTTGATTTATCTTCAATAACAAATGGTGTTGAATACAAATATATTCCCGATGACAACGCTCTTCCATAGTAGGTTGTGTATGCAAAAACAGGTGTAGATAGTGGAGTGCTATTTACAAAAATAATTATAAAAATTGACAGTATGTAAATTATTTTTTTCATCTTTATTATTATAAATTGATATTTGGTTTATGTAATGTTTATTATGTGTCTTTATATGTCTTTTTTGGGAGGAAAATAGGTTTTGAATGAAAAACAGATATTAGAATGTATTTCAAAAATAGATTTTGAACTTATGAAAAGAAAATGTAACAGTAAACTTGAAAATTATAACAGTGGGGAAATTGTGCATAAAAAACAAATTGCTTTTCACAAGTGCAACAAGAGAAACAGGTGGGTTTTTGGTGGCAACAGAAGTGGAAAAACTGAATGTGGTGCTGTTGAAACGGTTTGGCTTGCAAGGGGTATTCACCCATATAAACAAAACAAAAAAGATGTGTCTTGTTGGGTTGTTTCACTTTCTACACAAGTGCAAAGAGATGTTGCACAAGCAAAAATTTTATCTTATATTAACAAAGATTGGCTATATGATGTTGTTATGCTTAGTGGAAGAAAGGACAATTTGGAGAGTGGTATTATTGACCATATTTTAATTAAAAATGTATTTGGTGGAGTTAGTAAGATTGGGTTTAAAAGTTGTGACCAAGGCAGAGATAAGTTTCAAGGTACAAGTTTGGACTTTGTATGGTTTGATGAAGAACCTCCTGAAGATATTTACAAAGAATGCAGAATGAGAGTTTTTGACAAACAAGGTGAAATTTTTGGAACAATGACTCCACTTAAAGGTTTAACTTGGGTTTATGATGAAATATATCTCAATTCAAAAAATGATAAAGAAGTTTGGTTTGAGCAAATGGAATGGGCAGACAATCCATATTTGTCTAAATCTGAAATTGAAGCACTAACTGCCTCTATGTCCAGCGAAGAGTTAGAGAGCAGGAGGTATGGCAAGTTTACTGCAAATGGAGGTATGGTTTATCCTGAATTTGATGAAAATGTTAATGTTATTGAACCATTTAATGTTCCAATTGAATGGTATGACAATATTTCAATTGACCCCGGCTTAAACAATCCTCTTTCTGCGCATTGGTATGCAGTTGACTATGATAATAATGTTTATGTTATTGCAGAACATTTTGAGGCCAAAAAAGGCATTGAATACCATTCTAATGCAATAAAGAAAATATGCGACAGATTGAATTGGAAAAAGACATCAAATGGATATATTACAGCATTAATTGACAGTGCTGCAAATCAAAAAACTTTGGCAAGTGAGAAAAGTGTTACTGAACTTTTTTATGATTACAAAATATTGGTTAATCCAAGAGTAAACAAAGACTTATTTAGTGGAATACAACGAGTTAAAACCTATTTTAAAAATGCACAAGAACAAAGCAAGTTATTTATTTTTAAAACCTGTGTTAATTTGATAAGGGAAATTAAATCATACTTTTGGGGGAATAGTGACACACCCATAAAAAAAGATGACCACGCACTTGATGAACTGAGGTATTACATTATGTCAAGACCTGAAAATAAAAAGCCAAAAGAAGAAAAAACTGCAATTCAAAAAGACAAAGAAAGGCTTTATAAAAAAATTAGGCATCAAAATTTTTATTGAATAAATATGCAAAATAGTTAATAATTATGCAATATATTTTGTAGGAAGATTAACATTTTTGAAATGAATTTTTTAAATTATTTGGTAAATTATAAAATAATATACTCTTTTGAATTATTTTTTATTTTATTTATTTTCAACTTATTTTTTATGCATATTTTTCTTGTTGAAAAATAAAACTTTATAATTTTATGACTTAAAATTATATAATTATGTAAAATTATTTGTTTATTAATAATTTCTGTGATATATTTATTTTGATTGAAAATAATAAATTAATGGAGAAATTAATTTGAAAAAATTTTATTTTTATTGTTGTGTTATCTTTTTATTTATTGCAGTTGTTGGGACAGTAAGCAGTCCAAAAGTTTTTGCCGAGCAAATTAATATAAATAGTGCAGTGGAAATAAGCACACCAGAGCAATTTTTGGCAATTGCAGAAAACGGAAATTATGTGCTTACTTGCGATATAACTTTTGACAATAATTTTGTGCCTATTAAAACATTTTCTGGCACTCTTGATGGAAATGGATATACTTTGCACAATGTTAATATCAATAGTCAAAATTCGAGTGTTGCTATTTTTGAAAAAACAATTGGTGCAAATATTAAGAATTTGCAAATAGAAAATATTGAGATTAATGCCACTCAAAGCAATGATGAGTATATAACAAAAACTGCATTTTTGGTTGCAGAGGCAGTTTCAAGCAATATTGAAAATTGTTCTATTATTGAATCTTATGATGAAGGACAATTAAATGAAAACACACTAAATGTTTCTTCTAGGTCTTCAATATATTCTGGTGCTTTGGTTGCAGATGCAAAAAGTGGAACATCAATAAAAAATTGTATTGTTTATGGAAGTTTGAATGTTGATGGAAATAATTTATCTAAAACATACAAAATTGGTGGTGTGTTTGGAAATTTTGAAAATTCCACTGCATACAATGTGATTAATAATGTTGATGTTAATCTTTCTAATATAAGTTCTTCCACAACTAGTATTGGTGGGGTGGTTGGAACTGTTTTAGGTAATAAAACGGAAATAAAAAATGTTGTAAATTATGCACAAATTGTTAATGTTAATTCTGTTGAAAGTTTAAAACTATCAAGTTTTATTGGTGAAATTTCTTGTCCAAACGATTGTCCTTTAAGAAATAGTATAAATTATTTTTATACAAAGTTAGATATTGATTTTATTGGCAATGCTGATGAGTTAGATTTATATTATGAAAACGGTTTAATTAGTTTTGATGTTAATAGTTTAACTTTACAAACTGCAAGTGAATCATCATTTTTATTGAAAGATTTTTACTTAAATGCCAGTGCTTTTGATGAAAAAATTGAGTGGGATTTTGATAAAATTTGGCAAATTAATGAAAAAGTTTCACTACCAGCATTGCAAGTATTTTCTACTTTTAGTTATTCACTTAACGAAGATGCAAGTTTTAGTTCTTTAGTTAAGCCAGACATTGATGAAAATGTTATTGACTTTGTTAATTTTGATGTGACAAATTCATTTAGATATAATGGAACAATTATGCTTGGTGGTTCAATAACCGAAGATTTGCAAATTAATAAATTTTATGAAATAAGTGGACTTAGAAAAGATGGTGAAGTTTTGTTTTTAAATTCCACAATTACAGATATTTTGCAAAATGAAGATGTTATTGTTAACCAAATTGATGAATTTTCAAAAACATACTCTTTAAGCAATAGTGATTTAATTGTCACTGAAAGGCAACAAATGTTTAATGGCAACAGTGGTGTTATTTATTCTTTGAACAACAGTGACATTTCTTGGGGTTTGTATTCAAATTCGGTAAGTGAAAATGTTAATGTTTATGTTATAGATAATTGCACACTTTTAAATCAAGGTGAGTATAGTTTTGTTTTGGAACCTATAAAATATGAGCTTGTTGTTTCAACCGAAGATATAACACACGGTTCTATTAGGCGTTCAACTGCCGATTCAAGTGTTAAAAAAGATGTTATTGTTGAAGAAGTGTTTTATGGACAAACATTAGGCTATGTTGCAACTCCAACAGATGATTTTGCATTTAATGCTTGGTATCTTAATGATGAAAAAGAAAGTGTGTTGTCGGAGATTTCTGCTATTTCCACAAAATTTGATGAAACAGCATTTTTGGAAGGTGGAATATTTTATGGTATTGAACTTGGTGAAGAGGGCAACGAATTAACTCTTTTTGCAACTTTTACAAAAAATGTTTGTGACATTACAATTAAATTTGCAATTAATGGAAAAATTGGAGATAGTGTTTTAAGTAAAATATATTTTGACAATGTTGAATTAACACAAACTGATGGAGTTTTTGTTAAAAAGGTTAAAATTGGTACAACACACACAGTTAAAGTTGTTTTGCCAGCAGGATATGAATTTACAAGTTGGTTCTATTCTGATGGAACAAGCAATTTGGGAAGTGTATCAAATGAACTTGAAGCAACAATAACTGCAGACAGTGAAGAACCTCTTGTTTTGGTTGCAGACTTCTTTAAAGAGGAAAATATAATTGATGGCAACTCTTGGATTTGGTGGGTAATTGGTGGAAGTGTTGCACTTTTGGCAATTATTGGTATAACAATTTATGTTGTGATTAAAAAGAGAAAAGATAATAGTTACAAAAATTATTATTATTAAAAATAAATGTCATAAATTATTGAAATATATTAAATTATAATATTATATTATGTTTGAAAAAAGTCAGGTGTTTAGTTAATGCTTGGCTTTTTTTGAACATTTTTTATTGAAGTAAAGGGGCGAAAATGAAAAAGAAAAACAAATTGCCCTCAAAAAATGTGATTGAAGAAGCCTTATTAAAAAAAGCATTAGGATATGATTGTGATGAAGTAGTTGAAGAATATGTTGTTGATGAAGATGGCAACGCAAGACTTTCTAAAAAGAAAGTTACAAAAAAACACATTGCACCAGACATACCAGCAGCAAAAGTGTTGTTGGAACATTATTCAACCACTGAACAATCTAAGTATGAAAATATGACCGATGAAGAATTAAGGCAAGAAAAATTAAATTTAATCAAATTATTGGAAAAAGAGGGGGAAAACTGTGGAGATTAAATCTTGTAGTTACAAAACAAAATGCGATTTGGGAGGCTGTAAAAATTTGGCTGAATATTCTATTTTTAACAAAAATGAAACAAAGTCTAGTTTGAATATTTGTCAAGATTGTTCAAAAGAACTATTTAGTGTTTTGGGTAAAATTAATGTTCCTAAAAGCATTCCAGCACCTTTTAAAAATCAAAAGAAAATTAAGATGGAGGCAAAATGATAGAAGAGGATATTGTAGATAAAGTTTTGGAAGATTTTAGATATCGACAAAACGAAAGAAAATCTTATGAGGCAATTTGGCAATTGTCTATGAATTTCTTAATTGGAAATCAATATTGTTCTATTGCTCAAAACTGTGAAGTTGAAGAATATGAAAAACAATATTTTTGGCAAGAAAGAGAAGTTTATAATCACATTGCTCCAACACTTGACATTAGATTTGCAAAATTGCAAAAAGTTAGACCTGTTATGGCTGTTGTTCCTGCTTCAACTGATGACAGCGATATTAAAACTGCCAAGTTATGTAAAAAAATATTAAATTCAATTTATAACAAACAAGAGGTGAGTTCGCTAATTTGTGATGCAACAAAATGGAGCGAAGTTTGTGGCACGAGTTTTTATAAAATTATTTGGAATGACAAAAAGGGCGATACAATTGCAAAAAAAGGAAAAGAAGATATTAAATTAGGAGATATTGAAATTTCTGTTTGCAGTCCATTTGAAATTTATCCTGATAATGTTTGCACAGAAAAATTAGATGACTGCCAAAGCATTATTCACGCAAAGGCATATCACGTTGA
Source organism: uncultured Christensenella sp. (assembly GCA_949294585.1). Classification (GTDB taxonomy): domain Bacteria; phylum Bacillota; class Clostridia; order Christensenellales; family UBA1242; genus UBA5893. The sequence goes on along the minus strand of CASFHZ010000064.1, from coordinate 5,375 downwards.
TGAAATTAAAAGAATTTATAATGTTGATGTTAAAGGTGAAGATATTAATGTTTTCTCGTTGGATAACACATCACAGGGTATTGGTGGTTTGGGATATTCTAGCAGAACAAGTAGAGTTGTTAGTGGAATAAAAACAAATCACGCACTTGTTATTGAAAAATACGAAAAGCCTTCAAAAGATTTTCCAAATGGCAGACTGATAATTATTGCAGGAGATAAACTTGTTCATTATGGCGATTTGCCATTTATTAATAAAGTAGATGGACAAAGAGGTTTTCCTTTTATTAAACAAGTTAGCATTGAACAAACGGGCTGTTTTTGGGGAACGGGTATTGTTGAAAGATTAATTCCTGTTCAAAGAGCATATAACGCCGTTAAAAACAGAAAACACGAATTTTTGAATAGAATTTCAATGGGTGTGCTAACTGTTGAAGATGGAAGTGTTGACCTTGATAATTTGGAAGAAGAGGGACTTTCTCCCGGCAAAATATTGGTTTATAGACAGGGTTCTTCTGCTCCAAGGTTTATGACTGCAAATTCTGTTCCAACAGATTTTGAACGAGAAGAAGAGGCACTGCTTGCAGAATTTATGGTTATTTCAGGCGTGTCTGATGTGTTGTCTAATTCAGCTTCATACAACAATTTAAGTGGTGTTGCTTTGCAGTTACTTATTGAGCAAGATGATTCAAGAATTTCTCCAACTTCGGACAGAATTAAGGAATGTATTAGGCTACTTGGTGGACATATTTTAAGACTTTATAAACAATTTGCAACCGTTCCAAGACTTACAAAAGTTATGGGAGATAATGGAGAGTTGGAAATCGTTTATTTTATGTCTAGTGATATTTCAAGCGAAGACATTGTTTTTGAAAGTGACAGTGAAATTACTGAAAGTTTGGCACAAAGGCGTTCTATGGTTTTTGAACTTCTTAATGCTGGGCTTTTGCAAGATGAAAATGGAAAGCTATCCAACAGAATGAGATTAAAAGCATTGGATTTGTTGGGATTTGGTATTTGGGAAAATTCACAAGATATTAATGAACTTCACACAAAAAAAGCTTCAAGTGAAAATATTGAACTTATGCGAGGTAAAGAAGTGAAAGTTTGTGAAATAGACAATCACGATTTACATATTAATGAACACATTGCATTTATGCTTGGTGGAGATTTTAAAGCAAAATGCGAAAATAATCCAGAAATAGAAAATGCTTTTTTGAAACACATTAGAGAACACAAGCAAATGAAATATGCTGAACAACAAATGAATGTCAGCGAACAAAAGGAGTAGTTAATGGAAAATAAAGAAGTTTGGGAACAACCTCAAAATTTGGATAATGTGCAAGTGGCAGATGCCAATGTTGAAAGTGAAGGCACGGCTTCGTCCAACGAAAAAGGCTCCCAATTAGGAAAATTTAAAGATGCTGAAAGCCTACTTTCTGCCTATAACTCTTTGCAGGCAGAATTTACTAGGAAGTGTCAAAGACTTAGCGAATTGGAAAAAAATGAGCAAAAAGTTGAACCAATATTTTGTAAATCAGACTGGCAAAGTAAAGTTTCAAACTTTTTGGCAGAGAACCAAGACGCTAAAAAGTTTGCAAGTGAGATTTCACAAGAGATTTTATCAAATCCATCATTACAAAATTCAGAAAATGCCCTTGATATTGCTTGGGCAAAAGTGGTGAGTAAAAAATATAAATCGCCTGATGATGTTATTAATGATGACAAATTTGTTAATGATTTTGTTTTATCTAACGAACAAATTAAACAAAAAGTGCTTTCTAAATATATAAAAGACATTGAAAGTAGAAAAATTCCACCTCTTGTTACTTCTTCGCAAGGTGGAGATATTGCTTTTCCAACATCAAAAAAAGCAAATACATTAAGTGAAGCAAGGGAATTGGTGGAAGCAATTTTTAATAAGAGAGGAGATTAATAATGGTTACACTACAAAGCGCAGAAAATGCGTTAAAAACAGTTTATTTGGGTGTGGTTAGCAATCAATTAAACACAAATGCAAACCCACTTCTTGGAAAAATTAAGCAATCAACAAAAGATGTTTGGGGTAAAGAGGTTAGAAAACTTGCTCCATACGGAATTAATGGTGGTATTGGTGCTGGTGCAGAAACAGATGCACTTCCACAAGCTGCTGGAAACAACTATGTTCAATTTATTTCTGAATTAAAAAATTTATACGGAAAAATTGAATTGTCTGATAAAGCAATAAGAGCATCTCAAAACAACGCAGGTGCATTTGTTAATCTTTTAAATGATGAAATGGAAGGATTAATTAAAGCATCAAGTTTCAACTTTGGCAGAATGTTATTTGGCGATGGCAGTGGTCTTTTGGCTACAATAACAGAGTTTGAAAGTGGTTCTAAGGTGATTACTTGTGATAGCGTTAGAAATTTAATAGAAGGTATGGTTATTGATATTTACAACGCAGATACAAAAGTTGTTGGTGGACTTAGAGTTACATATGTTGACAGAGTAAACAAAAAACTTTATCTTGCTTTCCCTGGCACTTTTAGTGAAACAATTGCAAGTTCATATACAATTTATGTTCAAAACTCAAAAGGTTATGAAATAACTGGTCTTGGAAAAATATTCTCTAACACAGACACACTTTATGGTGTTTCAAGAACTCAATATCCTTGGCTTAGTCCTTATGTTAAAAACGATGCAGGCGAAATAAGTGATAACTTGATTCAAAGTGCAATTGATTTCTTGGAAGAAGTTAGTGGAAGCACGGTAAATTATATTGCTTGTTCAAGCAAAGTAAGAAGAGCATATCAAGAATATTTAGGTGCATTTAGAAGAAATATTGATGTTATGGAATTAACAGGAGGTTACAAAGCATTAACATATAACGGTATTCCTCTTGTTGCTGATAGATTTGTTGAAGATGATGCAATGTATCTATTAAACACAGATGATTTCTGTTTGCATCAATTATGCGACTGGAAATGGCTTGAAGGTGAAGATGGAAAAGTTCTTAAACAAAATGCTGGATATCCAACATATACAGCAACTCTTGTTAAGTATGCAGAACTTGTTTGTGATAAACCAAATGGACAAGCAAAAATTTCTGGAATTTCTAGCACAGTTACAAATCCTTTTACAACTATTGTTTCTTAATATTATCGTAGGCTGGCAGACTTTTTTAGTCTGCCAACTTTACTAATGGAGGTAAAATGCTTATTGAATTAAAATCTGATGCTTTTTTCATATCTGAAAGACTTAAAGAAATTGATGAGAGTTATTATTTAGTTTTTAACACAATTAGTGGCAAATATGAAGTTCATTCCAATTCTCAAATTGGTTGTTCTTATTGCTTAACTAATCCAAATCAGGGACTTGATGAAAGATTGCTTGAATTGACAAAAAAAACAAGAAGGGAAAATATTTATGAACTTTTGAAAGAAGTTGATAAAGAAAATGAAAAATTAGAAAGAGCAAATCTACAAAAACAAATGGAAAAAATGGAGGAGTTATGACAACAAAACAAGTTTTATTATTAACAGCAACCTTTTTAGGTAAGGAAGAACTTTTGTCTTGCCCATATTTTACAGGTGAAGAACAAGAAATTTCAGCTGATGACAAAAAGGAATTGGAATTGTTAAACAGGTGTTTAAACTTAATTGTTGGAGAAATTGCAACAGAATACATACCAATTTATAAAACAAAAGAAGTTTGTTTTAAAAACAACGAACTTCCTTTAAACGAAATTGATGATAACATATATCAAATTGCAAAAATTGAAGATGCGTATGGTCAAAGTGTAAAATTTAAAATTTACGATGACAAAATTAAAGCAAATGCCGAAAATGTTACTATCACATACACTGCTTTTGCAGAAAAGTGCAATCTAGACGGCGAAGTTGAAACATTTAATGGAAGAATGCCCGACAGAGTGCTTGCTTATGGAACAGCAATGGAATATTCATTTATTTCTTCATTATATGATGATGCAACTATTTGGGAATCGAGATACAAAAATTCGCTTTTGGTTATTTCACAAAAAAAACATAATATGGTTATGCCAAAACGGAGGTGGTTTTAATGTTCTATCAAAAATCACTTGTAACAAAAAAAGTTACTGACTATAAAATTTCATTTAGTGCGTTTAGTCAAGGAATGAATGGAGAAATTGATGAAGGTATTTTGCCATACAAATATGCAAAACTTTGCTATAACTATTCAATTGATAGTGGTGCATTAAAAAATGGTATTGGCTTTGAGCCATTAACATTGCCAAAAACAAGCGAAAACATTGATGATGAAAGACTTATAATTATGGAACCTGACCAAGAAGTTAAAGCATTGTGGATGTTTAGATATTTTGATATGGAGGCAAACAAGCCCGATTATCAACTTTTATTCTACACAACTGGCGGAATAATTAGATATTTGCAACTTGTTAGCAACATTCAATACACCTTTGAAATACCAAGTTTAATTTATTCATCTGGTGTTCCAAATGCTGTTAATTACAGATTAGATGGCATAGATTATATGATTTTTTCATCTGCCACAGATGGAATGTGGATATACACGCCAAGTTATATGGCTCAAAAAATTGAGGACGGACCTAGCATTATATCTATGTGTTTACATTATGAAAGACTTTTTGCCATTGTTGAAAATGGAGAGCGAAACAGGCTTAGTTTCTCGGAGGACCTTGACCCAACAAACTTTAATCCAACTTTGGAAGAAGGTGGATTTATTGATATGCAAGATGAAAGAGGACCACTAAACAGAGTTGTTAGTTTTAATGACTATGTTTATGTTTTTAGAGATTTTGGTGTTGCAAGAGTGTCGGCATATGGTGACCAAACAACTTTTAGTGTTAGTCAGCTGTTTGTTTCTAGTTCCAAAATTTATGGAAATTCCGTTTGTGTTTGTGGAGATACAATTTTGTTGCTAACAAGAGATGGCATTCACAGGTTTGATGGTTACAGCACAACAAAATTAGATTTGGGAATTGACAATTTATTTGAAGATGTAACAAACGAAAATTGTTGTTCGTTGTATCATAATGGAAAATATTATCTTGCGTGCAATCTTAATTTTCACGATGATGTAAAAATTGGTTGTGAAAATTACATAGATGGATACATAAACAATGCATTAATAGAATTAGACCTAAACACAGGAGATTTAAGCATTTCAAGAGGAATTGACATTTGCTCTATGATTGCTGTTGACAATGGTTCATTTTGCAAAGTTGTTGCTTGTTTTAATGGCGAATATAAAGACAGAATTGGACAAATGACAAATGATGGAAAAATGTTTGGCAGTCCTTTAAAAAAATGTTGGGTTTCACCAAAAAGCAATTTAGGTTATCCAACAAAATTAAAGAGGATAAAAGAAGTTTT
>CASFHZ010000063.1 GCA_949294585.1 uncultured Christensenella sp. | reverse complement strand
TCATTGACAAACTAAAAGAATATATATATTATTACAATAACGAGAGAATAATACTCAAATTAAAAATGAGTCCGGCAAAATACCGAACTCAAAATCAAATTATTTAATTAAATTTTTGTCCAACTTTTGGGGTGCACCCCACAATTTTATACTTCTTTTTTTAAATTTTAAAAACTTTATTTTGAACAACATTGCCGTTGTTTATTTCAATTCTATTATGATTAACTTTGTAATCAAAACTTGTGCAAGTTAGTAGAGTTTGAACATTTTGACAATATTCAATTAACCTAATTTTTCTGTATTCATCAAGCTCGCTTAAAACATCGTCAAGAAGCAAAACAGGTTTTGAATGCATTTGATTTTCAATAATACTCACCTCTGCCAACTTTAAAGAAAGTGCAGATGTTCGCTGTTGACCTTGTGAACCAAAAACTCTTACATCAATTCCATTTATGCTGACTTTTATGTCATCTCTGTGTGGACCATATGAGGTGTAACCAAGTGACAAATCTTTTTCAAGACAACTTTCCAGTTTTTCAATTATTTCGCTTTTTGTGTTTTCTTTTATGCCAACATATTCAACCTCTAAATCTTCTTGATTGTCTGTTAAAAATGAATGTGCTTGTTTTGCAAAAGGTGCCAAAGTTAACACAAAATTTTGTCTGTATCTTGCAATTTTTATTGCACAATCTGCAAGTTGTTCGTTCCAAATTTTCATAATATTTTTTAAGTCATTCATTGGCAAATTCATTTTTAGTTGTTTGTTTCTGTTTTGCAAAACCTCGTTATATCTTGATAACAAATAAAAATATTGTTTGCTTGTTTGAGATATGTCTATGTCCATAAACCTTCTTCTGTCTTCTGGACTTTCCTTAATTAATTTCAATTCATCGGGAGAAAAAAACACTGCATTAAATTCCCCTAATAGTTCGCTTATTTTTTTTATTGGAATACCGTTTATTTTTATTGTTTTTTTCTGTTTTCTTGAAAAAATAATTTCCACAACACTGTTCCCAATATCTTTTTTGATAAATAATTTGATTTTTGCAATATCACCATCTAGGTTAATAACTTCTTTTTCCCTTGATGCTCTAAAACTCTTTCCAACAGCACAAAAATACACAGCCTCCAATAAATTAGTTTTTCCCTGTGCATTTTTACCAAAAATTACATTTAACCCACTTTTGAAATCAACTTCACTTTTTAAATAATTTCTGTAAGTGTAAAGTTGAAGTTTTGTTATCTCCATTCGCTTATTCCCAAAACTTGTTTAATTAGTTGCCACAACCTAGATTCTCCACCGTGTATTATATAAACAACTTCGCCCACTATGTTTTCAGTTTTTCTTGGACCATAATCTATGCAATCATAACTACTTGTCCTGTTATCACCTGCAAAAAAAATCTCATCGTCATTAATATGCAAATACAATTCACCATTTTGTGTTTCTAAAAAATTTTTATTATAATCATAGTCCTCAAAGTCTGGTTTTACAAAATATGTGTAAACACTTTTATCTTTTATATATGGCTCATCTAACTCTATCCATTCGCCTTGACTGTTGTATTGTATAAAAAAAGCATACTCTGGGTCACTTGTTCCTTCAAGAAGTTCACCTGTTGGTTTTAACATTATATTATCTCCACCCATTGCAATTACTCTTTTTATAACAAGCTTACCATCTTCGGGTTTTTCATAAATTATGATATCTCCATAAGTAACATTGCTTACATCAGTGGTTATATAAACTCCATCTTCATTCTTACCATTTGGATTAAAAAGTGGTTGCATACTAACACCATCAACCAAATGGTATTCCAAAAATGCATTGCTATAAAACATTATTCCTGCTACTGTCAAAAAAATCACGCCAAAAAAAACAAGCACAGTGACTATAATATATTGAAACAAATTGTATTGCTTTTTTTTGTATAAATTATACTTCATTATTCTCCACTCTTATTGAAAATCTACACCCGCAATAATTTTGTCTGTACAAATTACATTGTTTAGACAAGTCTATGCTTCTTTTGTACCCATCGTGTTTTTTGAAATCAGAGAACAAGAAAGGAATACCATATTCTTTCATTATCTCTTCGCCAATTTGATTTATATGTTGCTCATTTTTGTGCGAACTTACTGTTAGCGTTGTTCCAAAAAAATCAAAACCATTTTCCTTGGCATATATTGCAGTTTGCGTTAATCTTAGTTTAAAACACTCATCGCACCTACTACCACCTTCAACTTCTTTTTCCATTCCCTTTATTTTATCCAAATATTGATGTTCATCATATGTTGGCACAATTACATCAATACCATCAAAAAACTCAGCAACCTTTTTTTGATTAAAAAGTCGTTTGTTAAATTCATCTTCTGGATATATATTTGGATTATAGTAAAAGATAGAAATATCAAAAAAATCTTTAAGTCGTTCAATAACGGCTGTACTGCACGGTCCACAGCAACAGTGGAGCAATAACTTTTTTTTACCTTGCAAATCTTTAATTTGTTGTTGCATCAAAATATCGTAATTTGTTTTACAATTCATTAATTTCTTCCACTGTGTGTTTTATATATGGATATTTTTTAACTAAAGTCTGCAAAGTTAAATCTTTTTCTTCTTTTGGAATATAGGTATGAAAACTATAAATTCCATTTTTTGCCATAAAGAACAAATCAACAATATACATTTGTGCATTGTTTATTTGTTTTAAAACACTAAGCAAGTTGTTTTTTCCAAAAAACTCCCAATGCATTGGTTTTATTCCATATTCTTTTTGCTCATATTCGTTGTTTTTTAAACTTTCATATGACTGTGCCAAATCTTCAATAAAGTTTTCTTCTTCGCCATAGTAGTATAGTGTTAAAGTGTTGTCTATATTATATATTTTCCCAACTTTGTAACTGCTGATAACTTTTGCATCTGGAAGATTTATTATTCCAAAATCTTCAAATTTACTACTTGGAATTTCATTCCAACTAATCAAAGCAGTAAATTTTTCACATATTTCTTTTAATGATAAACACATAATTTCCCTCTCTTTTTATATTATAAATGATTACCTCTAAAAAAACAACTAAAAACAAGTTTAACATAAAATAAACATTTATATTTTTATTAAAAATAAAATACATCTTGCAAAAAGGCTGTTTATATTGATAATTGATTAAAAATATGATAAACTAAATTATCAATAAAAACAAAATGGAGTTTTGTATGAAAAAAAATAAGGTACTTATAGTTTTATTACTGCTTTGTTTAGTCATATTGTCATCTTGCGTAAGCAAAACTGTTCCAGAAAATCCACAGGAACCAATTGCTGGCTATAACATAGATAATTTTCAAGTGGTTTACAAAAATCAATACAACGAACAAGGTCAACTTATTGAAAATTTTGCAGTTAATGTATGGAATAAATTAGTTGAAACATATGGATATAGCAATCAAATAACAGAAGATTCTTCACCATTAAGCAACCTTGGTTATGATTTTGATTATGTTCAAGCAATATATTTAATAGACACAATAAGAGGTTATGCTTTTTATAGTGAAAACAAATTATATTTTTCAACAGATGGTGCTTGGAATTGGACATTCAACACAACAAATTCCTCTTCAACCGACAAGCCTTTGCTTTTAAATGATTTGTATTTTGGCATAGACATATCCTCATATAACAATGAGCAAACACTTTGGTCGGAAATATATTCAGTTTACAAAACAAACACAAACATAAAATATGAAGAACACTACAATGCATTTAAGTCAAGCGAGGACATAAGTAAAGCACTAAAAATTGTTATTTATGAAATTGCATTAAACAAAGAACCAACAATATTTAATGCACAACAAACGGACAGTTTGGGAACAATTAAACTTGCAACAAATAATGGAAAAAATTTAGACACATACCTAAGCGAACTCCAACAAGAATACCGAACAACCTGTTCGTATATTGGTTTAACAGAAGATTGTATTGAACAATTTAAACAATACATTTTAAATAACATAATAGGCACAAACGCAATTGAAATTCAAGATAAAAATTCAATCACAATTAACAACTCAAACTACACAAATGTTGAACAAGTTGTTGACACAAAAAAAGATTATAATAACATTATAGATTTAATTATTCAGTCAGAATATGAAAACAATTTGGAGCCTTGCATAAATTCAACATTGGCAGTTGGAACATCTGCCCAAAAAACAGATTTTTTGATGACTGCAGAAAACACATTTAGCAACATAACTGCAAGACCATATCAGTCAATAATCATAAATCCAGACAAAGATGGTTATTTCTCAGCATTCACATATTCACTATACTGCGAAAAAAGTGTAACGATGGATATGAAAATTACTTATAATAACTTAAAAGAAAACACAAGCCAAACACAAACTTACACCTATAACCTTCATAAAGACACAGTACTTTCAGATAATTTTTATATATATCAAGCAAAACCAGTGAAACAAGTAAGTCAAATTAAAAGTGCTTTTGATAGTAGTATTTTTGCACAATCTACAACAATAAACAATTTACTAAAAGACAATTTACACAAACTATCAGAATACTATCCAATAGTAACTTTGCCAAATAATTTAATAACAACATCAATAAATGCATCACTTTTAACAACTGAATATTGTGAAACAGGATTTTATGAAATATCCTTTTTGCCAAGTGAATATGTTGATTTTAAGTTTGGAATTATGGCATATATTATAACTGACTAACAGAAAAACCACCAGTCACTGAAGTGAACCCCGAAGGGGTCACTTCACACACTGGTGGTTTTTTATTATTATAATTAATCTTCAACAGACAAATATGAACTAACTAAATTGTATAGGTCATCAAAATTGCACATTATTGATTGTCTGTAATACATAGTTCTTTCAACATTTGTTGTATCTTGATATTGATATACATAATAGATATAGTGAGTACTAAATCCTTTGTCTTGTGCAAGTTCAAAAACTATTTCATCAAATTCAATTGTTTCAGATGAATTTGTTGGAGGATTATACTCCTTTCCATTAAGCATTACTGTTTGTTTTGTTTTAAACATAAATCTTACAATATATCCAGAAAATTCTGATGTTGGATTTGTTTTGTAATATGTTTCAATTCTTGAATTTGTTCCTATTCTTCCAGAAAAGATACCTGTTAAAACACTTTCGCTAAAAGCATTTTCAAATTCTTCATTTATTTCATTGTATCTTTCAACTGCATTGTCATCACTGCAAAGAATGCTAGATGAACCACCACTACTCTCTGTTATGCTTATTGCATTTGGTGTTCCTATTTCTGGCCTGTAACTTACAGGCACAATATATAAAATTACTGTAGATAAAACAAGCACTCCAACAATACAATAAATTAATATCATTAACCATTTATTACTTTTTGTCATCTTTTTTCTCCTCGTTTGTTTGTTTTAAACTTTTTTTCTTTTTTTCTTCAACTACTTCACCATCAGATTTATCATTTTTTTCATCTTCTTGTGAATCTTTTTCTTGCTCTTTATTTTCTTTGTCTTTATTTTCTTCTTTAACTACTTGTTTATCTTCTTCTTCGCCATTAAGTTTTTTTAATGCATTTTCTTTTTCTTTTATTATAAGGTCAAAATCTTCTTTTGAAATTATGCCTTCTTTTAAATACATCTCTGCAGTTTTAACTCTTAGGTTAATTTCTTTTATCTTCTTTTCTTTTTCGTTTTCTTGTCTAACTTTTTCTTCTTCTTTTCTTTTCTTTTCAGCCTCTTCGTCCATATGTTTAACAATTTCTTCTTTGCTTTTGCCTGCTAATATCATATCAACTTCATCTTTATAAATTGTTTCTTTTTCAATTAACAATTCAGCCATTTGTTTAACATATTCTTTGTTGTCTAAAAGAATTTTTCTTGCTCTTTCATAGTTATAGTCTAATATTTTCTTGACTTCTGCATCAATTTCAGAAGCAGTTGCTTCACTGTATTCATTTCTGTTTTGATAATTTCTTCCAACAAAAATTTCTTCTTCGCTTCCAAAACTCATAAAGCCAAATTTGTCACTCATTCCCCATTCAACAACCATTTTTCTAGCAAGTTGAGTTGCTCTTTTTATATCGTTTGAAGCCCCTGTTGAAATGTCTTCCATAAACAGTTCTTCACTAAGTCTTCCACCCATCATCATTGCAATTGTATCATTTAGTTTGTTTTTGCCCATATGGTTATCATCGTTTTCTGGTCGGCTCATTGTGTAACCTGCTGCCATTCCTCTTGGAATAATTGACACTTCTTGAACTTCCTCACAGTTTTCAAGCAATTTGCCAACAATTGCGTGACCACTTTCGTGATATGCTGTAATTAATTTGTCTTTTTCTGTTACAAGCAAACTCTTTTTTTGTGGTCCCATCAAAACTTTGTTTATGCCCTCGGTTATGTCTTGCATAATAATTTTTGGTCTGTGATTTCTTGCTGCCAAAATTGCTGCTTCGTTTAACATATTTTCCAAATCGGCACCTGTGAAACCACTTGTTATTCTTGCCAAAGTTTGAAAATCAACATCATCTGAAATTGGTTTGTTCTTTGCGTGAATCCTTATTATCCCCTCTCTGCCTTTAACATCTGGAACATTTACATAAATTTGTCTATCAAATCTGCCCGGTCTTAAAAGTGCTGGGTCAAGAACATCACTTCTGTTTGTTGCTGCAAGAACAATAATTCCCTCGTTTGCCTCAAATCCGTCCATTTCAACAAGAAGTTGATTTAGTGTTTGTTCTCTTTCATCGTTGCCACCACCAAGTCCTGCACCTCTTTGCCTACCAACAGCATCAATTTCATCTATGAAAACAATACAAGGTTGTGATTTTTTTGCTTGGTCAAACAAATCTCTAACCCTGCTTGCACCAACACCAACAAACATTTCAACAAAATCACTTCCACTAATAGACAAAAACGGAACATTGCTTTCGCCAGCAACTGCTCTTGCCAGCAATGTTTTTCCAGTTCCTGGATTTCCAACAAGCAAAACACCTTTTGGTATTCTTGCACCAAGTTCTGTAAATTTTTGAGGATTTTTCAAAAATTCAACAATTTCGGCAAGTTCTTGTTTTTCTTCCTCTGCACCTGCAATGTCTGAAAATCTTACTTTAACATTGCTTGTTACCCTTGCTTTGTTCTTTCCAAATTGCATTGCACTGTTATTTGACCTGCTAAACATTCTGAATATAAAGTAAATTGCAAAAATTGACAAGCCAATATACAACAATGGCATTAATGTTTCAAGCCAACTAGCCTCAACAGGTGGGTTTGACCATTTTATTTTTTGGCTTGTTTCAACACCACTGTTGTTGTATGTGGTTATTGCGTTAAGCACTTGTTCCCAAACTTGACTTGTGTATTTAAAATAAAAATCTGCTTGATTTGGGAATTGTGTTTTATCTTGAACAATGCTATCCTCTTTTAATAAAATTCTAGCCTCGCCATTATATGCGTAAATTTGTTCAACTTTTCCCTGTTCAATTAATTCTATTGCACTTGATGGTTCAATTTGCTCAATGTTTTGATTTATATCAACAAATGCAAATAGAATAAAAATTGCCAATAGAATAATTATAAATGTATATATATAATTAAAACCACTTTTCTTTTTGTTATTCAATTATTACCTCCAATGTATGCAAATTAATTTCACATAGTATATTAACACAAATAACTATTTTTTTGCAACTAACTATTTGTATATTTATGTTAATTTATATATATATTTATGTTTAATTATTAATCTAAAATGTGAAAATTAAAATTTTTATATATATTATTTTGTAAATTATTGTTTTTTATTAAACAAACACACAAAAAAAGTGTGCAATTTTTATCGAAAAACAATTTAGTTTTATTGTCATTAAAAATTGCACACAATATTAAAATATATTTTAACTAAATATTTCAAAAAAATTAAATAAGCACTTATATTTTTAAAATATTTTATAAACTTTATAAATCCCAACTGCAAAATTTACCGTTTTTTACCACAATTGCAGTGTTATATTTGCCACTATTTATTGTTTTTGCACAGGTCTTTGCAAAATTTTTGGCACATTGCATTTCAAATTTTGTTGGTTTGCCACCTCTTTGAACATAACCAACAATACAAGTTTTTACATCAATATTCAATTCATTAATAAGCCTTTGTTTTAAATATTGAATGTCTAT
>CASFHZ010000062.1 GCA_949294585.1 uncultured Christensenella sp. | reverse complement strand
TTTCTAGCAGTTTCATTGTAAGATAGATTATGTTCCCGCATATCTATTATACATGAAATTTTAAATTCTGGACTATATTTTCTATTTTTTCTCATAAAAAATGCACCTCCTAAAGTGTCCAACTTTTGGGGTGCACTTCATTGTTTATACTTCTATTTTTTATTTATTTTTTCATATTCTGTTGAATATTTTTCTTTAAATTCACTTTCGGGAATATATTTCCAAAATTCATAACTTTTGTTTTGCTCTAAAACTTTTTGCATTTCGGCATATGTCCTTCTTTGTAAATCCAAATTTTGTTCTTTTTTATTAAGTTCAAGATTTGGGTAAATTGGGTCACATATATAAACGCTAATTCTTGGTTTTCTTCTAAAAATTCTTTCAAAACCTTTGCTTTTTCTAAAAACCAAAACATATGGAATAACTGGAAGATTGTTTCTGCTTGAAAAGTGAAAAGCACCACGTTTAAATGGTCTGAGTTGTGTGTAATATGGCCACATACTTGCTTCTGGAAAAAGATGGATAAATCTGCCTTTTTTCAAAAATTCATTCACTTGATTATAGAAGTTTATTTTTGCCTTTGGTGTATCGGGCAGTGGCATAACTCCATATGCTGCAGCAAGTTTTCCTGCAAATGGAACATCAAAGTTTTCTTTATTGCTTATTATGTGTGAACGCCTAAAACCACCAATAAAATTTGTTGCAATTGAAAAATCAAGAAAATGAACGTGATTTGAAACTGTTATTGCACCACCTTTTATGTGCTTGATTTTTTTCTTTCCATAAACTTTTATTCCAAGAAACACCTTCCCATAAAATAAAAATAATGGTTTTGCAATAAAATAATACAAAATGAATTGCCAAGTGCAAACAAGCCAATTTTTTTTGTATTTGTACTTATCATCAATAAGTTCATACGATTTTTTCTTTTTTTGTTTGTTAAATAACACTTTGTCATCAAAATTTTGTGGCATACAAACAATTTTTTTGTCGGAAAATATTCTTTTTTGCATATACACATAGTATATATATTTTTTTTCATATTGTAAAGTGAAAACTTTTTTAATTTATTAAACATTTGACATTTATTAAATAATTGTATAGTATAATAAAGAAAATAAATTTAGTGCATAGCATTACATAACTTTGTTAGTGCAAAGCAAAAAAGGAGAACAATATGGGTTTATTTAACTTTTTTAAAAAACAACTTCTTAAAGTTATTGAATGGAAAGATTCATCAAAAAATACAATTGTTTACAGATTTCCTTTAACGGACAGAGATGAAATAATGACAAGTTCAACTTTGGTGGTTAGGGAATCTCAGGTCGCAATTTTTGTTCACAAAGGTCAAGTTGCAGATGTTTTTGGACCTGGAACATACAAACTTTCAACAGAAAATATTCCATTTTTAACAAAGGCACTATCTTTACCAACAGGGTTTGAATCACCAATCAAAGCAGAAGTTTACTATGTTAACACAAAACAATTTGTTGGTCAAAAATGGGGAACACAAAATCCTATTATGATGCGTGACAGTGAATTTGGAAATGTTAGACTTCGTGGCTTTGGAGTTTATTCTTTCAAAGTTAGCGATGCAAAATTGTTTATGCAAGAAGTTTTTGGAACAAATGCAGTTTACACAGTTGAAGATGTGGCATTACAAATTAAACCTCTTTTAATTCAATCAATAACAGATGCAATTGCAGAAAGCAAAATTTCTGCACTTGATCTTGCATCTAACTATCAAGAATTTTCTGAAACTATTTTGCAAACTTCAGAAAAAGAATTTGAAAAATACGGTCTAAAATTGTGCTCAGTTGTTATTGAAAATATTTCACTTCCAGATGAAGTTGAAAAAGCACTTGATGAAAGAACAAAACTTGGAGTTTTGGAAGACAAAATGGGAACATACACTCAATATCAAGCAGCACAAGCAATAAGAGATGCTGCCCAAAACCCAAGTGGTGGAAATTTGGCAGGTCTTGGTGTTGGACTTGGTGCAGGAACAACAATTGGTGGAGTTTTTGCAGATAATATAACCACTCAAAATCAACCTAAACAAAAATTTGTTATTTGTGACAAGTGTGGTGCAAAAATGAAAGAAACTGCAAAATTTTGTCCTGAATGTGGACAAAAACAAGGGTTAACCTGTCCAAAATGTGGTGCTGATGTTTCTAAAAAAGCAAAATTTTGCCCTGAATGTGGCGAAAATTTAAGAAAAGAAACAAAATGTCCAAAATGCAATGCAGTTCTAAAAAATGGTGCAAAATTCTGTCCAGAATGTGGAACAAAGGTAGAGAAATAACATAAATGCAAAAAGATGAGTTAAAAGTAAATTTGTTGAAATGTAAATCTTGTGGTGGAAATTTAAAATTTTCTCCAGATGATAAAAAAATGAAATGCGAATTTTGTAGAAATTTAGAAGATGTTGAATACAAAACAACATTTCAAAAACATTTGTATTCAAGTGAAGCAGAGGATAAAAAGGCATACGAGAAATTTAAAGAAGAAAACAAGTTGTTTAGGTGCACAAACTGTGGTGCAAGCATATATCTAAACGCACTTGAAGTTGCAAAAAGTTGTCCATATTGTTCCAGTCCTTGCGTTGCTGATGAAAGTGAAATGGCAGGTCTTGTTCCCGATGCAATTATACCTTTTAAATTTTCAAGTGAAAAAGCATCAAAGGTTTACAAACAAAATGTAAAAAAGAAGAGGTTTATTCCAAATGTTTTTAAGAAGCAACCTCCAATTGATGAAATAAAGGGTATTTACATACCTAGTTTTGCATACGATGCCGACAGTTTTACAACATATAATGGCAGACTTGGGTATAACAAAACTAGGCGAGGATTAAATGGCAGAATGGAAACTTATACAACCTATAAAAACATTTCTGGTTCATACACTATGCAACATAAAAATGTTTTGGTTGAAACAAGCAGTCATATTGACCAAATCAATTTTAATGCAATTAAACCGTTTAATGAAAATGAATTGGTTAATTTTGACACAAAGTTTATTATGGGTTACAGTGTAGAGCAGTATAATCAATCGTTGTCTGCCTGCAAAAGTATTGCACAAAATATGATGGAAAGTTGTATAAAAAGTAATATTCTACATATGTATTCATATGATTTTGTTGATAGGTATAGTCAACAAACAACATACAGTAACGAAAAATTTGCATATTATTTAATGCCAACATACCGAATTAACTTTAAATACAAAAAAAAGAATTACACAACATTTATGAATGGTCAAACCGGAAAGGTTGGAACAGGCATTCCTTTATCTTGGGTTAAAATTTCATTCTTGACTATTTTTATATTGCTCATTGTAATTTCAATTATTTTGGCTATTTATCTTTCATAAAACAAAACCGACAGTTTGTTTTATTTGTATATACACTTAAACAAAAACTGCTGTTTTTGTTTTTTTTATAAATCTAACTATTTTGCAATTGGGTATTGAATTTTTTAATAAAAAGTGTTATATTTTTTGTGAAATGAGATTAAAGGAGTATTTGTTGTGGATATTGAAAATGTTAATGATGTTCTAAACGAATTAAAAACTGAATATAATGATCTTCATTACAAGGAAGCAAACTTGATATTTGAAAGTTCTCACCTTGAAGGAGAAAACAAAAAAATTGAAGAAAAAAGAAATGAGACTTATTTTGATAATAGATGGGAATTGCCTAAACTTTGCGTATTAATTGGTTTAACAATTGTTACATTTTTTGTGCATTATATTTTGTCTGCTATTGTTGCTTCATTTTTGTTTGTTTATACTGGATACTTTTTATATAAAGAATTTAAAGTTTATAGTTACTATGATAAGTCATACGATAAAATGGAAAACAACACAAAAAAAATTGAAGAATTAAAGAAAGAAATAGACAAAATCCGTGTAAAAATGCAACAACTTTCTGAAAAAATAAGCAAATTGCAAGATGTTGTGTGTGGACATAAAAAAATAGACAACGAAATCATAGAACTTTGTGAAAAAAGAAAATATTCACAAAAAATAAAGTTGCAGAAAAAGTCAAGCATTAATGCAAAAAACTGTGAAGACAAAAATAAAAAAGAAGAAGAAATGACTATTAATTAAATTTTTAAAATAATGCAAAAATTAGATTATAATTTTTGCATTTTTTTTATATGTTTTTTGTTAAAATTTTTCATAAAATACTTTTATTATGTACTATACTATGTTATAATACTAATAGTATAGTAAGTAATATATATGGCAAAAATTTATTTGTTTAAATTATGTTATGCTTATTATTTGCAACAAAAATAAGGGGTGAAAAATGGAAGAAGAATTGGACTTTGGCAAAAGCGTGAAATATGACCAATCTGACATTCAAATTTTGGAAGGGCTGGAACCTGTTAGAAAAAGGCCCGGTATGTATATTGGCTCAACAGATGAAAGGGGACTTCATCACTTAATAACAGAAGTTGTTGACAACAGTATTGATGAAGCACTTGCTGGATATTGCACTCATATTGAAGTGGTTTTAAACAGTGATGGTTCTTGTTCTGTTACAGATAACGGTCGTGGTATTCCAACAGGTATAATAGAAAAAGAAGGCAGAAGTGCAGTTGAAGTTGTTTTAACAAAATTGCACGCAGGTGGAAAGTTTGGTGGAAATGGTTACAAAATTTCTGGCGGACTTCACGGTGTTGGTGTGAGTTGCGTTAATGCTTTAAGTAAATGGTTAAAAGTTGAT
>CASFHZ010000061.1 GCA_949294585.1 uncultured Christensenella sp. | reverse complement strand
TATAAAAAAATAAGAAGAAAAAAAATATATTATTATGAAACATTAAAATATATTTTGTAAAAAATTTTTATAATGATATACTAATTACAAAATGGTAGGTGTTTTATGAAAATTAATTTTTTTCAATGGCTTATGTTTTTAATAATTGTTGGAATTATAGTTACAGTTGTTTTATTGGTTACATCAAAACATGAATATTGTATTCAATTTCGTGCTGATAACAAAGTTGTTGAAGAAATTTACACGGCAGGTAAAGAAACAATAGAACTGCCAACGGCACCAGTAAAGCAAGGATATACCTTTAAAGGTTGGTATTTTGACAACGGCACTTGGACTAATAAGTTAGAAGAAACCACATATAAAGATATTGAATTAAAAAATAATGTAACAGTTTATGCATATTATGAACAAGACGAAGTTGTTGTTACAAAATATGACATAACATTTATGGCAGACGGACAAGTTATTGAAATAATAAAAACATCAGGGAATGAACTCATAACACTGCCAACAGCACCAACAAAGCAAGGATATACCTTTAAAGGTTGGTACTTTGACGAGAATACATGGACACAAAAGTTGGAAGCAAACACATATGAGAGCATAGAACTAGACGAAAATAAAACAGTTTACGCATATTATGAACAAGACGAAGTTGTTGCAATTGAATACATAATTGACGGAAATGGCAAAATAACAGGAGTAAATAATATAGATGGTATTACTAAACTTATAATCCCAAATCAAGTTAATGGAACAACAGTTAAAAGTTTACAAAATTATTTATTTAAAAATAATAAAACTTTACAACACATAGAACTTCCAGACACAATTTGGGATGTTGGATTAGGAACATTTCAAAATTGTTCTAACTTAAATTTCGTAAAACTTCCTGCAAACATCACCGTTTTATATGAATATACATTTAAAGATTGCACAGCACTAAAATCAATTACACTTCCAGACACACTAATAGAAATAAGAAGTGATTGTTTTAGAAATAGTGGGTTAGAGTCGATAAACTTTCCGGATTCTTTAACGGACATATGGCGATACACTTTTGGATTTTGTGAAAATTTATCGACTGTTAATTTAAATAAGGTTGAATATATCGGAGATATGGCTTTTCAAAATTGTACAAATTTAACAGCAATTAAACTTCCTGAAACTTTAAAAGATTTTGGTCAAGATGTTTTTGGTGATTGTTTATTACTTGAAGATATAACTTTGCCAGATGTTAAGTTGGATTTATATTATTCATCATTTTATAATACGAAATATTTTAATACAAAAAGTAATTGGGAAAATGAAGTTTTATACATTGGTAAACATTTAATTACAGTAAGCAAAGATTTTAACGCTACATCATACACTGTAAAAGAAGGCACAATAGATATTGCCGAAGGTGCATTTAATAGGCCTTCAACCAAAACACTAAAAACCATAAATATACCAGAAAGCGTATTGTATATTGGAAAAGATGCTTTTAAGTATATGTCAACACTTTCAACTGCAAATTTACCTCAAAACTTAATAGGTATTGGAAAAGATGCATTTTTGGGTACACAAATTGTAAGTTCAACGAGTTCATATTGGGAAGGTAATTATTTATATGTAAGCAATTATCTTATTGATATTAAGGAAACAAACATTGAATCTATTGAAATTAAAGAAGGTACACTTGGAATTATTGATGGAAAATTGATTGCAAATTCTTACTCTTCATCTGTTACATCACTAACTTTGCCTAATTCTTTAAAATTTATCGGTAAAAATAACTTTGAAAGATTTAAAATTACTAATGTTGTACTTCCAGCAAATTTACAAATAATTGGTGAAAAAGCATTTTATTATTGTGGTAGTTTAACGAGTGTTGATACATCTAATTGTGTAAATTTAACCAAAATATGTGATAGTGCTTTTGCAGGTTGTAACATTGCAGAGATTACAATTCCACAAACTGTTGAATTTATTGAAGGTTATATATTTAATTTTAACAAAAACATAATTGTGAATTGTCAAATTCCTCAAAAACCACCAACATGGGACGATTTATGGAGCCAAGTTAATAATGGAACCATCCAAATAAATTGGGGAGTTATTTAATAAAAAAAAGATATTAGTACAAAGATGTTGTTTGATTAAAACGGACAACAAATAAAAAAGAGAGAACATGTTAACCCGTAGGGTTAACATTTGCTCTCATTTTTTTATTAAAAATCACTATACACTTTATAAATAAATAAGTTTAGCACTTTTATCAAATCGTTATTTATAAAATTTTTTAATAAATTTGTTATTCATCACATCCCGCTTTTCTTTGAGAAAACTTTCTAAAAAGTATTAAAAAGGCTTTTGTAATAAGTGACAATAATTAATGCCTCTCCAAAACTTTTAGGGTCTTATATTTTTAACTTTTTTAGGATTTCTCCTAACAAATTTTAAATATTTTTAATCATAAATTTAAGAATTTATAATTTTAAGCAATTTTTGTGGTGTAAGTTTCTCATATTTATTTATTGCGTTCAAATATGTATCAACCAAAGCTTTTAAATCAATAAGATATATTCCTATTTTGTCCTCTATATTTGTACAACTCTCTGATTTTGCATAACCAACATATTTTATTTTTTCGTTATCTTTTGATGCGAATGGCAAAACAAATATTGACTTAACTACATAATTTTTATTTTCTAACTTTTCTTTTAAAAAACGGTTATATCCAAGTTGTTTAGAGATTGATGAAGATTGTGGCAAATCCTTGTAATCGTTTGTATAACCAAAATTATAATATTTTGAATCAATAATATAATATATTTTATTTTCTTCATCTTTTAAAATTGTGTCTGGTCTTAGTTTTGATGCTGGTTTTATATTTTTGTCATCTGGCAAATAGTATTGATATTTATTAAAATATTGCTTTACATCTTGATTACCAAACACAACATTTATCATTTTTTCAAAAACATATTCAAACTCTCTATCATAAATTGAAAACCCTATATTTTTTTGTTGTGTATTTTGATTATTTATAATAGATAATAAATGATTTATTAAAGTTTTTTTATAATCTTTAAATGTATTTTTCAACTCGTTTTTCAACCAAAACGAAAGATATTCTTTATCTTTTGACTCTACTTTATAAACCGATTTTTCTGTTTTACCGATACCAAAAATAAAACCTATTCTTTCGGATGAGTATTGCAAACAACTTTTATAAATTTGAGATAAAATTTGAGATTTATCTATTACCTTTCTATTTCTTGCAAGTTTATTATAAATTATATTATTATTGCAAAAAAAGATTGAATTTGCCTTTATAGTTTGTTTCCAATTTATTTTTCCATTTACTTTGAATCCCGAAACCGTTTCTGTTTCCACATAATAACCATTTTCAACAAAATCTTGTAAAAGCCACAACATTGAATAATACTGTTGCAACTCAGAGTTAAATCCTCCAAATAAATACTCTTTTTGCATTCTTTTCAAAACGGTAATAATTTTTTTTGCTTCTTGTCTATATATTTTAACTTGTTCTTTTTCGCTTTTATTTTCAATCCTTAAATATTGACACGGAAACATAAATATAGAGTTATTTTTTTCAAAATTAAACCCTATATATTCACTTTCATTTTTATTGTTTGGAACAAAAAAACTTAAGTTATTCTTCATTTTTTACTTCAACTTTGCTTGTTATTTCTTTATAGTATTCATTTAAATTTGTACAATTGTCAGAAAAAACATTTTCTCCTTTAACAAAACCTTCAATCACTTTGTCTAATGTGTTATATTTTGATATGTTAAACAACTGTTCTTTGTTATATTTTACAACATCACACCATAAGTACATAAATATTTTTTCTGCAAATACATTTTTTTCTATCTCTTTATTTTTTATAAAATAAGCACCAAGTTGTTTATCCTCCGCAATTGTACCATCATCACAATTTTTTAAAATGTCTTCATTTAATCTTTTTGCAAAATCTTTCCAATTATATTTAATTTCATTATTTTCTTGTCCACAAGATATTATCATATCATTAATTTTATCAAATTCATTTTTTATTCTACACATTCTCCATCTTCTTTTAAATGCTGTATCCAATGTAAAAACATTTTGATCACTAGTATTCATTGTTGCTAAAATAAACAAATTTTTTGGTATTTTAATTTCTTGAAGATTAGCGTCTAATTTAGAAAGAATATCTTTATTATAAATCCCATATTCACTTTCGTTATTATCATTTCTATCTAACAATTGAAAAACATCCCCAAAAATTGCTGGTGCATTACCTCTATTAATTTCTTCAATAACTAAATAGTAATTATTATCTTTATCACTTATAGCATCTTTTAAAATTTCAACAAATGGTCCAGCTTGAAAAGAATATGTA
The DNA here is from genome assembly GCA_949294585.1 of uncultured Christensenella sp. Classification (GTDB taxonomy): domain Bacteria; phylum Bacillota; class Clostridia; order Christensenellales; family UBA1242; genus UBA5893. The sequence goes on along the minus strand of CASFHZ010000061.1, from coordinate 1,312 downwards.
ATTGAAGAACCTTCAACAACCGGCAAAACTTGACCGATAAAATCACTATATGTATATTCTGGATGAAATAAAATTCTTTTATAATATTTGGATTCTAAATTTTTTAAAAGTTGTTTTATGTAGAAACTTTTCCCACATCCAGGTACACCATAAAAAATTGTATTTGGAGAGCAATTTAGTAAATCTTCACTTAAATCTTGTTTTTCACTGCCTATTTTCTTATTTTGCAAAATATTTTGTTTATTATATTTTTCTTTTTCATATAACTCCCAAAGATAGTAATCTACAGCTAACAAGTTTTCACAATTTAATTTTTCACTTTGCAATGCCGATTGAATTTTTTTATTTAAATCACAATATTGAACATATTGTTCACCAGAAAATTTACCATTTATTCCTAAATTTAAACCTAATATATTAAATGTTTCTATTGTGATTTTATTTAATATGGCATAATTTGTAGGAAAATAATAACACAACAATTCACTTTTACGCCCATTGCCTAGTCCTATTATTTTAAATTTATCCCATCTGATTTTTAGATCTTCGGTCCCAAACAAGAAATCTATGAGTTGAGTTTTTAAATTTGCTAAATTTATATTTTTAAGAGTAAACCTGTTTCCTGCCCAAAGTTTTCCGATAAACTTAGCCATTTCTTCATCACTCATTTCTTCTATTTTTTGTTTGTTAAATTTTTTGTAAAACTCAACTCTTTCTTGTCTTTCCTGTCTTTCATTATTTGATTTTTCATTATTATAAATGCTTTTAAAATATTCAATATATTTTTTTAAATTATTTGTTATTAAATCTACATTATCACTATTATTCAACTGTTTTTTATTTTTCATAATACCTCTTTTTTTATTTTATCATATATAATGTTATTCACAAACTATTTTTAAAAAACTTTTAATATTATTTGCAATTATATGTGACATACTAAATATAAAATTTTTTACTATTTCAGAATCACGCATTAGGTTTATCATTGAATTTCTATATGCAATAAATTGTTCAATGCTTATATTTAATTGTTTAATAATCTCTCTTGGAGATTTAAAATTAATAAATGTTTCTATTGCTATTGATTTTTCCATATTTGGCAAATTTTGTAATAAGTTTGTTATGTCGGTTGCAAAGTTTTTCCATATGCTCTTTATTTGTGCAATTTTTTCTTTATTTTTATGTTTAAAAAACAAGTCAAGTTTGATGTCAAAAACCGTTTTGATTAATTCAACAACGGAGTTGTTTTTATTTAATTTATAATCAAGATTAATGGGGTAATTTATATCTGTAATGTTATCAAATCTCT
>CASFHZ010000060.1 GCA_949294585.1 uncultured Christensenella sp. | reverse complement strand
TCATTGACAAACTAAAAGAATATATATATTATTACAATAACGAGAGAATAATACTCAAATTAAAAATGAGTCCGGCAAAATACCGAACTCAAAATCAAATTATTTAATTAAATTTTTGTCCAACTTTTGGGGTGCACCCCATTAATGTTATAGTGCTTTATTTTTATTAAATTTTTAAAAAATAATTTATTATTAAAGCTGTTATCTTTGAGAAATATTGCAATTAACTTCAATAATTTCACCATTTCTTAAAACTTTAACAACCAAATTATCTCCACTGTTTAAATTGTAAATTGCCAATCTTAAATCTGTAACATTGTTTATTGGTTTTCCATTTATTTCAACAATTATATCACCTTTAATGAAACAATCTTTACACATTGTTTTTTCATCAATTTGTGCAATATAAACACCTTTTGTTGCAGAAACATTTTCACCTTTAAACATTGCAACATCTGTATCCAATCCAAATATCCCCATATATGAAGGTTGCCAATTTGAATTTTGTGATAATCTATTAATAGCAGTTTTTCCAACACTAATTGGTATGGCAAATCCAATGCCCTCTGCATCACTTGCCTTTAAGGTGTTAATTCCAACAACTTCACCTTTTGAGTTAATTATTGGCCCTCCACTATTTCCAGGATTTATGCTTGCATCGTGTTGTATTAAATTTTGCATATAAGAAACAGTGCCATTTTCTCCTTCAATTTGCAATGTTCTGTTAAGTGCAGACACAATTCCTTTTGTTACCGTGTGTTTAAAGTCCAAAGTTAGTGGCGTTCCAATTGCAATAACATCTTCTCCAACCAACAAATCTTCACCACACATAAGATATGGCATATTAATATCACTTTTAACAACAGCCAAATCTAAGGAACTATCTTGCCAGATTACACTTGCCAAACCCGTGGTTTGATTTGCATAGTATAAAACAACAGACTTTGAACCATCAACAACGTGTTGATTAGTTAGAACATATCCACCATCTGCAATAGCGACTCCACTTCCAATGGAATATCCCCCACTAACATTTGCCTGAATGCCAACAACTGCACTTTTAACCTGCTCAACAATGCTAGGTGTGTTCATCTCACCACTTAGAGTTATTGCTCTTGGTGACATATCCACGCTTTCATCTGGAATTTGGTTTGCAAGTAAACTGCAACCACTAAGTACAATTGAAAAAATTAACACAAAAAAAATAACTACCTTTTTCATAAAAGCTCTCCTAGGCAGTTGTTTTATTTTAATTTAATTTGAAAATTGCACTTGGCAAAATACTTGCAACAGAAATTTTTATGTGTTCGCCTTCAATAATTCCCTTTGTTTTTAAGTAGTCACAAACAGTTGTGTATGCAAGCACTTCTGTGTTGTTTTGTCTGCTTAGGTGTGAAAGCATAACTTGTCTTGTCCCGTTTCTTGCTAAATATTCAATTACCTTTGCAGATGCTAAGTTTGACAAATGTCCCTTTGTTCCAAGTATTCTTGCTTTTAGTGATGCTGAATAGTTTGGATTTTCTCTTAACATCTTTTCATCGTGATTGCTTTCCAAATAAACTAATGAACTGCCACTAATTTTATTTAAGATTACATTGGTAGTATGTCCTAAATCTGTAATTATACTAAATTTTCTTTGATTACAAGTAAAAATATATCCAGTACAATGCACAGAATCGTGTGGCAAACTCACATTGTCAACAATCAAATCTTTTATATAAAAAGAAAAGTCACCAAAAGAAAACATTTGTGACGGCGAAAGTTTTTTCATTTTAGAAAAAACTGCAGCCATACCTTTTTCGTGAACAAACACCTTTGTTTTATATTTTGATGCAAAAACATCAAGACCTTTAATATGGTCACTGTGTTCGTGAGTAATTAAAATTGCATCAATATCCGAACCATCAACATTTAAAAGTTTTAATCTTTTGCAAACCTCGGCACAAGACAAACCAATATCCACCAAAATTTTTACATTATCTGTTTCAACATATGTAACATTTCCATCACTGCCAGAAGATAAATTACAAACTCTCATAATTAACCAGCAATAACCTCAACGTTAAATTTGGCATAAACTCCCTCATAGAGTTTTACACGCAAGGAGTATGTACCTACAAATTTAATAGGTTCTTTTAGTTCAATTTTGCGTTTGTCAACATCAAGATTTATTTTTGAAAAACTTTCTGCAATTTCCTTAGAAGTTACTGCACCAAAAATTTTGCCATTGTCGCCACATTTAACTGTAACAACGATTGTTTTTCCTTCAATAAGTTTAGATTTTTCAACAGCAGACAAATATTCTTGTTCTTTGTGATAGTCCTGTGCTTTTTTCTTGTTTTCAGTATCGTTTAAATTTGAGTTATTAGCAACACAAGCAAATCCGTTTTTAATTAAAAAGTTTTTTCCATATCCATCGGCAACATTAACAACATCACCTTTTTTGCCTGTGCCTTTTACATCTTTTAACAAAATAACTTTCATTTTTCACCTCGTTTATTACATTTTAGTTTAATTTTATAGATTTAGTCAATAATAATTAATAAAATTGGTAAAAATTTTAAAAAAAGAGGTATTAAATGGATATTATATGTAGAGAACGAAGTTGCGTTTATAACAAGGGATTTTCTTGTACTTCAAAACAAATTCTTATTGGTGATAAAATTAATTGCACATACTATCAAAAAAATGACAGTCTCAAAAACATACCCGACACATCAAAAGAGATTTTTGCAGAAAAACCACCAAAGTATCATTCACACAGAGAATCAAAAAAAGGTTGCATACACTGTCAGGCAGATTGTTTGTTTAGAAATGAGCAAACTTGTGAAGCAAATGGCATAACAATTAACTGCATAAAAAATATGCAACTTTGTGTAACATACTTTAAAAAATAACTTTAATAAAAAAAATCATAATATTTTTATGATTTTTTTTGCATCTTTTTTTGTTCAATTTTTTCGTGTTTTTTTATAATTGATTCAATCTTTTTAATCGTTTTGTCAAGATTTATATTTTCAATAACATAATCATAATTTTTTGCATAACTCAATTCAAATTCCATTCTGGATATTCTAAGGTCAATATCGTGGTCACCTCTTGCCTTTAATCTTTTAATAAGTTCATCTTTTGGTGCAGTTAAAAATATTGACAACACTTCAACATCTTTTTTTAGTGCCCTTTTTAATTTAATTTGTCCAAGAACACCAATGTCTTTTATATAATGATTTTCTCTTTTTTTAATTTCATCAATTGAAGAGTTTAATACCCCATAAAAATTTTGATGTATTTCTTCGTGTTCAAACAATTCTCCATTTTTAACTTTGTTTTCAAAATCTTCTCTTGAAACATAAATATATGGGTTATGCATATCACTATCAGTGTGTCTTTGCAAACGAGTTGTGCAAGTTTGCATTAATTTTATATTAGGATATTTATTCAAAATTTCTGTAATTACTGTGTTTTTACCAACGCCTGCAGAACCGGAAATTATTATTAACATTATATACCTCTTTTAAATACAAAAAGATTATATAATGTAAACTCAACATTGTCAATGCTGAATACAATTTTTATACGAAAAAATTTTATACAACTGTAAATGTTGCCTTAACATTCTCGCCAGACTTTGCATCTTGATATGTAATCCAATATCCATATTCGTTTTCTTTTGTGCTGTCAAGTGGCAACCACTCTGCACAGCCTTTAAGTTCTTTTGGTGGATTTTCGCTGTATATTCCAGGAACACCATAGCAAATATACTTCACCTCATCGTTTTCATAAATTAATCCCAAAACATAATAGTCATCATTTTCTTCGTTTTCAATTTTTACCCATTTTGAAAATGGTATAATCTGTGACAAAAACTCTTCCTCACTATGTGAACTGAATAACTTATCAACATCTTCACTTATGCTGTCATAAAATGTTTCTTGGTCTTTTTTCTCTTCTTCACCAGAAAAAAATGCGTATCTATACTTACAAGAACTGCATTTTTCGTTGCATTTGTTTTCGTTAATGCAAGCATCAATATTGTTTTCAATTTCCTCTTGGTCTTCTAAGTTTATTCCATTTTTATCTAAAACATCTTTGCAATCTTGTAATGAACTAACATTATCCATATCCATCACTGCTTGTGCAAGAAATTGCTCGGTGACCTTTGCATTTTGAGTTGAACCGTGCAAAAGTGCTTTCACTTCTCCGTGATAAATATTTATAATGGCACAAGAAAATTCATCAAGGTCAAGTGGAACATTAAACCTAAATGAGTATTTCATATTGCCAATCTTTGTCATACCTGCTTTTAGCACTCTGTCATTTTCTTTAAGTCCAACACTTAATATTCCATTTGGTTCTTCGTGAAAATTGTATAATTTCACTTGTCCCACAACATCGCCATCTTCCTTTTCAAAACTTAAAACTGCCTTTTCATTTCCCCCATCAACACCTGATAGAACTAATGTTTTTTTAAATAACATAAAACTTTCTCCTATAAAAAAATTACACTATTTATTATAGTGCAACTTTTATAAATTTTGTTAAAATTAAAAGTCAGTTTATTGACTAATATTGTCGAAATATGAATTAGTTAAATTAACATAATCAACGGTTGTTAATTGTTCTGCCCTAGCATTTGTGTCTATACTTGCCAAGCAAAGCCAATTTTGTGTTTTCTCTTTGGACAAATTAAAACTTTGAGATAAATTGTTTAAAAGTGTTTTTCTTCGCATATTAAAAGTACTTTGAACAATTTTAGTGAACAATTTACTGTCGCAATTATATTTGCCTTTTTGAATTTCTATATGAACAACTGCTGAATCAACATTTGGAACGGGCGTAAACATTTTTCTTGAAACAACTCTTGTAATTTTTGCCGTACCATAAAAATCAACTA
>CASFHZ010000059.1 GCA_949294585.1 uncultured Christensenella sp. | reverse complement strand
CAACAACAGGAGGTCTTTTTACCATATCTTTTTCGTCAGAAAAATGTTCTTTAACATCTTCAAGCATTTGTTCCTCATATGATTTTTCTAATTTTTGTTCCAGTTTTACACCAAGTTCACCAGCAACAAGTTCAGCAGTCATAAAATCAATACTACTGTTAATATTTGCCATTACACCAAGCATCATTAGTTGTTTAATTATATCACTAACAGGTCTTCCTGTTTTTTCAGAAAGTGTTTTTACTGTAACATTTTCTGTTGTTATAACCGTACTTTCAATTTTTGGTGCAATAAAAACTTTTTGTTCTTTTTTCTTTTTAACAAGTTTTCTGCTACCCATTCTTTCGCCATCAAAGTCTGCATCATTCATATCTTCAACAATAATGTTTTTGCGAAGGAGTGCTTTTTTGCTGATTTGGCGTTTTTCATCTAATTGTCTGTTTGTTTTGTTTTTATTACCAAAATTTCTTTCAGGTTGAGATAAAACTGAACTGCTTTCTGTAGGTTCAAAAACTTTAAAGGAGTTTGCTTTTGATGAAACAAAATTATTATTTCTTGCACCAAAGCCTTTGTTATTGTTATTCCAATATTTGTTAGTACCTTGAGCATTTTGTCTATTTTGATTATTGCCTTGAAATTTATTTCTTGGTTCCCAAGTTTTTTTTGTGCCATTTTGTTGTCTAAAATCTCTTTGTTTTATATTGTTTTGATTTGATTTATTTTGATATGATTTATCAACAAAATTTTTACTTTTAGCATTCAAATCTGTACCCTTATTTGTACCAACATTGTTTTTTGATGTTTCCACCTGTACTAACTTAACGGTGTTATCCTTAACACTTTGTGATTGGGTGCTATCAACTTTTATATCAGAAACTGGGCTGTTTTTTGTTTCTGTTTTATTAACAGTTTGATTTTTTGCAACATCGTTTTGTTTTTTCTTTGCGTTAATGGCTTTTATTGTGTCATCTAGTTGATTTTTAGACGCTCTTAAATCGCGAAGAAAAATTTGAATTGCTCCACTTGCTTGCATTTTATAAATAGACTCTAAATTATTCAATCCACCTGAACTTTGTTTTTTCACTTGATTAGACAATATCTTCACTCCTTATATATTTTATAACTTCTTCAGAAATTCCTTTGTTTTTTATCCCTACAATTTTACAATTATCAATTACAACAATCTTTTTAAATATCTCACAATCAACATCTTCAATAATGCAATTGGTATTTTTTTGTACTTCTTGTGAAACTTTAATTAAATTTTTACCAGAATCACTACTTCTCAAAATTAAATAAAGTTTTTTCTTATATCCTTTCAAATTATCGGCACCTATTATTAAATACCCCGCTTTATTTGAAATGTTAATTAATCCTTTAATTTTCTGAATTTGCAACAACTAATTCCTCTTTAATTTTTTCATAAACTTCATTTTTTAAATTTTTTCTAAATACTTTGTTTAAAACTCGTTTTTTAACTAAATTATCTAAACATTGTTTATTTTTACATACATATGTTGCTTTGCCATTACACTCTTTTTTATTGTCAACAACTATGTCATCATCAATATTAACTAACCTTGACATTTCATTTTTATTTTGTTTTGTTCTACAAACACAACACATTCTTAGCACAGTTTTCATTATTCACCATCTTTGTCATCATACTCAAGGTCTTCAACATCTTCAAAATCTGCAAATGTGTCATCATCTGGTAAATCTGTTAGTTCGTACTCAACCTCTTTCACTTCACTTGATCCATCAACTGCACTTTGAGGTTTAACATCAATTTTCCAACCTGTTAATCTTGCAGCAAGTCTAACATTTTGTCCCATTTTTCCTATTGCAAGTGACAATTTGTCATCTGGTACAATAACTCTTGATGATTTTAAACTTTCATTAATTTCAACACTTAAAACTTTTGCTGGACTTAAAGCATTTGCTATATATTCAAGAGGATCATCTGAATATGGAACCAAATCAATTTTTTCACCATTGATTTCATTCATTATTGTGTTAATTCTTATACCTCTATTTCCAACACAAGCACCTAAAGCATCTATATGAGGTTTTGTTGCCATAATTGCAACTTTGCTTCTATTCCCTGCATCTCTTGCGATATTTTTTATAACAACATCACCATTTTCAATTTCTGGAACTTCAATTTCAAATAATTTTCTTAAAAATCCAACATTGCTTCTGCTTACTTGAATTTGTACACCCTTAAAGGAATCTTTTATTTTTTTCACATAAACTTTTACCCTATCATTTATATGGAATTTTTCTCCGGGTATTTGGTCTTGTTCAAGCATAACACCTTCTGTGTGAGAACCAACAATTTGAACATAAACAACATTTTGTTCAATTCTTTTAACAATAGTTGTTAACAATTCATCTTCTTTTTCACTCAATTCATCAAGAGCAATTTGCTTTTCCATTTCTTTTAACTTTTGCATAACAACTTGTTTTGCAGTTTGAGCAGCAATTCGTCCAAAATCTTTTGTGTTTTCTTCCTGCATTATAACATCGCCAATTTTGTATGTTGACTTAATTTATTGTGCATCTTCAAGTGCAATTTCCTTATCTTGATTTTCAACTTCTTCAACAACAGTTTTATAACTATAAATTTTAATACTGTGTTTTTCGGGGTTTAATTTTACTTGTGCACTCTTTGCTTGTCCGTACATTTTTTTGTATGCTGATGTAAGTGCAGATTCCAATGCTTCAATAAGTTGTTGTGCATTTATTTTTTTTGTTGTTTCAAGTTCTTCCAGTGCTTGAAAAAAATCTTTATTTGTCATTTCTATCTCCTTAAAATTTTATTACAGGGCTAATTAAAGCAACCAACTTTCTTTCAAAACCCAACAGTTCTCCGTTGTTTTCAATAACAACTTTGTCTTCATCAAATTCCTTTAATTTTCCTTCATATTTTTTTTTGCCATTTTTTGCAACATAAAGCGAAACTTCAACAAGTTTATCTTTATTTCTCAAAAAATCTTTTTCATTTTTTATTGGTCTATCAATACCGGGAGAGCAAACATTTAATATATACGACTCATCGTTTGTTGGGTTAATTTCGTCTAATAAATCTGTTATAGCATTATTTACTTTTTCACAATCTTCAATAAATATTCCATTTGGAGAATCTATATAAAAAGATAAATTCATACCATCAGATTTTTTTGCATACTCAACTTCAATAACATCATATCCCAAGTTGTTTATAACAGGACAAATTTTTTCTTCACAAATTTGAACAACTTTGCTTGCCATATTAAAAAACCTCCATCTACAATTAAGAGTGGGCTCTCGCCCACTCTTATCTAGCACAATTAGTTTACCATAAATCACATATTAAATCAACAGGTTTTTATATATTTTTTTAAATTTCAGACAATTTTAGAAAAACATCTGCTGTTGCAATAGCATCTGCAATTGCTCTGTGTGCGTTGTTTAGTTCAAGTTTTAAATATTCAACAACATTAATCAATTTATATCTTGGCAAATAAAGTTTGTTTTTTGCAAGAACCATTGCATCATATGTTTCATTATCAAAAAGCAAATTTGCTTTTTCCCCACTTTTTTTAATAAATCCAATATCAAAAGAAACATTATAACCAACCAAAATGCAATTTTCACAAAATTTATAGAAATCTGTAATTGCCTGATTATTTGATGGTGCATTTTTAACCATTTCATTTGTTATTGATGTTAAATTTGTAATCTCTTCAGGAATTTCATTTTCTGGACAAATAAAAGTTTGGAATTGGTATTTTATCTTTCCATCAATAATTTTTACTGCTCCAATTTCAATAATCTCATTTTCTTCACAGCTTAAACCAGTTGTTTCAACATCAAAAACAACAAATTGATTTTTCATTACATAATCGTTATATGTAGCTTTTTTATCAAAAATATTTTCTTGTTTTAGTGGCATATACAGTGTTGGGTGAACAAATTTGTATTCATCTATATGTTTATGTTCACAAACAGGCACCTCTTCTTTTTGTGCTTTTAAAGGTGTTGGATTAATAATTTCACAATAAGATACACTTTTTATTGTCAACGAAATTCCTCTATCTGTTTTCCTAATATTTCCAATAACAAGAATGCTATCTCCATCTTTTAAATTGATTGCCTTTTTATGAGTTGTTTTGTTTGAAAAGTAAACTGCAGATATTGTTCCAGTATGGTCTGTTAAATTAAAAGAATAGTAATAACTTGGTTCGGTTCCACCTTTTAATTTTGTTCTTCTTGAAATGTAGGTTTTTTCAACCAAATTTGAAATTTTACCTGCAAGTATAACAGAAATTTTTTCTTCTTTTTGATTTATTATCATTTCAGGCATAGGTGTTATATCCACTCCAAACAATTTAACAGGTTCAAAAACTTCATACCTTTCAACTTTTTTTGGCTTAGGCAGTTTGGCAACAACTTCTTCTTCCCTTTGTATTAAAACGTTTTCATCTATATTTTCTTTAACATCTTCTACTGAATCAACAGCAAAATTTGCAATAAAATTTTTGTTTAAGTCCTTCAAAATTGGCACTTTTAAATTGTTATAGTTAAAATAATTGAATATAGTTTTTGTCAAATGAAAAATTACATTTATATTATCTTGATTTCTTGTTATTTGAATATTGTTATCATCATAATAAACAAAAATTGAAGAATAATTTGTTTTTAAAAATGTCATTAAATGTTTTTTTATTAAATCTTCATCTAGATAACTTTTTTTAAATTTTATTTTAATTTGACAGTTAAGTCCAAGTTTATTTTTAATAAACTCAGAAATTTTCATTTTGTCTTGTGCAGATAAATCTTCTTTATTTTCTGGGTACAAAAACCAAATTTCTGTGCAAGATAAAAGAGTGTTATATTCAACTTTTAACACTCTTAAATAATCATATTTTGAATTAAACTCTCTATTTAAAACATTTAAAATTTCCATAAATTACAATCCAACAATCGATATATGCACAATGTCAACTATCACAACAAACAGTAAAAGCACCATAAGTCCATAGAAATGAATATAATTTTCAACTTTCCTACTAACAACAGGTTTTCTAAATATCCACTCAAGCAAAGTAAATAATGCGTGACAGCCATCAAGTGCAGGAATAGGCAAGAAATTAAACACTGCCAAGTTTGCTGCAAGAAGTGGCAACAAAACTAAGAAATTAGCAAATCCACTTTGTGTGATGGTTGAAATCATACTAATAGTTGAAATAGGCCCACCCAATTGACTGAATGCAATTTGACCTGTAATTATTTGCCAAAATCCTTTTAAAACAACCCAAGCAAAACCAAATGACAACTCAAATGACCTTCCTAGTGCTTCAAGAAATGAATGTGCGTATGCTTTTGTAGTAAAACCAGTAACTAACTGTTTAACCTCATTTCCTGCCTCATCTGTTGTTGTTTTTTCTTCTAGTCTAATAACAACAGTAATTTGCTTATTATCTCTTTCAACATTAAGTTCAATATCTTTATCTGGTCCAGCTTCTTTTAATAGTGTTGATAATGTTCCACTAAAAGCAAAGCTTATTTTTGTACCATCAACACCCCAAATTATATCACCTTCCTTTAAATCACCATATAAATAAGAGTAATCTGCGTTAAGTGATTGAACTTGTGGAATATCATATCCATAAGAAACAAGCAAAATGAAAGAGAACAATATTGCACTTAAAAAGTTAAAGAATACACCTGCTCCATAAACAAGTAACCTCTTCCAAGCTTTTTGATTATTAAAAGCATCTGGATTATACTTTGGCTTACTTTCTTCAACCTTTTCTTTATCATCAACAGCAATGCCTTTTATTTCATTTATAATTTCTTTTGTTTCTGTTTTTTCTTGAAGCTTTTTATCTTCTATTTTTTGTTCTTTATCTTTTTTTTGTGATGGTTCATCATCATCATCATCACCTTCACCCTCAAAGGCACAATAGCCACCTAAAGGGAATATCCTTAAAGATATTTTTTCACCTCTTTTGTTTACTTTTGAAAAAATAGCCTTGCCAAAACCAATGGAAAACTCGGTAATTTTAAAACCTAACATTCTTCCAACAACATAGTGTCCGAATTCGTGTATTAATACCATAAATAAAAGTACACAAATTGCTAAAACAACATACAAAATTGTTGAAAAAACTCCTGCACACAATAAACTCATTATAACTCCTTATAATTACAACAATATGATTAAGAATATAAAGACAAGAGGAGCACACACAATGTGACTATCCATTCTGTCTAAAATACCACCGTGTCCTGGCAAAATATCACCAGAATCTTTGACATTTGCATTGCGTTTTAACCAACTTTCAAATAAATCACCCAATTCACAAATAACAGAAACAACAAAACCTAAAATTATAAAATGCCAATAGGCAAAACCAACTTCACTGAATGCTTCAGAGTATTGTGGAATAGCATTAAAGATAAAATACACAATAAGAGTTCCAACAAGTCCCCAAATAACACCACCTATTGCACCAGAGAGTGTTTTGTTTGGACTAATTTTTGGACACAATTTTGGACCTTTAAATGTCATTCCAGTCAAGTAGGCAAATGTATCTGTAAAAATTGGAATTGCAAAAGTTAAAACCAATCCAAACAATGAAATTTTAACCAAATACTCCATAGGAACATCAAATAAATAACCCATATTTTGTATGTTGTTTATTGCAACAAAAAACAATACAAGCAGTGTTGGATAAATTAATCCAAATAAAGTATGAACAGACTTATATAAAACAAACATTTCGTTTTTAATTTTTAAATTTCTTGTTGCAATTTCATTATTTGTTGTCTTTCTTCTTATAGTGCCAATTAGCAATGATATAATAACAAACAAAATAATAAGCAGTAATTCAAAAAGTACAATCATATACCACTTTGCAGATAAATTGATTGATAAAATAAACAACCCATATGCAAACAATGGATATAATAATATTAAATATTTGTTGTTATAACAATTCATTTTTGCCAATAATTTTGACATTTCATATGCACCTTCAAATGTCAATAGCAAAATAAACACATCAAATATATATGTTGAAATTTGTCTTGCAAGCAACACTAAAATTAGTGTTGCAATAATCATTGCGCCAGTTAATGTTCTTTGTCTCATTTATTTTTCTCCCGTTTTATATCTCCAAATCGCCTATCTCTTGATTGATATTCTATTATTGCCTTTTTTAATTGTTTTTTATCAAAATCAGGCCAATGTATTTTTGGAAAATACAATTCACTATAAGCAGACTGAAAAAGCATAAAGTTACTCAATCGTTGTTCCCCACTTGTTCTTATAACCAAATCGGGGTCTGGCAAATCACAAGTGTATAACTCGTTTTTTAAATCTTCTTCGGTTATATTCTTTTTATTTTTTTCTGCCAAATTATTAAATGCCCTAACCAATTCTGCTCTTGAACCATAATTTAATCCAATATTCACAATAAAATCGTTATTATTTTTTGTTTTCTCTTGTATATCTAAAAGCATTTGATACAAGTCTTGTGGGAGTTTCGATATATCTCCCATTGTGACAATTTTTATGTTGTCATTAACAAAAGAATCAAAATTTTCTGAAAGATGTTTTTTCACCAAATCAAATATACCGTTAACTTCTTCACTATCTCTCTTCCAATTTTCTGTTGAAAAAGCAAAAAAAGACATAACTTTAACACCAAGTTCCCTGCCTGCTTTTGTTACCCTTTTAAGTGCCTCAACACCTTCTTTGTGTCCTGCAAGCCTAGGCAACATTCTTCTTTTTGCCCATCTGCCGTTGCCATCCATAATGATTGCAATATGTTTTGGAATATTATTTACATCAATTTGTTTTGCCATACGATTAGTCCTTTTTTAGTCTTTTAAATCAAATATAAACTCTCCAACAGTTAAATTAACTGTTTTGTCTTCCGTTAACACTGCATTTGTAACAAGCAAAATACCACCATCAACATTATGGTTGTTGTTGATTATATTATATGAAACACCTTTTTGGGTTAATTCAAAAACAACATCATCAAGTTTTTTACCAATATAATTGTTCATTAAATTTCCATCACTTCTTTTTCTTTATCAGCACAACATTTATCACATAACGAAATGTATTTATCTTGAATTTTTTGAACATCGGATTCAAGAGAAGCCAATTCATCTTCGCTAATTTCATTGTCTTTTTTCATTTGTTTAAATAAATCCAAGCAATCACGCCTTGCATTTCTCATAACAATTTTCGCATCTTCACAAAGTTTTTTTACTTGTTTTACAATTTCTTTTCTTCTTTCCTCTGTTAATGCAGGAAATACTAATCTTATAACCTTTCCATCATCAGTTGGTGTTACTCCAATATCTGAAGCTTGAATTGCCTTTGAAACCTCTTTAATTTGTGATTGGTCCCAAACACTAATCATAAGTATTCTTGCTTCTGGAACTGAAATGTTTGCCATTTGATTAAGTGGTGTTGGTACACCATAATATTCTACTACAACTTTATCTAAAATATGAGGATTTGCCCTTCCTGCCCTTATAACCAAATACTCGCCTTTTAAGTGGTCAAGAGCTTTTGTTAAATTGTCTTCATATTCTTTTTTTGCTTCATTTACCATTTCTGCGTTTTGCATAACTTCTCCTTTAAAAATAATTTATATATATGTTACTATATCTTTAATTTTTAATCAAATGTTTTAAAAAGAAATAGCAATTTATAAGAAAATTATTTTGCAAAATAACAATATTTGCAATAAAAAAATCCACCTAAGTGGACTTTTCTTATATTTTGCTCATTTTTGCAACTTCTTCTGCAAGATTGTCAACTCTTTTTGTTAAGCCTTCTCCCATTTCATATCTTACAAATCTTCTAATAGAAATTTTTTCTCCAAGAGCAAGAACTGCTTCGTTAACAACTTCTTTGATAGATTTTGAAGGGTCTTTAACAAAATCTTGTTCCAACAAACAAATTTCTTTGTAAAATTTGTGTATTCTGCCTTCAACCATTTTTTCAACTACATTTGCAGGTTTGCCTTCGTTTAAAGATTGAACTTTAAGAACTTCTTTCTCTTTTTCAACTTCTTCAGCTGGCACATCTTCTATTGAAACATATTTTGGATTTGCAGCTGCAATTTGCATTGAAATATCTTTTAATAATGTTAAGAATTGTTCACTTCTTGCAACAAAATCTGTTTCACAATTTATTTCAACCAAAACACCAATTTTGCCACCCATATGAATATAAGAACCAACTGCTCCTTCTGCAGCAATTCTGTCTGCTTTTTTTGCAGCAGCAGCAATTCCCTTTTCTCTTAACCAAATAACGGCTTTATCAAAATCACCATCACTTTCTGTTAATGCTTTTTTACAGTCCATCATACCAGCCCCAGTGCTAGCACGAAGTTTAACAACATCTTGTGCAGTAAACATAATTATTCTCCTTTAACTTCATCATTTTCAGGTTTTTGTTCAATAGCAACTTCAGTTTTTTCTTCTTTTACTTCTTTTTGTTCAGCTTTTGAAGATTTTTTTGCTCTTGCTTTTTTTGCAGGTTTTTCTTCATCTTCATCTTTGATTTCAGCTGTTTTTACATCTGCAAGAACTGCATTCATATCAACAACTTCATCTTCTTCTGTATTTTTGTTAAGTGAAACACCTTCTCTTGCTTCAATAACAGCATCTGCAATTGCACTTGCAATTAATTTAACAGAACGAATAGCATCATCATTTCCAGGGATAACATAATCAATACCATCTGGGTCGCAGTTTGTATCAATTAAACCAACCATAGGAATACCAAGAGCTTTTGCTTCTTTAACGCAAATATGTTCTTTTGAAGAATCTACTACAAAAATAACACCTGGCATTTCTCTCATTTCTTTAATTCCACCAAGATTTGCCTCTAATTTTTCTCTTTCGTGTTTTAATATAGCAACTTCTTTCTTTGGCAATAAATCGAACTCACCAACTTTTTCCATTTGATTAAGTTTGTTAAGTCTTTCTATTCTAAGTCTGATTGTTTTGAAGTTTGTTAAACAACCACCAAGCCAACGATTGTTGATATAGAACATACCACATCTTTGAGCTTCTTCCTTAATTGCCTCTTGAGCTTGTTTTTTTGTTCCTACGAACAAAACTGATTTTCCTGACGCTACAACATCTCTAACAAATGCATAAGCTTTGTCGATTAGCGCAGATGTTTCTTCTAGATTAATAATGTGAATATCGTTTCTTGCAGTAAAAATGTATTTTGCCATTTTTGGGTTCCATTTTCTTGTTTGGTGACCAAAATGTACGCCTGCTTCTAGAAGTTGTTTCATTGAAATAACTGACATAAATTTTTATCCTCCTTGTTTTTAGTCTTCCCTAATGTTTTAAATCTCCATTCACAACCTTAAAAAAAAGGCAACGGTGTTTGAATATACACTAGGTGTTAATTTGTCAATGAATGACTAAGTACTAATACCATATTTTATAAAATAAATCAAGTTTTTTTACAAAAAAAATTAATTACTAAGCAATAATTAAAAATTTTACTTTTTTTCAATTATATACATTCGTATGTAACAAAAAAACAAGGTTGATAGCCTTGTTTATTTTGCAAACTCCGAAAATCTACTCTCTCTAATTACATTAACTTTTATTTGACCTGGATATTCCATTTCATCTTCAATTCTCTTTGCAATATCTTTTGCCAAGAACATTGCATCAGCATCACTGATTTCATCAGGTTTTACAATAATTCTAACCTCTCTACCTGCTTGAACAGCATACGATTTTTCAACACCTTTAAATGAATTGGAAATTTCTTCAAGTTTTTCCAATCTCTTTACATATGCATCAAGTGTTTCTCTTCTTGCTCCCGGTCTTGAACTTGAAATAGCATCAGCAACTTGAACAATAACAGCTTCAACACTGTGAAATTCAACATTAAAATGATGTGCTTCAATGCAGTGTATAACTTCTTGTGATTCTTTATATTTTTTTGCTAAATCAACACCGATTGTAACGTGTGTTCCTTCAACTTCGTGATCAAGTGCTTTGCCTATATCGTGAAGCAGTCCACCTCTTTTTGCAATCTTTACATCAGCCCCAAGTTCACCAGCAAGCAATCCTGCCAAATAGCAAGTTTCCAAACTGTGTTTTAAACAATTTTGACCATAACTTGTTCTGTATTTTAATTTTCCCAAAATTTTAACTAGTTCAGGATGCAAACCATATACACCTGATTCATCAACTGCTTTTTCACCAGCATCTTTTATTGATTGTTCAACATCTTTTTGAACCTTTTGAACTATTTCCTCAATTCTTGTTGGATGAATTCTTCCATCTAATATAAGTTTTTCAAGTGCTAACCTTGCAACCTCTCTTCTTATTGGGTCAAAACAAGAAAGAGTTATTGTTTCAGGTGTGTCATCAACAATTAAATCAACACCTGTTGCGTTTTCAATTGCACGGATATTTCTTCCTTCCCTGCCAATAATTCTGCCTTTCATTTCATCATTTGGTATTGTAACAGATGAAACGGTAGCATCACTTGTTATATCAGTTGCACATTTTTGAATTGCAAGACTAATTATGTTTTGTGCTTTTTTATTTGCCTCTTCAACAGCATCATCTTCTATTGTTTTAACAATCTTAGCAGCATCTTTTCTTGCATCTTCAACCATAGAATTTATTAAAATTTGCTTTGCTTCTTCCTTTTTTAATGTTGCAACTTTTTCAAGTTCTTCAATCATTTTTTGCTTTGTTATTTCTTGCTCTTCTAAATTTTGATTAACTTTGTTTAACTTTTCTTCTACAATTCTTTTTTGATTGTCAATGTCCTCTTGCTTTTTATCTAAGTTGAGGTCTTTTTTATCAATAAAGTCCTCTTTTTGAGAAAGTCTATCCTCAGTTTTTTGAAGTTCTGCTCTTCTGTCTTTAACTTCTTTATCAAAATCTACTCTAAGTTTATGGATTTCTTCTTTTGCTTCCAAAATTGCTTCTTTTTTTACCGTTTTTGCCTCAGCATATGCCTCTTCTATTATTTTTACAGCATTTGCTTTCCCTTTTGCCATCTTTTTTGTATTGATAAGGTATGTTCCAAAATAACCACCAACTAAACCAATAATTAAAGCGCCCAAACCGATGAAAACAGAAGCAACCACATTAACTGCACAAAGTGCACTAACAAAATTGCTCATATTTTACCTCATAAATATATTTTTTCGACTTATTTATCGTAAACTTTAATTTACAAGATAATTGTAATTTAATTATTATTATTTTGTCAAATACTTTTTTAACAATAAATAATTTCCAAATTTTTCATTGCTTCATCAATAAGTTGAGTGTAATTTAACTTTTCTTCTTCCCTTATAACCTTATCCAATTTTGGTTTAATAACAGGATTTTTTGGCAAAAACACAGTGCAACAATCTTCATATGGCAAAATGGAGGTTTCATAGGTGTTTATTTGTTTTGCAATTTCAATTATATCTTTTTTATCAAATGCAATAAGAGGTCTAAAAATTGGAAATTCAGTTTGAGAAAAATTTGTTGAAGTTAAACTTTCAACTGTTTGACTTGCAACCTGACCTAAATTTTCACCAGTAATTATTGCTTTACAATTTTCTAGTTCGCATACTTTTGCCGATATTTTCATCATTATTCTTCGCATTATTGTTATCATAAATTCAGGCGAACAGTTTTTGTGAATTTCCTCTTGAATTTTTGTAAATGGACACATATAAAGTTTTATGTGACCAAGATATGGAGTTAATAATTTTGCCAAAGAAATAACCTTTTGTTTAGCCAATTCGCTTGTGTAAGGAAAACTGTAAAAATGCAAGCCAACAATGCTTAACCCTCTTTTTGCAATCATATAACCAGCAACTGGACTATCTATTCCGCCAGATAGAAGCAACAAGCCTTTTCCTGCTGTTCCAAGTGGCATTCCTCCAACACAAGCAATTTTTTCGCTTAAAATATATGTTAAACCATTTTCTCTGATATCAACAACAATTTCTTTTTCAAAATCTTTTAGTTTTACTTTTAAATTTGGATTATTTCTACAAATAATAGCACCTAGTTTTTTCTCAAAATCATTTGACTGCACAGGAAAAGATTTATCTGCTCTATTCACAGAAACTCTAAAACTCTTTGCATTTATTTTTAAATTTGCAATGTAATTTTCAATGTCATTTAAGTTTGTATCCATTTCAATTGCAACAGACAAAGAAACCAAGCCAAAAACTTTTTTTAGCCTGTCAATAATTGTTATTTCATCAATTTCATCATAGTCTGAAACAATATATCTTCCTGTTGACCTGTAAAACTTGCAGTTCATATCTTTTACAGATTCTTTTATATTGTTCATTAAAACTTTTTCAAAGTAGCCTCTATTTTTTCCTTTTAAATATAATTCACCAAATCTAAGTAGAATTACTCTTTTCATTTTTACCTCAACTTTTGTATTAGTGTTTTGTAGCATTCTGCCAATTTTTTTGAAGCATAGTCAACTTCTTCAATTGTATTATGTTTAGAAAAACTTATTCTTACACTGCCAACAATATCATTTTGTGAAACATTCATTGCTTGTAAAACTCTATTGCCTTGTTTTTTGCTTGAACAAGCACTGCCTGTGCTTATATAGATATTTTCTTGTTCCATCATATGAACAAGTGTTTCACCTTTTACACCATAAAAACTCACACTTAAAATGTATGGTGAATTTAAGTCTTTTGAATTAATTTTGCAGTTTACATCTTTCAAATTATCAATAAAAATATTTTTTAATTTGCTAACACATTTATAATTTTCGTTTATATCACCTATTTCTTCAACAGCAGTTTTAAGCGCCATTATGCAAGGTACATTTTCCGTTCCAGACCTTATATTTAACTCTTGTCCACCACCGAACAAAATTGGTTTTAAGTTAATACCATTTCTCACAAACAAAGCAGAAATACCCTTTGGTGCAAACATTTTATGTCCACTTATGGTATATAAATCAACGCCAAAATAGTCTAAATTTACTTTTATCTTTGAAAATGCCTGAACACCATCAGCGTGAAATAATGCCTTTGGACATTTTCTTTTTCTAATCTCATCAATTTTCTTTAAATCGTTAATAGCACCTGTTTCATTGCTTACGTGAATAATTGATATTAAATTAGTATCTTCATCTAAAATTTTTTCAAGAAAATCATAATCTATTTGTCCATTTTCTTGAAGTGGACAATATTCAACTTTTATACCTCTATGTTCAAGTTCTTGTCCAATGTTATAAACAGATGGATGATCGGCAAATGAAAGCACAACTTTTTTAAAATTGCTTTTTAACGAACCCAAAATTGCAAGATTATTTGCTTCCGTTGCAGAAGATGTGAAAATAATTTTTCCATCATTTGAACCCAATGCTTTTTTTATTGTGTTTCTGCATTCATCAATGTCTGTTCTAACCCTAACTCCAACATTATAAATTGCAGAAGGATTAAAAAATAATTCTTCTGCATATTTATTATAGGTCATTAAAGCATTTTTTGATATCTTTGTTGTTGCTGCATTATCCAAGTAAATCATCTTAAAATTGCCCCACATTTATATTGTAAATCTTTTAAAATTTTCTTTATTGTTTGATTAATTTCTTCATCTGTTAATGTTTTTTCATAGCTTATAAGTTTAAAACTAAATGCAATACTCTTTTTATTCTCTCCAAGGTCACGGCTTCTGTATATATCAAATACTTTTGCTCCATAGTATAAATTGCCACAAGATTTCTTTACACATTGCAAAATTTGTTCAACAGAAACACTTTCATCACAAACAACAGCCAAATCTCTATCAACAACTGGGAATTTTGACAATGCCTTAACTGAATGTGATTTTTCTTT
>CASFHZ010000058.1 GCA_949294585.1 uncultured Christensenella sp. | reverse complement strand
AGGACTTAAGAGTCACTCTTCATCATATTTAATAAGTTATGCAACAACAATATATGTGAAAGAAGGACTTACTGTTGGAACAGGAATAACTAGTGCAGGATTTAGTTTAACAACATCAGACAAAACTGGATATGTTAAATACACAAAATAAACTGAAAATTTAATAAAGATAAGCAACATTAGGTTAATGTTGCTTTTTTCTTTATTATGGTTTTTTATTATTCAATGTTGTTTAAAATTCATATAATAAATGTTGGGGTGTAAAAACAGTTTGTTGTGGTGCAGATTGGTTTTTTAGTGTTCCAATTTTATTTGGAGTTATAAAAATTGGGTATTGTATTTTTTATCAATATTTGATATAATATAGTAGAAATGGAGGGTATTGTAATGGAATATGATAAAAATAGATTATCAGAAAAAATGCTTGCAGATGTTTTAAATTTTGAAAAAACTGGTGAAGATGCAATTTACTGGTTGGGTAAGGGTGTGTTAAAAAACACTGATGAAATTATAACAAGAATTCAATCTTCACATATTGGTGAGGTTTGTTTGTCTGGTTTAAAAACTATTGAAGAGTGGAAAAACTCTAACAGTCCTTTAAATGAAGTAAGGGCATCGTTGTGTCCTGTTTCTTCAACAAACAAATATTCTTCATATGCACTTAAAGAAAGTGATTTTTCGATGGGTGCCTTAAGATATCCCCTTTTTAACACATTCGCTTCAAAAAATATTTTGTTTTCAACAAAAACATTTCCAAAATATTATGATTTGTTAAACAGAATTAAAAGGGAATATAAAATTAAAATTGTTGAGCAAAGTTCAAAAGGTGAATTGTTTAGTTACAAAAGAAGGGGCAGAGTTACTGCGATGTTAAAAAACACTGGACTTAGAGCCTTAAATTTGTGTAAAAAACTTTTCAAGAGGGAAACATTTTCAATTAATCCTTCATATAAGGGAAAAATTGTTATTAGAGATACCTACACATACAACAATGGAAATGCATACAAATTTTCTCAACAAGAGAAGTTTACAAAAATACTTGATGCAATTGTGAATATAGAAACAAAACATCAAAACAAAAAATTAAAGGCAAAACTAAGCAAAGATGAACAATTTTTTGCAAGATTATATTCCGAAGTTTTGTTGTCAAGAGCAATAAACTATGGTGATGTTGAAAGCAATAAAAATGTAGAGTCAAGTTTAACTCTTCAAATGTCAAATGTTTTGGCAAGGTTAGATATGGCACCAGAGCAAATTGCAAATGCTTCAAAAGTTGGTGTTAAGGTTGCTATGCAAACAATAAACAAGTTGGGACTAACATTAACAGATGTAAGAAATAGTTTTATAGGTTCTGGATATAAGTATAAAATTGAGCCAGTTACAATTGAAGATGCATTACTAGCAAAACAAGCACCTGTGAATGAAGTTGCAAAAGAAGAAAAAGAGCCAGTTAACAAAAAAAACGCAGAAGAAAAAGAAATAGTTAATAAAAAAGTTGAAGAAACAAATCCAAATAAAAAATTTGACACAGCAAAGAATTTTGTTGGAGTTAAAGATGGCAAAGTTTATTTAACATTAAACAGTGCAAAGAAATACATTGACAATGTTGTTAAAAATGCTTTGAAAAAACAAATCAAATATTCAGTAAACAACATTTATGACAAAGAGTTGTCCGAAAGAAAAGAAAAGAAAATGCAAAGACAATATAACTTTGTTGAACATATGCTTTCTTTCTATGACACACACAAAGATGTTGATGTTGAAAATTTGAATCAAATGGTTGAAAAAGAACTAAAAAATCCAAATTTAATTAAAGAACGCAACTATGCACACTCATTTAGCAAGAGTTTTATAGATTTTAGAGCATATATAATTGAACAAATTTTTGGAAATGAAGAAAAAATTGAGAAAAAAGATGGCAAGGCTATTTCAACTTTAATAAATGATTTAGTTCAAAAAGAATACGGCAAAAAATTGTCATCATATGTTTTGGAAAAAGTTAAAAAAGGTACTGCTCAAATGTTTAAAGACATAGATTCACAAAACTTTAAACCAATTGATTTGGTGGAGCAAACAAGTGATGAGGTTGAACAAAATATTAATGAGCAAAAACAACCTGATGTCCAATTAACACAAGAAGTGGAACAAAAAGAACAAAATGTTGAAATAATAGAAAAATAACAAAAAAACTATGGCAAAATATAAAGCCATAGTTTTTTTATGTTTTATTTTATAATTCTATTTTTTGAATTAAACACATTTGCTATTTTATTTGAAACAAGTTGTTTAATTTTTTCTTGGGCATAGCCAAAGTATTTTTTTGTGTCAACACTGTCGGCATTATTTGCAAAATATTCTCTTAGTGCAAGGGTTGTTGCCATTCTTATATCTGTATCAACATTAATTTTGCAAATGTTATAGTTTGTGCAAGCAGTTTTTAGCATATTTTCTGGAATGCCTTTTGCTTTTTGTATGTTGCCACCAAGTTTGTTTATTTCATCAATTGTGTTGCCGTTAACCGAAGAAGCACCGTGAAGAACAAATGGGAAGTTTGGCACTAATTTTTGAATTTCTTGCAAAATGTTAAATTCAAGTTTTGGTTCGCCACTAAATTTGCTAATTCCGTGACTTGTTCCAATTGCAATTGCCAAAGAGTCAACTCCTGTTTTTTCAACAAAAATTTTTGCTTGGCTTGGAGAAGTATATAAACTTTCTGTGCTTGTGTGTTCATCTTCTGTTCCAAGCAGTCGTCCAAGTTCGCCCTCAACCTGAACATCAAATTTGTGGGCATAGTCAACAACTTGTTTTGTTAGGGCAATGTTGTCATTAAAATCCAATGCACTTCCATCAATCATAACACTATCAAACCCAAGAGAGATTGCCTTTTTGCAAATTTCAAAATCTTTGCCGTGGTCCAAATGGAAAAAACAAGGAATTTTTGTGCATTCTCTTGTTGCCATAATTAAGTGTTTTAGATATTCTTCGCCCATATGTTTCATTGCACTTGAAGATACTGCAACAATAACAGGTGAATTGTTTTTTTCTGCACTTTCAATTATTCCTTTCAAACTTTCCAAATTGCAAAAATTAAAAGCACCAAGTGCATAGCCATTTTTTATTGCATCAAAATAGTATTCTTTTAATTTCATTTTTTTCTCCTTACTTGTATAATACTTTGTTTTTTTACAATTAACAAACGATTTTATTATTTTTAATATTTATTTTAATTACAGAATAAACATATTATATGAAAAAAATATTAATAATAACATTTTCTTTAATAATTGTTGCACTTATATTTTGTTTTTTGCCATATGGAGCAAGTGAGAAATATAATTTGATGTCAAACATTCAACAAAATTATTATTGTGTTCAAACAGAAAGGTATTTTGCAGAGTTTTATTGTGGTGAAAGAGAAAGTGTTTTTGAATATGATGGATATTCCAAGCCAAAAATGCAGTATGGAATTTTTAGAATTAAAGTTTTTGGCAATGTAAACTATGCAAATTCAATAAACATAATTGCAAAAATTGATGATAAAAAATTGCAACTTTGCTTAGAAAAAAATCCTTTTGACAATACATTTATGTGTGATATTGAAAAAATTTACAATTCAAATAGTGTGGAAATTTTTGTTGAAAATATAGATGAAAAATTTAATGTTCTACAAAACATTTCAAGTAACTGGAATTTTGATTATAACAATGCAATAAATAAAGGTTTTGATGAACTTAAAGATTTTATTTCTGAAAATAACAAAAAGGGTAACAGTTGTGAATGTTATTTAAGCATAATATATAACAAGTATAATTTTGAAACTAATTATTTTTGGAGTTTTAATGTTAGAACAAGTGCGTTTAAAAGTAAAACTGTTGTTTTTCAAGTGGAAGATGGCGAAAGTGTTTTAATATTATAAATTTAATTGCTCTATTTGCAACAAATATGCTAAAATAAAAAATAGAGGTTAATATGGCATACGATACAAAAAAAGAAGTTGAAAAAGCATATTTGGTTGGAGTTGTTTTTTCAAACAAAGAAGATGTGCAAATAAGCTTAAATGAACTTGCAAGTTTGTGCGAAACTGCTGGACTTATGGTTGTTGGAAACAATTTTCAGTTGGTTAGGCAAATAACACCTGCAACATTAATTGGTTCAGGCAAGTTGGAAGAAATTAAAAATGAAATAGAAAATAATGGTGCAAATGTTGTTGTTTTTGACCACGAGTTAAGTGGCTCTCAGGCAAGAAATTTGTCAGATTTTTTAAATGTTAAAGTTATTGACAGAATAACATTAATTTTGGATATTTTTGCTCAACGAGCAATAAGCAATGAAGGAAAATTGCAAGTAGAGTTGGCTCAATTAAAATACAACTTGCCAAGGCTTTCTGGAATTTCAGGAACAAGTGGAAGATTTGGTGGTTCTGGTGTTGGAATGAGAGGCCCAGGTGAAACAAAATTGGAGTTAAACAAGAGAATTGCACAAAACAACATTTTAAAGTTGGAAAAAGAAATTGAAAAAATAAAACAAAACAGGCAAGTGCAAAGAAAATCAAGATTTGAAAATCAAGCATTTAAAGTTGCAATTGTTGGATACACAAATGCAGGGAAAAGCACTCTTTTAAATTTAATAACAAAAGCATCAATTTATGCAGATGATAAACTTTTTGCAACTCTTGACACAACAAGCAGAACAGTTTGGCTTTGTGAGGGCAAAAAAATTATTCTAACAGACACTGTTGGTTTTATTTCAAAACTACCTCACGATTTGGTTGATGCGTTTAGTTCAACTTTGGAGGAGGCAAAAGATGCAGATTTAATTTTGCACGTTATTGATGTTAGCAACAAACATTATAAACATCAAATTGAAGTTGTTGAAAATGTTTTAAAAGACCTAAACATAACTTGCCCAGTTCTTAAAGTTTATAACAAATGCGATGTTGTTGAAAACAAAGACAACACAGATGGCATATATATTTCTGCCAAGAAAAAAATTGGCATTGAAGAACTAAAAAATGAGATTATAAAAATAATGGAATAAAAAAAGTAACATAATTCCACAAAATTCATATAGTGATATGAGCATATGAAGAAAAACAACAAAGCACAAAAGAAGAAATAATTACATATCCTGAGTTAAATTTTGTGGAGGTACATATGAACATCTTTGGTAACTTTGGCAACTTTGGTCACGGTGGAAACAATTGTTATTGCAACTTAATTTGGTTAATGTTCTTATTGCAAATTTGTGGTTGCGATAATGGTTGTGGTGGTGGTAACGATTATATGAGTTTAATATTCTTATTATTGTTATTATCTTGCTGTGGTGGAAATACTCCTTGTGGCAACAACTAATAGGTGACTAAAAAATAGGCTGTAAATTTACAGCCTATTTTTTTACAAACATTCCAAATTATCGACAAAATAAAACAGCATATTTATGTGATAGTTTCAAAAAATAATGTTGAAACAACATAGAGCGTTTCTCATCAAGTTCTGCATTTATTAAACTATAGCATTTTTTTGTTTTGGCGAGGTTATTTGTTGCAAATAACTTTATAACTTGTGTTAAATGTGACATTTTGTTATAAAATTTATTGTTTACTTGCAAATTTTTTTAACAATTCGTTGACAAAAAAAATGTTATAGTATAAACTCTATTTGTTAAAATAAAAACTAGGAGTACAATAATGAAAAAATCATTTAAAAAGGCTTGTTCAATCGCATTATTAGTAACATCAACAACTGCTCTTGCTGGTGTAAATGCAGCAATCCTTTCTAACAACAAAAATGTAGATAATCACGTTGTTTATGCTGAAAACCAAACAAAAGACAACTTGACATTATTAAAAGTTGCTGGCAATGATGCAAAAGCATTGGTTGGTTCACAATACACAGTTCCTGCGGCAGTTTTGTCTGTTAATGGCACTGAAACACAACTTGACCAAACAAACTATACTGTTAAAAGTCCAATTGGGGAAGATGTTGAAGTTGTTGAGGGAAAGTTCAATATTGAAAGAATTGGAACCTACACAATTAACTATTCAATTGAAAACGGTAGCAAAACATACACTGCAACTGCAACAGTAGAAGGTGAAATTGGAACAAATTCAATTGTTGTTAAAGAAAACACAAAAAGAATTCTTCCTAACTATGTTTGGAAAAGTTATTCTGGGGATTTGTATATTCCAGAGGCAGAAGTTGAGTTCGCTGATGACCAAATTGAAGTTGAATATAACATAACAGCAACTGTTACATCTCCATCTCAACAAATTATTCCTTATGATAGTGAAACAGGTAAATTAAATTATGGTTCTTTGGAAGAAGGTATTTATTCTGTTAAATATGTTGCAACAACAAAAGATGGTGTTTATTTAAACACATTAACAAAAGAATTTACTGTTCTATCAGACACCGAATTTGAAAAAGAATATGGAATTGACTACACATTAAAATTTGATTTCTCTAAAACAGTTAACACAAGTGCTGACATTGGAGAAGAAATTGAGTTGCCAGAACCAGTTGGTAAAATAGGAAGTGAAGAAACACCAGTTTATTACACAATTGAAGCATATGTTTATGTTGATGGAAAAACAATTGATGTAACATCTCAAACAATTAATGGAAACAAATTTACAGCACAAAAAACATATGTTGTTGATGGACAAACATACACAGTAACAAATGGAAAATATCAATTCTATTACAATGTTACAGATGCTCTTGGCAAAAAAGCAGAAAAAACAGGTTTTGTTATTAGTGGCGTAAAAGATACAAAGAAACCAACAATTGTTGTTGCTGACCCATATTCAACAACAAACACAGAAAATATAAAAAATGTTGATTATAAATTGCAAACAAATTTTGAAAATGGACAAAACATTGTTCTTAAAGCAATTTATGCAGAAGATTTGGGTGATGATATTGATGACCTTGAATTGTCAAGATATATAAGATTAGATTCTCAGTCAAGTTCTTCTGAAAACAAATATGATGATGCAAAACAAGATGACGAGTTGGCATTCACAAAAGATATTGTGTTTAACAAAACTGCTGATTTTCAATTTGACCCAGAAACAATGATTGATGGTGGAACATTGGAAGATGGCACATACACTGCTTACTATAAAGCAAAAGATAGTGCTGGAAATGTTGTTACAGAAAATTATTCATTTACTGTAAGCAAAACATTTACTTTCACAGAAGCACCAACAGTTGAATTTAAAAACACATTTAGTAAATCAGTTACAACAGGTGAAAGAATAACTTTTGCAAGTCCTGTTGCAAGTGATGAACAAGATGATAGATTGTTTACACAAGTTATGTACAAATTTGATAATGATACAAATTGGACAATACTTGAAGCTGATGAAGATGGAAATTACAGCATTGATGTAAACAAAGAAGGTGCAACATCTTTAAAGATAAGAGCAAAAACAGAAAATGATGCTCCAATAGTTTCAGGTGTTGATGATGTTGAAGTTGAAGATATTGCAAATTATGAAGGTATAAAATATGGTTTTGCAGAAGCTGAAATCACAATAAAAGATAACAAAGATTCTAAACCACCAGAATTGATAAGTTTGTCTGAATTAACTCCAACTTATGAACAAAATGCAGAAGTTATATTGCCAACAATTGAACTTTCTGATGATTTAATTGATTATGTTAATGTAAACATTTTGGTTAAACATACTGAAAAAGTTGATGACGAAATTGTTACACAAGATTTTGATGTTGAAGACGCTGTTATTATGAGAGCAGGAAACACTTACACACTAAGCAATGCAAAATTCTATGCAACTCTTGCAGGAAATTATGACATTGTTTATGAAGTAACAGATGCTGGAAACAACAAGATGTATATCTATCAACAAATAACAGTAACAGAAAAAGTTACACCAACAACTCCAAAATTTAACAATCTTCCAGAAGCATTAAGTGATGGAAAATTAGAACTTGGCGAGACAATTGAATTACCTGTTCCAGAAATAACTGGTGCTGGTGACAACTATGACTATCAAGTTAATGTTATTGGACCAGTTGGAAGCCAAATCAACAAAGAAACATTTACTCCAAACAAAGCAGGAACATACACAATTGTTTATTCTTTGTGGGTAGATGGAGAAGAAGTTGAAAGCGAAAGAACAGAATTTAAAGTTGAAGTTTCTGACACAACAAATCCAGAAGTTAGAGTTGAATGGGATTTGAATGA
This sequence comes from uncultured Christensenella sp., assembly GCA_949294585.1. Lineage (GTDB taxonomy): Bacteria > Bacillota > Clostridia > Christensenellales > UBA1242 > UBA5893. The sequence goes on along the minus strand of CASFHZ010000058.1, from coordinate 11,222 downwards.
CTCATACGAAGTTGGAAGCAAAGTTCTTATTCCAGTATTCAGCGCATCTGATATTTCAGGAATTGACTTTGAATCTTCAAAAATTGTAATTTCATCAAATTCTTTCACAAGAACAATTAAAGCAAGCGAAATGGCTGACTTATTAAATCAATATAACAACTGGACAAGAGAAGAGCAAGAAATTGCTGAAGGAACATTACAACCAGAAGATAGAGAATATCCAAACGCAGGAAACTTGTATGTAACATTGAATTATAACCAACAATACAAAGTAACATACACAGTTTATGATAAATCTGCAAACAAGAATTCAACTGTTGTAACATACACAATTAAAGTTGGTGATTTGGTTGCTCCAACTGTTGATGTTGCTGATGACATAATTGTCGAAAATGTTAAAATTGATTCAGTATTGTCAATAGACATTTCAAAAATTACTGTTGCTGATAACAAAACAGAAGGTATGTCCGCAAATGACATAAAGATTGTTGTTAAAAATGCATCAGGAACAGAAATTAAAAATATTCACGAAGATGCAGACAATGGCAAATATGAATACAACATTGACACTGCTGGTGAATACACTGTAACATTCTCAGCAACTGATGATGCTGGTAACACAAGAACTGTTACAAGAACATTTACTGTTAACGACCCAAGCAATGATGGTTTGGAAACAACAGAAATGATTACAGTTATCTTAAGTGTTGTTGCAGTATTAGTTCTTGCTGGTTCTATAACATTTATGATTGTTACAAAAAAGAAAAACCAACAATATAAATAAAAAAACATTTTGAAGTAAAAGCCTACGAAAAAAATCGTAGGTTTTTTTATTGTAAAAAATACAAAAAAATAATTTATTTTAAAAAACAATTTTAATAAATATAAACAATTAAATTTTAATAGCACATATATTATTAATGTGGTATAATAATATTATTATGGAAACTATTCAAGAGATAAAAAATTTGTTAACAGATAAACAACAAGATAATTTAGATTTTTTGTATAATAAAATTACATCTATTGCTGGAAAAGATGAAAATGAAATGTTTTTAAAATCTGAAATTTGCAAATTAATAGTGGAAATTTGCAAAGAAACAAATATTTCTAATAATAAATATTTGTCAGTTATTTTATCTTTTGATTTAGAATTTTTTAAATTTTTAGACAAACAAATAAAATTATGCAAAAAAAATAAACAATGGGAAAAATCACTTGACTACATTCAAAAACTTTTTGAATATTATAATATTAACGATAATTATGTTTATTTTGATTCAATATTTGATTTTTATTTGTATCAATGTGTTTTTAAGACAAATAAGGTTGAATACAAATCCTCTGTTTGTTGCTATGGTTTTTATAATAGAAGTTTGGTTTATAAAAATTTAAAATTAAATGATTTGGCAATTTTGGACTTAAAAAGTTGCATAAAGTGTTCGCCAATGACAATAACTCCATATTATGAATTAATGGAATGTTATATTGAAAATAATAATTCAAATTCTTTAAAACAATTGTTAAATGATTATTACAAAATAATAAAAACAAATGAAGAATTAAGTTATTTTTACTATTATTATGCGAATTATTTCTATATTTTGAATAATTATCAAATGTGCAAGATTTGTTGCAACTATGCAGGAGAATTTAATACAAATATATTTTTTAAATCAAAAATTGTTAAATTATTAACTAAAATTTATATTGGCAACAATGTTGTGTTGGATTTATTTGACTATAATTCAAAAGAATTGTTAAAAAAATATGAAATTCCTTCTTATATATCCGTTGATACAATTCAATATATGTTGATATTATACCAAGATTGTTTAGAGAAAAAAATTGTTGATAAACAAATAAAAAAATACCTTGAAAATTTAATAATTTCTGACTATAAATTAACAGATTATGCCGATATAATTTATACAAATTCAAAAACAGAAAATAATGCAGTTGCTTTTGATTTTTACAATTTTTACATAAAAATTGATAAAAAATGGAAAATTATATATGTAAATAACAAAAAAAGAATAAAAGAAGGTGTAATTTTAGAGGCAATTTGTAATAATGACAAAATTTCAATAGTTATTGATGACAATGCAAAATGTGGATTGGAAGAATTGTATAATCAAAACATACAAATACTTAAAAATTCAGGATTTAAAGTTGAAAATGAAAATAGTTTTTATAGTTTTTCGGGCAATTATATAAAAAGCATTGTTGTTAAACAAGACAATAATATGGGTATGCTTATGTTTTTTGTGTTTATTAACAATATGCTGTGCTTATTTAGCATTAATTTTGAAAATGATTTAAAATTAAAAACAAAGGAATTAATAAAAATTGTTAATACAATTACACCATTTAATTCTTTAAAAAACAAAATAAATTAATTTATTGCAATAAAATGAAAATTTATTATTTGAAAATACAACAAAGTGTGATAGTATAATAAGGTAGTTATGAAATCAAATATTGTTATCGTAGGTTTAGATTATGAATATAACTTGAAAGTAAGCAAATCTTTGGCAGAATTAACAGATTTGTATTTTCTTGATGTAAAAGAATATATAAATTATGCTTTGTTTTCAAGAAGTGATATGCTTGAAAAATGTGGTGTTGAATATTTGGAAAAACAAGAAACATCTGCAATTAAAGGTTGTTCCAATTTTGAAAATTCAATAATATGCATACCTTGTGAATACTTTTTAAAAAACCGTATGTACGAAAATTTTTATGAGGGCTCACATATAATATATTTATACTTCTCAAAAAGCAAGTTGAAAAAAGTTGCTGAAACAATAAAGGAAAATTCTTATTTGCCAATCGATTTAATTGTATTTGAAGACAGAGATTTGGAACTTAAAAATGTTTCAAATTTAAAAATATGCGTTGGAAACAAAACTATAAAAACAGTTGCTAACGAAATAATTAATTTTGTTAAGGGGAAAAGATAGTGAATATAAATCAAAAATGTATTAATCACCTAAGATGTTTATCTTGTGAAATGATAACAAATGCAAACAGTGGACACCCAGGAATTGCTTTAAGTTCTGCACCAATATTGTATGCATTGTTCAAAGACCATTATTTTTATGATGTTAAAGATCATAATTTTATTGCTAGGGACAGATTGGTTATTTCTGCCGGTCACGCAAGTGCATTATATTATGCCACTGCATATTTGTTTAACCTTGGTTTAACAGTTAATGATTTGAAAAGTTTTAGAAAATTAAATTCAAAAACACCGGGACATCCAGAATTAAACACAACAAATTTTGTTGAAGTGTCAACAGGTCCATTGGGGCAAGGAATATCAAATGCAGTTGGTATGGCAATAGGTCAGGTTATGCTCGGCAAAAGATTTAATGCACAAAGATATCCTGTTATTAATAATTACACATATTGTTTAACAGGCGATGGTTGTTTAATGGAGGGTGTGGCACAAGAGGCAATAAGTCTTGCTGGAACATTAAAATTAAACAAACTTATATTGCTTTATGATTACAACAACATAACAATTGATGGCAAAGCAGATGTTGCAAACAGTGAAAATGTTGCAAAAAAATTTAAGGCAATGAATTGGAATGTCATTAATGTAAGAAATGGCAATTCGTATTATTCAATAACAAGAGCAATTTCAAAAGCAAAAAAATCAACATCAAAGCCAACAGTTATTATTTGTCATACAATAATTGGTTATGGAACATCAAAAGCAGGTTCAAATGCAATACACGGCAAACCACTTTCTCCTGCTGAAATTGAGTTATTAAAGAAAAATCTTTTTGTTGAAACTTCATTTGGTTTTCCAGAAGATGTAAAAATGGTTGGAACAAAAACTTGTGAAAAGAACAATCAGTTGATAGAAAAATGGAACAATAATTTTGTGCTATACCAAACAACAAATCCCGAACTTTATAAACAACTTGTTGCATTTATGGAGGACAAAAACAACATTGATGTAACAAAACTTGTTAAAGATGAAATTTTAAATCAGTCATTAAGTGGCAGAGATGCAAACGAACTTTTGCTTAAAGAAATATCACAAAAAATGCCTAGACTTGTTGGAGGAACGGCAGACCTTGCTTCTTCAACAAAAGTTTATATTAATGGTGCAGGAAATTTTGGAGCCAATAATCCAAGAGGAAAAAATATCTTTTTTGGTGTAAGGGAACACAGTATGGGTGCAATATGCAATGGCTTGGCACTTTATTTAAAAAACCCTGTTTTTTGTTCAACATTTATGGCATTTTCAAATTATATGTTGCCAGCAATAAGAATGAGTGCTTTAATGAATGTTCCTGTTATGTATATGTTTACTCACGACAGTTACAAAGTTGGTGAAGATGGTCCATCACATCAATCAGTTGAACAACTTGGCACACTTAGGTTAATTCCAAACCTTAATGTTTACAGACCTTGTGACACAAGAGAATTGGTTGGTTGTTACAATTTGGCACTAAAACACAATTGTCCATCTGCATTTGTTTTAACAAAACAAACATTATCTGCTCAAAACTCTAAATATAGTGACATAATTAAAGGTGGTTACATTATAAGTGGAGATTATGGTGATGTTGAAATTTTGGCAACAGGCAGTGAAGTTGAACTTGCTTTAAAAGTTAAAGAAATATTAGAAGGGCAAGATATAAAAATTGTAGTTGCAAGTTTTCCTTGTGTTGAGGTGTTTGAAAAACAATCTGCAAAATATAAACAAGACATTTTATCAAGAGCAAAAATTAAAGTTAGCCTAGAAGCGTCAAATGATAATGTTTGGTATAAATATATAGGCGAAGCAGGACTAAGAATTGGAATAAATGATTTTGGAAAAAGTGGAAGTATGAAAGAGTTGGATAACTACTTTGATTTCACACCAAACAAAATTGCAAGAAAAATAAAAAATTTATTAAAAATTTAAAATTTTTTTGAATAATTTAAAATATTCTTCATATAATACTAGTGTAGAGAGCAAAAGTATCTATAAGTTAATAGATTAAACAAATCTCTACCGTAGCAAAAACCGTAAACATCAATCAGAGTTTACGGTTTTTTTGCGTTTATATAACATTATAATTAATGCACTACTTTTTTGTAAATTCATACAGTGCAATTGCAACAGATATTGGCAAGTTTAATGAGTCTATGTTATGTGAGTGATTAATTATTATGCTTTTTCCTATTTGCAAGAATTTTGTATCAAGCCCACTTCCTTCATTGCCAAATATTAACGAAAATGGTTGTTTTTTTACTGAATTATCAATGCTTTGTAAAGGACAATTAGATTGCAACATAAATGGAAACATATTTTGTTTATTATTTTTAGCAAAATAATCATCAAAATTGTCAAATAGTTCAATATTAAGTCCAAAAATAGCACCCATTGAAGCCCTTATTGTTTTTGGATTAAAAATATCAGCACAAGGTTTTATTATTGCAATATTTGTTACATTAAAGCCCAAACTTGTTCTAAATATTGTGCCCAAGTTGCCCATATCACTTGGATTAACCAAAACTATGTGATTTTTGTTACTTAAAATTTGTGAGTTATATTTGTTAAAAACACCAGCAATTAAGGTGTTTTCTTTATCAGTGATTTTTTCAATTTGTTTTGTGCAAAATTCAACAGGAATTTTTTTATTTTTGCAAATGTCAATCAAGTTTTGAATATCTTGCGTTATTTTTAATTTTTCGTGAATCATTATTTTTTGTACATATTCAGATTTTTTGTTAATAAGTTCAAATGTGGGGAATATGCCAAATGTGTAGGAATATTCCAGTTCTTTTTTATATTTTTCCATTTTATTTATTATTTTCCTCATCTGTTAATTTTTGTTCTTGTTTTTTTAATGCTCTCAAACGCTTTCTTTCTGCTCTTTCTCTTCTTTCTATAACGGCAAGTTTTTCATTTTTTAATTGCCTAATATAACTAAGTCCAAATATGAAATTTCCAAGCATTAAATAGGTTATTGATTTTGTGTGTTTTTCCTTTTGTTCAAAAATATTTTCATCTTTAATTTGTGATAGTTTGTCTAATTCAAATGTTGCAAGAATGCAAAAAATTGTCATAATTAATGGAATTAAACAAAGTATTCCAAGCCAAGTACCCAAAGGATTTCTCACTATTGCAGATAGAAGAATTAAAATCAAAAATCCTTGCATACAACAAATTGATTTTGTTGAAAAAGAATATATTTCAAAAAAGTCATTTTTGTTTTCTTCGTTATTTTTGCTGTCTTTTTCTGTATGATTTTTAAAGATTAAAGTAAATAGGTAATATATGCCAAAAGAAATAATTAAAAATATAGGAATTGTTATTAATAAATGCCAAGGAAATGAAATTTTTATGCCAATTTTATATAATGTTGACGCATATGTTATTTCAGAATAATTGCCATTAAAACTCACTATTGACAAAGTCATAGCAATTGAAGTTAAGCAAATATATCCCGCAATTGCATACCAAAATTTTGATATGCTTAGTTTTATATCATCAATTTTTACTAGGTATATAATGCTTGTTATTAAAATTATTAACATAATTATATTATCAATATTTACTATGTGAAAAAGACTGTCTTGAGAGTATATCATTTTTGACATAATTAAATTATATATTGCAATAGGCAAACCAACGCCAAACAGTGTTTGTTTTAAAAACTCTAAAAATTTTAATTTTCTTTTAGAGAAAGCACTGATAAATAAAACTACTATCGCCAAAATGATTACATAAGTTATCATATTAAAGCCAATAATGTTTGATAAATCAGATAATTTAATTGAGTTGTCTGTGCTTATTGTAATTAATCTTATTATCCAAAAAATTGCTTTAAAAACAAACAAAAACAGCAAAACTGATGCCAAACAAATTTTGGTTATTTTTTTGCTTTTATCAGATTTTGCACATAGTGCAAAAAAAAGTGCAACAATAATTGCAATTGAACAAATTGGTAAAAGAATTTTTGTTAATATATCCAATTTCATTGGAGTGTTTAAAGGTTGTAAGTTGAACATAAAAAATTTTCCTCTTATAAATTTTAGCAAAAATAGTGCTAATACTTTATTAGTATATCAGTTTTATAAAAAGTTAGCAAATTTTTTATATTCAATTGATTTATGTGTTTAAAATTTTTAAAAATCTTATTTTTTGAAAATAATAATCACTTAATCTTTTGTCTTTGGCATCATATGTGTGACAAGTTACATATATGTTGTTTAAAGTTTTTCTACCATCAATTTTAGTTATTAATAGGTTATGGTGAAAGCGTTGCCCTTGTTGGAGTATTTGTATAACATCTCCAACTTCAACATTGTCAATTGTTACAACTTTTGCTTTTGGTCCAATGTTTGATAAATTGTTAACTGCATAATTGTAAAATTCTTCCACACCTGTCCAACTGTATGAACGATTGTATGAAGTATAGTAAAACCAGCCCAACTTGGAAGTGCTGTTCATTTCTATGCCACCATAGAATAAACACTGAGATATAAAGTTTGTGCAATCGCCACCATATTTGTCAAAATTTAAGAATTTGAGATTGCGTGCGTTCCACCATTTATATGCATATTCAATTGCTTTTTGTCTGTTATACATATTAATATTATATTATTTTATATTGTATTGTGATAAAACTATTATAAATTTGTGTTAAATAAAATTATAAAAGTAATAGTTATTGTATTTATTTGACATAATAAATTAAGTTAAATTATAATATGTGTAAGATAACTTGTAAAAGGGTGAAAGATATGGAAGAAAAGTCGAATGTTAATTCAACAAAAAAGGAAATGCCTGAAAACATTAGAAAAATGTTTGAGGCAAAGAAACATCAAAATTCAAATGCAAATGCAGAGGTAAAGGAAGATGAAAATAAAACTGTAAGTGAAGATTTGTCTTTTAAACAAGAAAATGCTGACATCACTGTGGAAGATAAACCTCTATTAGACAATGCAAATGAAAATGCAGATGTTAAAAAGAAGAAAAAGAAAACAAAAACAAAAGATGAAAAATTGGATAGTGGAAACAAAAAAGAAAAGAAAAAATTATCCAAAAAACAAAAAGTTATAATTTCTGTTATTTCATCATTAGTTGCGTGTGCACTTATTGTTGTTGTTGTGTTTTTATTTTTGCCAAAGGCAATGAAACTTGAAACGCCAGTTCTTCAAATATACAGTTTAAGCAATCAAACAAGGTTGTATGTTGATGAAAACCAAAACGCAAAATTATATGGATTTTACATTCAAAAAGAGGGAGAAAGTGTTGTTACAACTATTTCATCAGACTCAAATGAAGTTTCAATAAAAAGCAAATTAAAAGAACCTGGCAGATATTATGTTTGGGCAAAATACATAAGCAATGACTATAAACTAAGTTCAGATGAGTCAATAAAAGTTACATATGACTATTATGAAACACTTGATACACCAATTGCAAATTTGTCGCAAGATTCTTCACAATTAAAATTTAACCCTGTTAAAAATGCAAAAGAATACAAAATTTATTACACTATGAGCAACACTGAAATGAATTATTTTACTATTCCAAACAACTCAACAAATGAAAATATAGTGTTTGATTTAACACAACTAAGAACAAAACCTGCAGGAATTTATAATTTATATGTTCAGGCAATTGCAGATTCAACAAAGTATTATAAAAATAGCGAACTTGGTGAAGTTGTTGAATATGTTAACAGTTATAAACTGGAAGATATTAAATCTGCAAGTTATGACACAAACACAAAATTATTGTCTTTTGAAATTGACTCAGAAAAAACAAACACTTTGAGATTTGAAATTAACATAAACAATGGAAAAACAATTCAAGGTTATGTTGCAAGTGAGTTAAAAGACACATATGTTATTGACTTAACTCCATATCTAAACTTGGGAACAACTGTTACTAGTTTAAAAATAAAAGCATTGGGCGATGGTGCGTTTGTTACAAGTTCTGAATATTTTGAAGTTATAATTAAATAGAAATTTTTTAGAATATATTTTTCTATAAAAAACATACTACAAATAAAAGGTGGTATGTTTTTTTAATGGAAATAATAGAAGAAATTAAAAAAGAATTGCAAAATAATCCAGATTTACTTGTTAGAGAAATAGTTGTTTCTAACAAAAAAATCTCTATGATTTTTTTTAAGAGTACGATTGATAAAATACTATTTGTTCAGTCTATTATTTCACCACTTATGGACTATAAGGGGGAAGTAAACCTCTATAATTTAAAAAGCAGTGTGCTTAAAGTTATTGAAATTGAAGAGGTAGAAAAAAAAGATTTTGTTAAACAAATTGTGAGGAACAAGGTTTTGCTTATTGTTGAAGGCGAAGATAATGCACTTAGTTTGGACATAGAATCTTTGCCAACAAGACAGCCAACCGAACCTCCAACTTCACCAACAATTCAAGGCCCAAGACAAGGCTTTACAGAAAGTGTTAAAACAACAATGGCACTACTTAGAAAGCAGTTGCCATCTAAGCATTTGGTTATAAAAAACTTTTTTGTTGGTGAAATGACACACACTCAAATATGTCTTTTTTATCTTGACAATATTGTTGATAAAAAAGTTGTTAGAAGTTTGGAAAAAAAGATAAAGGCAATTAACACCGATGGTATTTTAGATGCACATTATATTGTTGAATATCTTTCAAAAAGACCAAATTCACTTTTTGAACAATTTGGAACAACAGAAAAACCAGACATTGTAACAGCAAAAATTTTGGAGGGCAGAGTTGCAATTGCCGTTGATGGTTCGCCAATTGTTTTAACAGTGCCATATATGATTTTTGAAGATATACAAAATAGTAATGATTATTACACAAATCAACACTACGCAACTTTTATTAGATATATCAGAACTTTGGGAATTATTATGGCAACAGTAATTCCTGGCGTTTATTTGAGTTTTAGGTTGTATCACTACAAAGTTGTTCCTCTAAAATATATTTTAACAATTAATGCAACAACTCAAAATTTACCTTTTACACCTTTTATTGAATTGTTGTTTATATTAATTTTATTTCAAATATTATACGAAGTAAGTTTAAGGTTGCCAAGATATTTAGGTATTGCAACAAGCATTGTTGGTGCACTTGTTCTAGGTGACACTGGCGTGCAAGCAGGACTTATTTCTCCACCAGGGATTATTGTTATTGCACTTAGTTTGATTTCTGTTTACACTGTTCCAAATCAAGCACCCCAACTTACAATTTTAAGATTTGTATTTTTGATTATTGGTGGAACTCTTGGGCTTTTGGGCATTGTTGGAGCAATGGTTTATTTTGTGAATTATCTTAATTCTTTAAACGATTATGATACTCCTTTTTTGGCACCATATGCACCAAAAGTTAAGTCTGATTTAAAAGATGGTTTTCACAGACAAAATATTTCAGATATGAAAAAAAGACCAAAATCTTTTTCTAATAACGATGAATTTAGGGGAATTGGTGGTGAATAATGGAACAGTTAAATGTAAGACAAACAGCGTGTTTTTGTTGTATTTCAATGCTTGCATTAAAATTGATAGCATTGCCATCTTTACTGTTTGAAAATACAAACACAAGTGGGCTTGTTGTTGCAAGCATTTTGTTTTTAATAGATTTTTTTATGTTATTTATTTTTTTAAAAATAAAACAAAAATATCCAACATTATCATTATATGAAATAATACAAAAATATTTGGGAAAAATTATTGCAAAAATTGTGTATTTTTCTTTGATTTTTTTCTTTTTAATAAAAATATCATTACTTATGAATGAAACAATTTCATATATGCAAGCAATTGTTGATGAAGATTTTAAGGTATATGTTTTTTTGCTAGCATATTTGCCAATTATCACGTGTATTGCATATTCTGGATTAAAAAATTGTGGCAGAACTTGTGAATTTGGTTTTGTTTTTATTGTTATTGGACTTATAGTTTGTTTGTTTTTATCTGAAATTTCAATAAGTTTTGGCGAACTTGGACCTATATTTATAGAAAGACCATTAACCATATTAAATTCGTGTTTTAATTTGGGATTTTGGTTTTCTGATTTTATTTTTGTTGCAATTTTATCTGATAAAATTAAAATAAAAAACAACGATAAAAAAACTATTTTTTTGTATGTTTTTTTGATATTTATTTTATTGTTTTTAATTTATTTAATATATTTTAGATTGTTTAGAGTTACAGCATATTTGCACAGAAATGCCATTGCAGATGTAACTCTGT
>CASFHZ010000057.1 GCA_949294585.1 uncultured Christensenella sp. | reverse complement strand
TGTTATTCCTTCCCCTCGCCATCGTCTTTATTTTTATTGCCAACCAATTCATAGAACTGCATAGCACTCATGCTTTCTCCCATATAGTTGACTACCAACTTTTCATCGCAACACGCGAAAACTTCGCCTTCAATTTCTGTTACTCTGGCTGGAATGTTTATTTCTTTTAAACTTCTGCAACCATAAAAAGCGCCAAATCTAATTTTTGTTACGCTGATTGGAATATTAATGCTTGTTAAACTTGCACAACCACCAAATGACCATGGTGCAATTTCTGTTACGCCTTCTGGAATGTTAATATTTGCCAAACTTGTACAACCATAAAAAGCACCATATCCAATTTTTGTTACACCATCTGGAATGTTAATGCTTGTCAAACTTGTACAAGATTCAAAGGCAAAAGTTCCTATTTCTGTTACACTTTCTGGAATTTTTACTTCTTCTTTCCATTTTGGGCAGAAAATAAGTTCTGTCATATCTTTGCTGTACACAACATCGTCCACAACACAATATGCAGAATTGTCTTCATCTATCTCTATTTCTATATTTGAGCAATGTCTAAAAACTGAAGCAAAATCAATATCCGTTGTATTTGCTGGAATGGTAATTTGTTTTAAATTACAACTATTAAAGGCGCACTCCCCAATTTCTGTTACACTATCTGGAATGTTAATATTTGCCAAACTTGTGCAACCATAAAAAGCCCATGAACCAATTTTTGTTACGGTTTTTGGCATATTAACGCTTGTTAAATTTGTGCAATCAATAAAAGCACCTTTTTCTATTTTTGTTACGCCGTCTGGAACTGTAACTTCTCCCGCTTTATCTTTAGGACATGAAATAAAGGCAAGGCCATTCGAAGTGTTTTTTAAATCAAATCCATCTTTAAGAGAACGCTTTTTTTTCTCCCCACGACTGTTTTCTATCATAATCTTATCCTCCTTCTTTATGATGGTTTTATTATATATCAAAATTTGATAAATTTCAATAGGTTGTTACAAATTAGTTGAAAAATGTCAAGTTTGTGCTTTATTTCATCATTTTTGCAATAAAATTTATAAATTGCGCTTTAACAGATATCGTTCAAACAAAAAACTCTACAAAAATTTTTATTAATTAATAACTTCACATATAATGTTGCTAAAATTAAAACCAACATGTTGTTCTCCAGCAAACTTATCAAAACAAACAAAAAAGAGCAGGTTTATGGTTGCTATTCTGCCCTTTTTATTGTTATCTTTTTAGATTTTTATTTTTGCTATTCTTGATAAACCTTTGAATATATTTACATTTTTAATCTATTTTTTGATTAATTTTTGATATTTTGAAATTTTTGGCCTGTTTTTAGGTTAACCTTTCATCTTTTTGGTTTTTTGTTTGTTTTTTATTATATATATTGCATAGCCAATCACGAACAAACCAAGCACGCCAAGACAAACATAAGAAACAATATCAATCCAAGCATCATTGTCAGTCAAAAGCACAAACTCGCCAAGTTCGTCAATGCTTATTGTGATGACGCCGTTATTGTTTTGACTGTTGACAAGCACATAATCTCCGTTTGCAGTTTTGTGATAAACATAAATATTGTTTCTGTCTGCAAAATCTGGGTCAAC
>CASFHZ010000056.1 GCA_949294585.1 uncultured Christensenella sp. | reverse complement strand
CCACTAAGTTTGTGCGTTTTTGATTTGTTGATTTTAACAACAACCCTATATCCTTGTTTTGCATTTAATGTTAGTTTTCTTGGCACAAACACATCGTTTGCCAATTTTTTATTATCAGGAATAACAAAAGCATCTCTTTTATTAACATATGTTATTGTTCCAACAATTGTCTTGTTTGTATTTTCTAAAATTGCAACAACTTCTCCCTCTTGGCTATCCTCAGTGTCAATAATTGGTTTCATCAAAACAATATCACCATCCATTGCACCTTTTAGTTTTCTTTCTGGTATAAAAAAATCTGCTTTTGTTTTGTCAAACGGAACAAAAAACGCATAGTTTTTGTTTGTGCCAGAAATTTTGCCCTTCATTAAATCTGTGTTTTTTGTTGAAACAAATTCGCCTTTCCTTTTTTCATATATTTCACCACGCAAAATCATCGAATCAATAATTTGTTTAATTTCTTTTGGTGTTTTTGTAAATTTTCCAGCAAAAAACAAAACCATATCATCTTTACTGGCAAATTTAATTTTACTTTGATTTAAAAATTCCAATATTTTATCTTTCATATTAAATATATTATCATATAATTTAATTTTTTCATAACTCATTAATAGAAGAAATTTAAAAAAATGCAAAATTTTATACTAAAATTTGTAATTTTTATAAAAAAATAAATAAATTTAGCAAATAAGTTTAAAAAAGCTGGATTTGTATTTCAAAAATTCAGCAGTACATTTCAATGCTTATTACAAAAAAAAGTTTTCAAAAAGCATAATTAAACTTTTTGAAAACCTTTTGTATTAACAACTCAAAATTGCAAGTTTTGTAAAAACAACTAATTTTAAATTAATGTGAAGATAATGCTATCCTTGATAGATTATTAAACTTACAAAGAAAAGTATCATACAAACAGCCATAATTGAAATGCAAGCAACAGTAACTTTTGCAAGTTTTGCATTTCTTGTTTGACCTTTATTTTGAGCATAATAACTTTCTTGTGCACCACCAGTTAAAGCAGTACTTCCCTCATCGTTTGCGTTAGATTGCATAAGTGTTGAAATAATCATCAAAATTCCACAAAGTGCAATTATGCAAACCAAAACAATTCTAACAATAGGAAAAGATGCAACAACCCAATCTGGAGCAAGTGCCAATGTTTGACTCATTAAATTTTTCATATAAACTCCTTTTTAATTAAACCCATAGGTGCAAATAAGTACAAGTAAACCCGAAACAATAACAAAAAGTAAAATGTTTACTATTTTTATTTTAGGTTTATCACCTTTTGCAATGTTTGAAATAAATGCTCTAAGAATAAATATATCCAAAATTGTTAGTAAGGCAATTATGGAAATTTTTAAATAAATATTCATTGTAGCAATTGCCGTAGTGATATCATTAAAAAACTTCTCCATAAGCTCTCCTTAAAATTTTATAGTGTAAATTTTAACTATATCAATAATATAACAATTACCAGTTTTTGTCAATAGAGCACAAAACACAATAAATATAATACAATAATAAACTTATGTCAAACAAATATCATAATTATAATAAAAATGTTGCAATAAAAAACAAACAACTTTTACTAATTTGTCTCTTGAATATGATTAATCGCTAGTTCCAAAATACTTCTTATATTTTCATTATAAAATGAATAAAAAACTTCTTTTCCTCTTTTGCTACCTTTAATCAACGAAGCATCTTTTAAAATTTTAAGTTGATGTGAAACAGCACTTTTTGTCATATCCAAAATTGAAGCTATATCACTAACACAAACTTCATTGCCATCTAAAATTGTCAAAATGCTAACCCTTGTGTTATCACTTAACAAATAAAATAACCTGCTAAGATCAATTACCATTTTATTCTTAGAAAACCCTTTTTTATACCTTTTAACAAAATTTTCATTTATAACTTTGCAATCGCACTTTAATAATGTTTTTCCCATACTAACCTCGCTTATAATTGAATAAGTGTTCAATTATCTTTAACTATATAATAATTGAATAATCATTTAATTGTCAAGTATTTTTCAAAACAAAGTATATTTTTTTAAAATCAATCAATACTAATCTCGATTTAAAAAATCAACAAAATTAAAGGAGGTATATTATGATAGTAATGAATTACATCGCTTTCATACTCTTGGCAATTGGAGGTTTAAACTGGGGACTTATTGGTCTTTTTAGATTCAACTTAGTTAGTGCCATTTTTGGACCAGATCCAACAGTTGGAAGTTCTATCGTGTATATTTTGGTATTCCTATCAGTGCTGTGGTTAATATTCTCTGTAATATACAGCGGAGGAGTAATCAATTTTAGAAATATGTAAAACAAGAAAAACTTGTTAGATTTAACACATTTTTTTATCAAAAACACAAAATTTATAAATAAACACCCAAAAACAGTTATTAAACATTTAATATTTTGTTTTGGGTGTTTTTTATTGTACACTAAATTTTATATAACCAACAATCGTTATTTCGAACAAAAATGCAAATTATAAAAAATTAACAAAAACAAAGAAAAATTAATAAAAAACAATAAATTTTAATGTTTTTTTATTAAATTTTTTAAAAATACACAATATAAGAATATGAGTATGAAAAAAATTTTGTTATATTTAAGTGCATTTGTTCCCCTTTATTTTTTGGTTATAATAAAGGTAATAATTGATATAATCAACAACAATTTAACCTTTAACATATTAAACACTTTTACAATAATTCTTCTATCAACTTTAATTATACTCGGCATAATTGGAGTTATTTATTCAATAAAGCACAACAACACAAAAATAACAAAAATTAAAATAATTAACAAAAAAAGCATCACAGAACAATACTTTTTGGGATATTTTTCTCTTTTTGTATTGTTTGCACTCAGTTTTGAGTTAGAAAGAGTAAGTATGTTTATTGTTTTTGTAATAGTTATATTCTTAATAGGAATTGTCTATATAAAAAATGATTTGTTTTATATTAATCCATTTTTAAATATACTCGGCTACAACTTTTATGAAATCACATTCATAAACCTTGAAAATAACAAGGGTGAACAAAGTGCAAAATTTTTTTATAAAGGGAAACTAGATTTAAACAAACCTTTTTATTATGCAAAATTAAGCCATCAAAACTTTAGTATGATAGAGCATAACATAAAAAACAATTGAATATAAATTCAATCATTTTTATATATAACGCTATTTTTTTATCCTATATCCCCTGCCCAGTTTTTCTTAAACCTAATTAATATAATTATGTTACAAAATAATTAGATATTGATTTTACAACCAATGTATGATAATATAATTATGAAGTTAAACTCTTAAGGGAGAAAGATATGCCAATTAAAGAAAAAGTTTTTGAATGTATGGTAAAAAACAATATGTTTAGAAAGAACTATGTTTCAGTTATAAACAAATTGTCAAAAATGCTTAAGCTAAATAAAAAAGTTATAGTTAATGCACTAAAAGATTTACAACAAGAACAAGCAATAAAATTCAAAAACAACGAATTTGCAAATTGTCGTGAACTTTACACAGGAATTTTTACTTTATCAGGTAGAAATGATTTTGGATATGTAACAATCAACGGCATTAATAAAAATTTCTACATAAAAAACATAGACAATGTATCAAACGGTGACACAGTTGCACTTTACATAAACAACGATGAGGTTTTCCCTTGTGGCACCATTCAAAAAGTTGTAAAAAGAAATCCAAAAAATATATTTGGAAGAATAATAAAAACAAACTCAGGAAAATACCTCTTTATTCCCGATGACACAATTTCTTATGGAAAGTTTATAAAAATTCCACAAGATGAACTTGCAAAAACTTCTGTTAATAAAAGATGCACCCTAACACTAGAAAAATTTGATGAAATTACAGTTCAAACCAATGACAGTTATGGAACAATAAGTCAAGTTTTTGGACTCGCTGGTGACCCTATTGTTGAAAATGTTGTAATTGCAAAAAGTCACGGCTTTGTGAAAGAATTTAGAAGCTCAATAATGCAAGAAGCAAAATTAATACCAAATAAAGTATTAGAAAACGAACTAAAAAACAGATTGGATTTAAGAGATAAAAAATTTGTAACAATTGACCCAGCAACTTGCAAAGATATGGACGATGCAGTTTATATAGAAAAACAACCATTTGGCTACACAATTTACACAGCAATTGCAGATGTTGGACATTATGTGAAACTAAACTCAGAAATAGACAACGAAGCATTTAGAAGAGGCACAAGTTGTTATCTAGGAGATGGCGTATATCCTATGCTTCCAGAATCTTTGTCCAACGAAATATGTTCTCTTGAAGAGAAAAAAGACAGATTGGTTAAAATAACCATTGTAGATATGGACAAAAATGGCAAAATATTAAATTACAGCATAAATTCTGGAGTTATTAATTCAAAACACAAACTAAGTTATAACATAGCAGATGATATACATTTTAATGTTAATAATGCTCAAAACGCATATAAAGACATAAAAAATGAAATAAATTTAATGTTTGAAGCATCAGACATACTTGTTAAATTAAGAGCAAAAAGAGGCAGTTTATTTATAGAAAGCAAAGAGCCAACATTTAAACTAAACGAAACAAAAACTGAGGTATTAGATGTAACAGATGACCATTCACAACTAAAATCAACAAAAATTATTGAATCATTTATGATTTTAACAAACGAAATTGTTGGTAGATATTTTACAGAACACAACCTAGACACCTTGTTTAGAACACACGCAAAGCCGACAAAAAGTAGCATTGATGAGTTAAACGCAATTTTGCAAGTGTTTAATTTTGAACCAATAGATGGTTCATCTTTAAGTTATCAAAAACTGTTAAAAAATATCAAAGGCAATAAGTATGAAGACTATTTAACAACAATGATTCTTCGTTCAATGCAAAAAGCGGTATATCAACCTGAAAATATAGGACACTTTGGCTTGGCTTCAACTGAATATATACACTTCACCTCACCTATAAGAAGATATCCCGACCTTGTAACACACAGAATTTTAAGTGCATATCAAAACAAAAAAGGGTATTTGCCAACATTTGAGCAATTAAATGAAATTGGCAAACATTTAAGTGAAAGAGAACAACAAGCACAAAAAGCAGAAATAGAAAGCAATAAATTAATGATTGCAATGTGGGCAGAAAATCACATAAATGAGATATTTAGTGGTAAAATTAGCGAAGTTTTAGATACAGGCTTAATTGTAAGCAATGGTGTTATTGAAATATTTATTCCAGTTTATGACTTATCACAAAACAAATATGGTAGTTATAAATTAAACGAAACAAAAACTGCACTTGTAAACGAAAAAATAAATCATCAATATCAAATTGCTGATGATATAAAATTCAAAATTATTGGAACAAGCAGAGTTGAAAGAAAGGTCTTGGCAACAACCGATTTAGATAAAGTAGCTTTGCAAACAAAAAACACAACAATTGATACATACGAAGATGAAATCACGAGATAAATTCTCGTGATTTTTTTATTAATACTTTTAAAAAAATTTGTCATTTGATTTTTATAAAATTAAAAACACTACTCTACATTTTTAAATTGTTACGCAAAAAAAGCACATCAAAAGATGTGCTTTAATTGGCTCCCCGTGTCTGGTTCGAACAGACGACCTACCGGTTAACAGCCGGTTGCTCTACCGCTGAGCTAACGAGGAATATGCTTTTTTATCAAAAGCATTATTATGATATCAAACTTAAATTAATATGTCAACTATTTTTTAAAAATATTTTTAAAGTTTTTTTGAAAACAAAAACTCCAAATTTTGATTTAAAAAAAACAAACACAATAAATAGATTGACAAAATTAACTCTTTTGTTAATAATATATATTGTATTATGTAAACATATTATATTAAAAACATTGAAAAAATTTTTTTAATATAACAAGCCTTACTAATAAAAATGCATTAATGGTTTTTAATTATCTTCCCTATTATTTTATTAATATTTATGACCTCATAGTAAAACAGGATATTACAGCGACCTCCTAAGTCGCCGTTCTGGGTTCGAGTCCCGGTGGGGTCACCAAATTGGCAACTTTTGTTGCTTTTTTTATTTAAAAATGTTAGTGTATGTATGCTTGAAATTATTTCAAGTATGTCTAAGGAGATGATAACTTATGGAAGCTTTTATAAGTTAAGTTGGCTCTTGTATGGTGACACCACAGGTCATCTCTTATTGCAAAAATTCATAGTCTATTAAGCTATTCAAAGTTATATAAATTATACTTCAAAATTTTGTGTTAGAAAACTGTTAATTTACTTGTTAAATTGCTTCAACTCCTAATTAAATATCATTTTATTATTTAATTGACTATATATTGTAAAATAATATATAATAGCAGTGAAAACAAGGAGGTTATTATGAAAAAGTTTTTTCCTTTAATATTAGTTGCAGTTATTATGCTATTCTCTCCACTTATGTTTGCTTGCAACAATGATAACGAAGATATTATTGGCTCTTGGTATGTCACTGGATATGAAGGATCTTATTTAAACAGCAACAATGAGCAAGAAACAAAATATTATTCTTCTGATGAAGTTGATGATTTAGTTTATGATGAAACTATATCTCCATCAGATATGACTAATGAGCAACTTTATGTATTTATTATAGTTAATATGAATAATACATTAGCTGAATCTGCTTTTGTTATAAAAAGTGATAACACATATGAAATTTCTTCTACAATTGGTGAGTGGAACAGAGATGGGGACAAAATAATATTGCAAGACAGTCAAAGTACAACTGAAACGGGATTTCTTTTTGATAAAGAAAGTAACAAATTAATATTAGCTTTACAAGATTTTGATGATATGGATATAGAAGTTTATTTTGAAAAATAGAATTTTACATATAACAAAAAAGAATGATATTTAATAAAATCATTCTTTTTTTATAAATTTTTTGATTATTCAAACTTTTTATTGCACATTTTCAATTTCTTCAACATTAAATAACTCTAAAATTTTTTTTAGTTTGTTTTTTTGACTGATATCAATTTCATATCTCATTTTATTGTCCAAAATTGTTTCATAAAAATATTGAGCTTTTGATTCACCATTTTCAAAATAGTATACCACTGCCACCCTTATAAATTTTATTTTTGATGTATCAAAATTTTTAATTATCTCTCCATTCACTAGTTTTATATCTTGATATCTTGAATTTTGTATTTCTTTTTTTAATTCGCTATATCTTTTATGCATATTCATATTTTCACCTTGTTTATTAATATTATATAAAAAATAAATACTTTTGATAATATTTTTTTTAACATATTACCATAAAAAAGAGCATTTGTAAATGCTGATTATTAATATTTAAACAAAAACCAATAAAGTGTTGAAAAAATATAAAAAATATGTTAACATTAATATGCAAAGGGGTGAATTATGAAATATAAATTACAAAGAAAACACATTAAAAATTTTATAGAAAATTATGGTGATGGTGATATTTTTATCTCATATTGCTATCTACCAGATGGAACAATCCAAGTAGATTATTTGCCAGGCATAACAAAATTTGCAAGTGAAAACGCTATTAAGTCATTCATACCAAAAATTTTAAACAATGATTATAAATATAAGGAGTATGTTAGAAAAATAATTCTTTCAGATTACTCTGCAAAGATTTTAAACAAAAAAGAAACAACCTGCACTGACCTTGAAAGAAACTACATAAAATTTTTACAAGATTTTGGCTATATTAAAAAAAGAATAAATGAACTTGAAAGATAAAAACAAAACACATAAAGCTAAGCTTTATGTGTTTTTATTTGCTGAAACTTTAAAACATTTGAAATATTATCAGAGTTTCCAGTTGTAATAATAATATAATCATTATTTTTTGCAATTTTGTGTTCAGTACACAATTGTTCTGCTTGATTAAATATATCATTAGTCTTTTTTGAATAAATTGGTAAAGTGTTAAAAAACAACGCCAGTGCATTATAAGTTTTTTTGTCTTCTGTTACTGCAATAATTGGCACTTTGCTAAATTTTGTTGATAACTTTAATGCATTGTTG
>CASFHZ010000055.1 GCA_949294585.1 uncultured Christensenella sp. | reverse complement strand
TTTTAAAATATTTTTATTATCATTAACTAAAATACCAATGACACAAAGAATTTAAACACAGAACAAAAAATTGATGAAAATAATATAAAAAAATAGAATTAATTTATTAATTTATAATAATATATAGTAAAATTTAATTATTTGATACAGATTGTCAAAAAATGAAAAAAATTGGAATAAATTTTTTAAATGTTTTAGGCAATCTGATTTTTTTAATTATTTCAATAAATTAATTAAAAAATAATTTAATTTTGTTTTATAAAATTTTTTTATATGTTATTCTATTAACAAATGGGAGGAAAATATGGTTATAGGATTAATTAATGAAAATAGTCAAGCAAGTAAAAATAAATTAATTTATGATACATTGTGTAAGGTTGCAGAAAAATACGGACATACAGTTTTAAATTTTGGAACAAAAAGTGTTGAGGATAAAACTCAATTGACATATGTTGAAGCGGGACTATTATCTGCAATTTTGTTAAATTCAAAAACGGTAGATTTTATTGTTACAGGTTGTGGAACTGGTGAAGGGGCAATGCTTGCGTGCAACAGTTTTCCAAATGTTTTGTGTGGGCATATTTGTGACCCAACTGACGCTTATATGTTTATGCAAATTAACGATGGAAATGCTGTGAGTTTTCCTTTTGCAAAAGGATTTGGTTGGGGTGCTGAACTTAATCTTGAATATATGTTTGAACAAATATTTTTACACAAATCTGGACAAGGATATCCTGTTGAAAGGGCAATGTTTGAACAAAGAAACAAAAAAATACTAGATGAAGTTAAAAATATAACACATAAAGATATGGTTACAATTTTGAAAGAACTTAATCAAGATTTTGTTAAACATACAATAAGTGGAGATTGTTTTAAAGACTTATTTATAAAATATTGCAAAGATAATGAAGTTTCTGAATATATTAAAAAATTAATACAAATGTAATATTTTGACAAAAAACTTTAATATTGACAAAGTTAGATTATAATGTTAATCTCTTAGTGGAAATTATGAGCGAAAAATCTTCACTAAGGTGTTTTATAATAATATGTTTAGCAATGGTCTGCATTGCTGTTTTTACCAGTTTGGAAATTTATGTAAACAACAATCAAATAACACTTCCAAGTGTTGGAACAGGTGTTGAAGATTTTGAAGATGAATTTGAAGACATTGATGATGAAAAAGAAGAAAGTGGTGGATCTAATGAAGATAGTGAAGAGCAAACATCACAAATTCCTTTATATTCAAACGGATACAGTTGTGTTAGTGATGCATTAAAGATTATAGACAATGGAAAAGGTTATAAAATAACGGCAAACTTAACTGCAGTTTCTGACATTTTAGGAATAGGAAGTGCAACTCAAACTGTTAAGGAGATTGTTGTGTGCAGTGGAGATTATTACCTAAAAGAAACATTTGCAAATTGTTCAATAAGTTTTGGACAAAACTATTACAGATATTTTTATTCAAGTGACAATGGGCAAAATGTTGAATACAGAAAAACATCTAAGTATGAAAATGGCATTCCAAATTGGAGTTACACGGTTGAGCAAGCATCAACAACCAAACAAGAAATAATAAATAATTATGATTATTTGGCATATGATGTTTTTAATGTTAGGGCAACAAGACAAAATTCAACACTTGTTAAGTTTGACAGAACAACAAACAGTAAATATTACATAGTGTCATTTATTTTAGATGTTAACAAATTGCCTGAAAAGTATATAGAAAACACAAAAAAAGAGGGCGGGCTTGAAAGTTTAAGTGTTAGTTCTTTGAAGTTGACATATTATATTGAAAAATCAACTCTTTATATAAGAAAAATTGAAAGAATGGAAGAATACACGGTGAAAAAAGGTATTGAAACAAGTGTTTCTGCATATCAAGAGTTTATTGTTAACGCAATTAATACAACATTATGTCCAACAAAGCCTAGTTATTGTTAAATTTTAAAGTGATTATTATAATTCTTGGTTAAAAGTAACAACATTAAAAATTGTGAATTATAGAGTTTAATATTATTTTGTAAAACTGTTTAGTATTGACATTTTTTAAAATATATTGTAATATATTAGTGTATTAAATTAATTTAAGGAGTTAGTTATGACTTTGGGTGAAATATTTGCAGTTTTGTTGATAAGTATGTTAATTTTTTTGCCATTTGTTATTTTGTTCAGTCCAAAAGTTAAGAACAAACTAGTCATAAAAAACAAACAAAAAAACAACGAAAAAGAAACAGTTAAGAAGCAAAAAGAAATAGTAGCAGAACAAAAAGATGACATTGATTTAAAATAAAAAAAACATATTAGCAAAAGTTATCTCTTGCTAATATGTTTTTTTATGCTTCAGGTTCCAAAAATTCGTATTTACAACCTCTCCAAACAAGTGCTTTTCCATCGTAAAGTTCTTCGTATTTTGTCATACCTTTATATAGTACTTTAACAGGACTTAGTTCGTATATTCCTTCTTCATTTTTTTCTAGTATGTATTTGCAAATATCGCAATCTTTATTTATGTAAATATTAATTGTTTCATCTGGTTGAAGGTATGCGGTTGCATTATATCCTACACCTAAATCAATGCAGTATGTGCTGTGAACATCTGGGAAGAACACATTGGTTGCATCTTTTTTTGTTAAAACTGCACCGTGATATTGTTCAACAGGGTCACCAATTTTTAGATTATTATTTTTAACCACACAAACTCTAAACCACTCATCAACTAATTTTTCACCATTGTATGTAAATGCTTCTGAATTTTCAACGCCAAAGCCTACAAGTCTCACCGTTCCATCGTTTACAACAATACAACAGCAAATTCCACCATTTCCACAGCCAGCAACAAGATAATCTTTTGAATAAACGCTATAGGACCAAGACAAATATTGAGTAGGAGTGTAATCTTCTAGTACTTTTGCAACACCTGCATTTTCTGGGTTTCTTCCTATTAAGTATGGAAATGCATATCCGTAGGCAAAGTCTTCTTTTATTTGATAGGTTGTGCCTTCTTCCAATGCTGGAACTAACCAAAAGTAACTGTTTTCAAAAGTAAATTTACTTATTGGAATTTTTGTCAAATATGCATCTGAAATTTTTAAGTTATCTTTTTCAAGTGTACCATACATATAGTAATTGTCCATAGTTTTTGCAGAAACATAATATTTGTCATTAAAACAAAATATGTTTAATTGTTGGTCGGGATTTAAAAATTTAACATTTCTTCCCTCCAAAACTATTTCACAATTTGAGTAATAGTAATTAAGTGAAATATTCGATTGAATTGTTAACCTGTTAAAGGCTTTATTTGGAACATAATAAACGTGTGTTTGATAGTCAAAAGTTGCAGTCTTATCTGTAAACACTTCATAATCAATTGTTTTTCCATCAATTTTAATATAAATTGTTGGAGTTAGCATATCTTGGAAAGTATGACCTTTTAATCTAACTGATATTTTTATTTGTTGTGATGGGTTGCAGGTAAAATAAACAGAAGGTGTGTTGCAGGAAGATGCAATTTTGAAATAACCATACATATATGCTCTGTCGAATGTATTTACCGTTTCGGTTATGTTTGTTTGTGTTGATGAACCATCACCATATGTTGCTTCAAGATAGTCCATTCTTTGATTTATTTTTGTCTGTTCTGTGTCTAAATCTGAAATTTGACTTAATGCCCTAGAAATGCCATCTTTCATTGTGGTGTGTTCTAATAGATTTGTTTGAGTAAGTCCATTATAACTTGATAACAAAATATTATAATCAGTTTTGTGTTGAAGATAGTCATTGTAAAAGGTTTCGTAGTTTGATTTATGTTCGTTGTAATCAGACAACAAGTTTTGATAGTCATCTTTGTGAGTATCATAGTCAGTTATTAAATTTTCATATTCTGCTTGGTATAGGTCTAATAATTCTTTTAAATCATCTAAACAAAGTTTTATTGCATTAACTTGTGTTGATGTTGTAACTTGTAAACTTATTGCCTTAATACGCTTTTCTATTTCTTCAATTTGTGCCTTTAATTTTGTTAATGTATTAGTATTATCCATTTTTTCTCCTTTACAATGATTTTAAAATCCAAGCTTTTAATAAACAACATTTTGTGACAAAAATTTAATTAAATTTAGTTTTGTTGCATAAACTAGTTTTGGAGTATTATTTGAAAAAACTAAACACAAGGACAAAACTATGTTACGCAACTGGCAACTTGGGATATGGAACCATATCTCAAACTATGACAACATTTATTATGTTCTTTGGGACAAGTGTTTTGGGAATAAAAGGTTCGTTGGTTGGGCTTTGTGTTGCCATCAGTGCTTTTTGGGACGGACTTAGTGACCCAATTGTTGGATATATCTCAGATTTAACAAGGTCCAAATTTTGGGGAAAAAGACTGGGCTATTTGTTTTTTGGAACACTTGGTATTGTTATTTTTAATGTTCTATTGTGGAGTGTTCCAACTAAATTTAGCGAGTTGGGTAAATTTTTTTGGCTTCTTGTTATGCTTATAAGTTTGGAAACGGCAAACACTTGTTTTGCAACGCCTTATGTTGCACTTGGAATAGATATTGCACCAGGTTATAACGAACAAAGTACACTTCAAGGATATAAAACAGTTTTCTTTATTATTGGTATGGTTTTGCCAAGTGTGCTTATGATGATATTTATGCCAAGTGGCAACGATGCCATGGCACAACTTTCACAAGATGGTTACATTTACATTGCGTATGTAACAAGTACACTTAGTTTAATTTGTGGGCTTGTTTGTGTTTTTGGAACTTATAAAAGAGTTAAGTCTTTGCCAAACTATAAAACAATTAAACGAGAAAAGAATGCATTTTTTAAAATTTTCTATAATTTCTTTTTAACATTAAAACGCAGAAATTATGGTGCTATTATTATTTCATATTCTGTGGCTCTTATTTCGGCGGCGTTTTTAACTTCTGTTGGTATGCATTTGTTCACATATTCCTTTCACTTTAATACAACTCAAATTCCAATCGTTATGACTTGTTTGTTTATTGGAGCAATTGCAAGTCAACCTTTTTGGATTTATCTTTCCAAAAGAATAGACAAAAAACCTGCTTTAAAGTGGTCGTATTTTGTAATTTTGATAGGAATATTTTTTACATTTTGGATTTTTGTGTTTAGAGAGCAACTTGGTGTTAATGTAACATTTTGGCTTGTTTTGCCCTGCATAATATTTTGTGGATTTGGTACAGGTGCATTATATTCTTTGCCAATGTCTATGTTTGCAGACAATGTTACTATGGACAAAATTAAAACAGGTGAAAACAACAGCGCCACATACAGTGGGTATATGACTTTTGCATATAATATTGCAAATTCTTTTGCACTTTTGGTAATTGGTGTTCTATTGGACCTTATAAAATTTGACCCAACATCTCCTGTTCAAGCACTTAAAGTCCAAAACTATTTAGGTTTTCTTGTGTTTGGAGGTTGTGCAATTTCCATTGCTTTGGCTATGATGATTTTGTCGAGATATAACCTAAAGAGAAGTGATATATTAAAAGAACAACTAATTTCAAGACAAAAAAATAAAAAATAGAATATTATGTTTTTTATTTAATATTTAATTGTGCTATACTTAGTGTATGAAAACAAAAATACAAATACCAGTGTCGGAAAATTTAGAGAAGTTGGCACAAAAATTAAAAAATAAAGCAGAATTATTTATTGTTGGTGGCTATGTTAGGAATAGCATTTTAAAAATTGGTGGAACAGACATTGACTTGTGTTCAAAATTAACACCAAGCGAGTTGAAAGAACTTTTAAAAGACACAGATTATGTTGTGAAAGATAAAAGCAAAAAACTTGGAACTGTTACCATTTCAATTTTTGATGAAGTTTATGAACATACAACATTTAGAACAGAGGAGTATGAGGATAATGGAAAGCATTGTCCTGTTTCCATTTGTTTTGTTGACGATTTAAGAAAAGATGCAAGGCGTAGAGATTTTACAATTAACTGTTTGTATTACAGCATTTTAAAAAAGCGAATTATTGATATTTATTCAGGTTTATATGACCTTGAAAAAAGACAGATAAAAACAATAGAAACACCTAGTTATGTTTTTGACAACGATGGACTTAGAATTTTAAGAATGATTCGCATTGCTTGTGAGTTAAATTTTAAAATTGAAAAGAAAACTTTGAAAACTGCAACTTTAATGGCATACCGACTTAAAGATATATCTGGCACAAGAAAGCAAAAAGAACTTGTTAATATTTTAAATTCAAGAATAAAATATAGTGTTTCAAAGGACAACGCACACATAAGGGCTTTAAAGTACTTTAACAAATTGCACCTTTGGTCATCTTTTTATTCGTCTGTTTCGTTTATTAAATTGAATATGATTAAAAAGACAAATGTAGATTTAATGTCTGCACTTTTAATTGATATGATTGATTCAATAAACCCCGATTGTGTTGAATATTATTTAAGATATATGCTTGGTGGCAAAGGTTTGGACTTTACAACAAAACAACAAGAATATTTAATTAATGTTGTGTGTGGTTATTTTGATGCACTTAATAGACTTAACAATAAAAATTATTTCTTTAAATACTTTAACAACTTTGAAGAAATAGGCAAGTTTATTGCACACAAAAGTATATTTTTATTCAATAAATACAACTTTTTCTATAAATATTTAACAAACAATCACATTCCAATAACAATAAAAGATTTAAAAGTTAATGGTGATGACATTAAAAAATGCAAGCCAAAAATGCCAGAAAAATATTATTCTTTGCTTTTAAAAGAATTGTTGTCAAAAGTTTTTGACGGCGAAATTAAGAACGAAAAAGATGATTTAATTAAGGAGATAAAAGCATATGATTATAGAAATAAGTAGTTTAGTTGTGACAATTGTTTCACTTCTTATAAGTGCAATTCTTCTTTATGTTGTAAAAAAGAATGCAAGAACAAACAGTCCAGAATATCAAATTGAACAAATAATTGCACAAATTAAGCAAACATCTCAAAACCAAAACGAATTAAATAATCAATTGAATAGTTTGCTTATGCAAAACATAAAAAATTCCAACGATATGGTGCTTAGCACAATTTCACAAAACAACGGACTTCAACTTCAACAACTATCAGACATTTTAAACAGGCTAAACAGCGTTTTGCAAACAAACGAACAATCTATGAAAAATGCCATAAGTGTTTTGGAGAACGGACTTATTAGACTTCAACAAGACAACGAGAAAAAACTTGAACAAATGCGACAAACTGTTGATGAAAAACTTAATGTTAGTTTAGAGAACAGATTAACGCAGTCATTTAACATAATAAATGAAAGATTGCAGTCTGTTTATGAAGGCATTGGAGTTATGAAACAACTGGCAACAGGTGTTGGCGACTTAAAAAAAGTTTTAAACAATGTTAAAACGCGTGGAGTTTGGGGAGAAATTCAACTTGAAAACTTGTTGGAACAAATACTTACAAAAGACCAATACCTAAGTCAGGTTAACATTAACCCAGCAAACACCGACAGAGTGGATTTTGTTATAAGAATGCCGGGAAAAGATGACAGTGGTGAAGTGTATTTGCCAATTGATGCAAAATTTCCAATAGAGGACTATCAAAGACTTATTGAAGCAAGCGAAAACGGAAACAAAGAAGAGGTTGACATTGCAGTTAAAGGCATAGAAAGGCGAGTTAAGGAAGAGGCAAAAAAAATAAAAGAAAAATACATACTAATTCCAAAAACAACAGATTTTGCAGTTATGTATTTATCAATTGAGGGAATGTATGCAGAAGTTTTAAGAATACCCGGACTTTGCGAACATTTGCAACAAGAATACAAAATTGTTGTGTGTGGGCCAACAACACTTTCTGCACTTTTAAACAGTTTGCAACTTGGATTTAAAAGTTTAACAATTGAAAAGCGTTCAAGTGAAGTTTGGAACTTATTAAGTGTGTTCAAAAGAGAATTTTCTAAGTTTGTTGAACTGTTGGCAAAAACTCAAAAGAAATTAACCGAAGCGTCAAACACAATTGAATTTGCAACAAAAAAATCAAAGACAATTGAAAGAAAGTTAAAAGATGTGTCAACAATTAGTGATACAAACGCAAAAGACGATGTTTTGGAACTTGAAGATTTAAGTGATGAGGAAGAAGATGAATAGCAACGAAAAATACAATGTTTGGAAAACAAAAATAAAAGATAAAAAAATTGTGGCAAAGTTAAACAAAATGACAGAAGATGAAATTAAAAACAACTTTTCATCAAATCTTGAATTTGGCACTGCTGGAATGCGTGGAACAATGGAACTTGGAACAAACAACATAAACGAGTTAACAGTTTGTAAACTTGCAAAAAGTGTTGCAACCTATATGCAAAACCATATGTTAAAAAATGCAGTAATTTGCTTTGATACAAGATTAAATAGCAAAAAATTTGCCAATTTGTTTTCCAAAGTGTTGTGTTTAAACAAAATAAAAGTTAATATTTTCAAACATTATGCACCAACACCACTATGTGTTTATGCAACAACAAAACTAAAATCAGACATTGGAGTTATGATAACTGCAAGTCATAACCAAAAAAACTATAACGGTATA
Organism: uncultured Christensenella sp.; assembly: GCA_949294585.1. Taxonomy (GTDB): domain Bacteria; phylum Bacillota; class Clostridia; order Christensenellales; family UBA1242; genus UBA5893. Next base: position 5,100 of record CASFHZ010000055.1, on the reverse strand, counting down.
AAAATTTATGCAAATGATGGCATTCAAATAAATGATGCAACTCAACAAGAAATATCAAAAATATTTAACAAAATAGATGAAATTGAAGTGTTTAACAGTGTTTATAAATTCAAAAACAACAACCTAATAACCTATATTGATAGACAAATGGAAGATGAATTTGTATCATTTGTCAACAAAACAAAAGTTAAAAACCTAAAAATTGTTTACACTCCACTAAACGGAACAGGTTATTATTGCGTAAAAAAATTGTTAAACAACAATGGCTTTAAATTTAAAGTTCCAAAAAGTCAAAAAAATGGAAACGGATATTTCAAAACTTGCTCATATCCAAACCCAGAGTTTGTTGAGGCTTTTAATGTTTCTATTAACCTTGCAAAAAAAACGAACGCAGATATAATTGTTGCAACAGACCCTGATGCAGACAGAATTGGTGTTGTGGTTAAACACAATAACAGTTATGTTAAATTAACGGGCAACGAAGTTGGTTATATTTTTGCAGATTATAAGTTAAAAAACAATAAAGACAAAGATAAATTTGTTGTGACAAGTGTTGTAACAAGTCCACTGATTAATGATATTTGCAACTATTACAAATCAAAACTTTTTAAAACATTAACAGGTTTTATGAGTTTGGGAACAAAGGCAAAAGAGTGTTGTGAAAAGTTTGGACAAAATGCTTTTTGTCTGTGCTATGAAGAGAGTTGTGGATATGTTGTTAAAAACAGTTATTTTGATAAAGATGGAATTTATGCAACTCTTTTAATTTGTGAAATAGCAGAGCAATTAAAACAACAAAACAAAACTCTTGTTGACTACTTAAATGAAATTTACAAAAATTGTGGCTATGTGTGTTCCATTTCGGACAGCATAAAATTTAGTGGAATAAACAGCAAACAAATAATGCAAGAAAAAATTGAAAATTTAAGAAAAAACAAATTGACAAAAATAAACAATATGGACATTGTAAAAACAATAGATTATCAATTTGATGAAACGGGACTAAACAAACAGAATTTTATAGAGTATATTGGACAAAATTTCTCTTTTATACTAAGGCCAAGTGGCACAGAGCCAAAACTAAAAATATATCTTTTTTATAAAGACAACAATATTGAACTTGCAAACAAAAAAGCAAGTGAGTTATTTGAAGAAGTAAAGAAATTAGTATTATGAACGATGTAATAAAGGAAAAATTAAAAGGTTTAACGACAAAAAGTGGAGTGTATGTAATGCACTCCACAAATGGTGCTGTAATTTATGTTGGAAAGGCAAAAAATTTAAAAAATAGAGTAAGTCAATATTTTAACAAATCGGCAAAGCCAATAAAAGTTTCAACAATGGTTGAACACATTGCAGATTTTGAGTACTTTATCACACTAAACGAAAGAGATGCGTTTGCACTTGAAAATAATTTAATAAAAAAATATAAACCTTTTTATAACATTCTTCTTAAAGATGACAAGGCTTATCCCTATATTAGAGTTACAATAAAAGATGAATATCCAAGAATGGAAGTTGTTAGAAGAATAAAAAATGATGGTGCAAAATACTTTGGCCCATACATTTCCTCAATAAGTCCTTATGCTCTTATAAAAATTGTAAATATGGCTTTTCCACTAAGAACTTGCAAAGGTGTTTTGCCAAAAAATGCAAAACGACCTTGTTTAAATTATTCACTTGGACTATGCAGTGCACCTTGTGCAAAATTGATATCTTCACAAGACTACAAAAAAATTGTTTACAAAGCAATGGATTTTTTAAGGGGTAACGATAGGGAAATAGAAAAAATCTTAACAGAAAAAATGCAAAAGGCAAGTGAAACGGAAAACTTTGAAAGGGCATTGGAAATTAGGGATATGCTTAAAATGGTAAACAATTTAAAGCAAAAAGTTGTTGCCGATTTGCCAATTGACAACAGTATTGATGCAATGAGTTACATCAATAATGGTGTTGTTGGTTCAATTTGTGTTCTAACAATAAGACACGGAAAAATTTTAGGTGTGCAAACACAAAGTGTTATTGATGCAAGCATAGATGAAGAGGAAACATTGCAACAGTACATTTTGCAATACTACGCAAAGCACGAAAAACCAAAAGAATTGCTTGTTAATATAAAAATGAGCGATGATTTTGAGGATATAGCAAATTTAAAGATAACTTGTCCACAAAAAGGCGTTAAATTTTCGCTTATAAAAACTGCAAATGAAAATGCAAAGGAATATTTAAGCAAAGTTGAATACAAGGAAAACATAGAATACGACCGAACTGTTGGTGCACTTGAAAAATTAAAGCAAAAACTTGGCTTGTCCAAAATTCCAAACAGAATTGAGTGCTATGACATTTCTCACATAAGTGGAACAAATCAAGTTGCATCGATGGTAGTGAGCATTGCAGGAAAACCTGCAAAGAGTATGTATCGTAAATTCAAAATGCAAAATATGCACGGTTCAAACGACTTTGAGTGCTTAAAACAAACATTAAGGCGAAGAATAAACGAACTTAGTGGCGAAGATGTAAGTTTTTCGCAAATGCCCGACCTGCTTGTTATAGACGGCGGAAAAGGACAACTCTCTGGAGTTTGTGAAGTTTTAAAAGAGTTAAACTTTAAGGTGGATATAATTTCACTAGCAAAGCAATTTGAAGAGGTTTTTGTTCCACATAACTCACAGCCAATTATGCTAAAAAGGGGAAGCAGTGAACTAAGAGTTCTTCAAAACATAAGAGATGAGGCTCACAGATTTGCAATAACTTTTCACAGAAGTTTAAGGTCAAAAAGTCAAATAAAAACTCCACTTGATGAAATAAAAGGTCTTGGAAAAGTAAAAAAGAATGCACTTTTAAATCAGTTTAAAACATTTGCAGAAATTCAAAAAGCAAGTGTTGAGGAACTTAATATGGTAAAAGGCATAGACTATAATTTGGCTGTTAGAATAAAGCAAAAATGCGATGAACTTAAAGAGTAAATGTAAAAAAATATCAAATAATTAAAAATTATGTAAAAAAATATAAAATTTTATCAAAAATTAGGAAAAATTATAATACTCTTATTTTTATTTTAAAATTGAGTAAAATTATAGATATGTTAAAAAAAATATGTGTTGTGTTTTTAATATTTTTAATTTGTTTGACAGGTAATTTTAACTTGTCATCAGTTTTTGCACAGTCACAACAAAACAATTATGTTTTTAATTTCAGAGCATATGGCGACTCCATATCGGCAGGGTATGGTCTTGAAGATTACATCAACTATGTTGGAAGTGAAACGGTGGCAAAAACAAGTGACATAACACAAGATTGTTATGCAGAAATATTTGCAAAACAATATATAAACAATTATTCGGGAAGCGTAAAAGGTTATGGAATAACGGGAATAAAATCAACAAAACTTGCAAATATTCTAAAAAAATATTTAGATAAAACAGCAGATGACTTCAATGATTTTTTAAACACAAATTATTTCACGCTTTGTATTGGTGCAAATAATATTTTTGGACCAGCACAAGATAATTTTAAAAACTATATAGAGGGCAAAATAAGTGATGAAGAATATAGGATCTTATTAAAACAAGGAGTTGAAACATTTAAAAACGATTACACAAACACAATAATTCCTGCATTAACTCTAAATGAAAATGCAAAAGTTTTTTGTATGACAATATACAATCCCTACAAGTACACTTTGCTTAGTCAAATGACAGTTGATACAGGCGATGCAATATCCGATTCCTTGGTAAAAAATTCATTAAAATATTTGGATAAATCTTTTTCGGGAATGTTAAACACAACAATGGAATATTTGCAACAAATAAATTCAATAATAAGACAAAGTGCAAGCAAAAATGTTATTGTTGTAGATATATATTCAGTTTTTGAACAGTTTACAAGCGAAGAATATGCAAGGTATATAAATGCAGATGTTTCAAAAATAGTAATTAAAGATATAAACAATATAAACTTTGAAGATTTTGTCACATATGCCGACCCTCACCCTTCAAAAGAAGGTCATAAAATTATTGCAAACGAACATATAAAACAACTTCCAGTTGTTAAACTTAATGTAAACACCAATTTGCAAGAGGTTATAAATAGTTCTCAAAATATAAATCTAAGCATTTCTCAAACTGGTGGATTAAACTATGAGTACAAACTCTATAAAAACATAAACAACAATGTTGTGTTTTTGCAAAGTTCAACAGATGGTGTTTTTAACATAAATGCACAGGTTTTAAACGGACAAGGTAATTTGTATGTAATTTCATATTTAGATGACAATGCTGTTTGCACATCAAACAACATTGCTTTTAATTTTAATTTTCCATATGAAGATGAAATTGACGATCAAAATGAAAACTTGCCAGTTATTCAAAATAATAACTTAGAAATTATACTAACAGTTTTCATTCTTTTTGTTATTGGCTTAGTGATTATTTTGCTAATTATCTTTTTAATAAAAAGTGCAAAAGTAAATAATGTGTAAATAATAAAAAAAAATTTGCACACACTTTATTTGGAGAGTGTTATGGACATCGCAGTTGCTGTTATATTATTGTTAGTTGCTTTGTTTTTGGTTATAAAAGGTGGAGATATTTTTGTGTCTTCATCAACAGATTTGGCAAAACGAGCACATATTCCACAATTGATTTTTGGTGCAACATTTATCAGTTTGGCAACAACTTTTCCCGAACTTTTGGTTGCCATTTTGTCTAGTTTAGATGGAACAACTGGACTTGCTGTTGGAAACGGTGTTGGCTCTGCAATTTGCAACATTGGCTTAATTTGTGGAATTGCTTTTGTTATAATGTCTGCAGATATGTCAAGAGGTGGAACGCTAAAATACTATTTATTAATTGTAACATCACTTTTTTTAATGATTGTTGGTTTCTTTTTTGAACTCACAATTTGGCAAGCTTTTGTGTTAATTGCCATAACAATTTTGTTTTTTATTTTCAATTATATAGACTCAAAATTGCAACAACCAAAAAAGACAAAAGAACCACCAAAAAACGAACACCTAAAACCTCTTTGGCTAACCATTCTTTTGTTTATCCTGGGTGCAGGAGCAGTTGGTGGTGGAGCATATCTTTTAATTGACAAAGT